>CAYWQL010000048.1:2640-3782 GCA_964460755.1 uncultured Oscillospiraceae bacterium | reverse complement strand
AAGATGCATGGCTCCACCGCCGGTTAACATAAAAACATCATTTATGCCGTTGTCGGCAAGAAAATCCGAAATATAATCAGAAATACGCACGCCAATCTAACTCCTTCCCTGTTCTGCGTTTATCACTTGAGACGCGCAATCTATTGCCGCCATCATTTCGTGTGCCGTCAAATCATGCACTATGTGTGGGGTGGCATCCTTGTCGATAAGTACCGCGGTTAAAGCCGAATCAATCTGTTTTTTATCCTTGCGTACAACTCGAACAATTTCATCCTGAGACCATTTGATAAAAACCGGAGCCGGAATAATCTGTTTCAGCAGCGCCTCCATTCTCTCAACCTGAGAAAGCGGAAGCATACCACGACCGCACGAAATCCTATTTGCGACTATAGTGCCGATTGCAACAGCCGTCCCGTGCCGAATCTCATATTCGCTGAGTGATTCGAAAGCGTGCGCGAATGTATGAGCAAAGTTGAGATAGACTCTCACCCCGCGATCAAATTCGTCCTGCTCGATGTACTTCTTTTTATATTCAAGAGATTTTTTTGTAAATCGTGATACAACTGTCTCATCACGCACAAGAAGCGCACGGATATTAGCCTCAATGGACTCTACACCTTCTTCTCCGCACAGAAAATTAAACTTGAATACTTCACCCAAGCCGCTGAGATAATCCTCCTCAGAAAGTGTTTTGAAAAATCCGGTGCAAATATGTATCTCCTCGGGCGGATAAAATGTCCCTAAAAGATTCTTAAAGCCTTTGTAGTTTATCGATGTTTTACCGCCTATGCAGGAATCACACGCCGCAAGCAATGTTGTGGGTACAAAAGCCCAGTGTATCCCCCGATAAAGGGTGCTTGCTACAAAGCCCGTAACATCCTGCGTTATTCCGCCGCCGACAGAAACAAGCCATGCATTTCGTTTAGCTGAAATATTTGTCATCGACGAACATATGGCGAGAGCCGTTTCTATCACCTTATTATCTTCATTTGCAATCATAACGAAAAGCCTGTTCTCGGGAATCGTCTGAAACTCTTTTTTGTATAATTCATACACGCGGCTATCTATAACAAAGTAGGCGTTCTGTCTTGTGAGCAATTCATCCAAAAAACAATAATCGGGCTCAATGGTAAGCGAATAAT
>CAYWQL010000048.1:0-2540 GCA_964460755.1 uncultured Oscillospiraceae bacterium | reverse complement strand
GCTCATTTATGCCTGCAACATTTACTATCACATCAAATCGGTCATTGCGGTGAACCGTTGTATAACGCTCTACCGAATCGGCATCCGCCAAATTCAGTTCCGCGCGCGTCGGAGAGGTAACCTCATATCCAGCGGTTGTGAAACGCTCGCAAATCGCCCGTCCAATGCCTTTTGAACCACCGGTGACAAATGCTGTTTTCATTTGCATTCCTCCTCGTATTTGGAAGCCGTCACAAAATGCACAGCGGGGATGTCTTGACTTCTCAATACGCTCATAACATAGTTGTTGAGGTACAGTGCTTTTTCCTTCGCGAAGCTGTATTCCATATTAGTGTTGTAATAATTCATCTCATGCTCGGAATAGCCGTCAAACCCTGCAAGCGCCACCTCTTTTACCTCAACACAACGAAGCATCCGCAGCAGCATGACAAGAGAGTTATCCGGTATATCCGTGTCGAGGTCTATCAACTTGCTGTAATTCAACACATAATCGAACCGTCCCTGAGTCTTGGTCACGTTGGATGTGGCGATGATGGACAGCTTCGGCATCTGCGTGAGCGATGTTGCCGCTTGGCTATATCGCTTTGTATTGGCGATGAACAGATAATCTATATACTGTGCGAAGCCGTTTGGAATATAGTTGATGGGAATAACTACGGGCGAGTTTTTCTCGATGTATTCCTTTATTTTGCCGCTTTCCTCGCCGATGCTGCGTCCGGGTCCCAGAGCGAGCACCGTCCTTCCGGCCAGTAAATGCTTAAGCTCAGCGAGTGCCTGCGTATCGTCGCATTCATTCCGCTGATACTCAATATACAGCTTGTCTATCAGCTCCTTGTCGTATAGAAGCTTCTTTTCGCCCTCTATTCGCGACAAAATGTCATTTATTGATTTTACAGAGAGGGTGCGCTTGTTCATAAGAAAAGTAACGTAGTTCGGGTGACATTTGTTCGCCGAAGATATGAAATAAAGAAAATTGTAGCCCCACGGCGTCTTGCGGAAAATGTCCAGGACATTGACCTCAATCGCCTCAAGCATCTGGCTTACGTCGTAATGCTTTCCCATATTTTCATTCATATATGTAGCGAGCAATTCAATCGGGGCGTTTCCTGCACTCTTGCCCATTCCGTACAGCGAGCCGTCCACCAGGATATCGCGCTGCGTGTTTGTATTCAGTATCTCTATACTGTTGGAATATCCGAGCTGAAAATTGTTGTGCCCATGATATGCAAGACAGATTCCCGGCGAGAGATACCTGTCTATGGTTTTGAAAATATGCATAAGGTTGTCCTGATGCAGCAGTCCGTATGTATCGACCATAGAAACCGCAAACGGGTCCAGCTCGTTCACCAGACCCACAAGCTCGAGCAGCTCCTCATCGCTATAGCTTGTAATAGATACGGCCTGCGTGAACATCTTGTAGCCCAGCGCCTTCACCTGCTTGCAGTATTCTATAGCCTCATGCATTTTCTGCTTTTTGAATATTACCCGAATGCCGTCAAGATAGCTCTCTGAGCAGGGCTGAAGGTGCTTGACGTCGCATGTGCCGTAATCTATCATCGCCACGACAATGGCGTTGCCCTTATCTAACCTACCGAATATCTTTTCGACGCTCGCAGAGTCTGGCATTATGCTTCGATTGACGTCAAATTCCCGCCGCTCATCAAGAAAACCAACCTCAATGACATCAACTCCCGAGCTAACCTGTCTCTCAAAGATGCTCTTGAGCACGTCGTTGCCGAATTCCCAGTCGTTGATATAGCCGCCGTCGCGTAGAGTGCAGTCCAAAAGCCTTGTTTTTTTCATTCTTAACAGCCTCTCCGAAATTTTTAAAGTGCGAACATACTAAGTCTGTTCAGTCTGTGCCACCGAGCATATCGGGCACAACACGAAGCCGCAAAAACAGATTGCCGTTGCGGCATCTGAATAAAAAAACCGCTGTATTCAACCGAACGGTTGCTCGTGCCCAAAGCTATTTTTTACCGAACGTCCAAAATTTATTTATCAGATAATTTAATGGTATCGTTATTATTAGATTGATAACGGGCGCAAGCCACTCGGAAATCCCCCAATAATTGACCTCAAGATAGAGCAGAAGTGTCCCGAGCAGAAAGGTGCCGCCATATGTGATATAGCTTTTTGCCAAACGTTTGAGGAGTTCCTTCGGGGTGTTGTCTTCACTTTTAAAGACCACGCGATTTCCCCAGTAAAACGCATTGAATACGCTGACAATAAATCCGATGGTATTTCCCCAGATGTATAAATCCTTGTTTATGAAAATGAAAACATAGTATATTGCAAGAGATATCGCGGTGTTGCTTACCCCAACAATACAAAACTTAATAAACTGCCACAGCAGAGCTTTCAGCTCTTGTGGGTCGGCTGTTTTCAGCTTTCGCCACCATTCACTCATTTCTCATAAACCGCCTTAAGCACAACATCCGCCATATAATCTATCATTTCATCAGTCATTCCGGGATAGACACCTACCCAGAACGAATCTCGCATAATGCGGTCGGTGTTGACAAGCTCCCCTACAACGC
>CAYWQL010000047.1:0-4129 GCA_964460755.1 uncultured Oscillospiraceae bacterium | reverse complement strand
ATATTAGCAGAATGAACTTTTTTTCTTTTATTAATTAATAATAATGATAATATTAGCATCATAGATGTTGAATATGAGGGAGGTATGTAAAATGGCAAAAGTAGATGTTCAGCGTGCTAACCCGGAGCTTTACGAGCAGGTAAAGACCGAGCAGGAAAGGCTGAAAATACATTGCAGGGCGCAGATGAAAGTAGCAAGGCTCTGCCCCTATTGCGGGCATAAGATAACGACGATTTACAAGGGAAACCACGGATATGCAGATGAGAAATGCCCGAACTGCGGAGAAGAAGTAATCTTCCCACCTATATCATTCCGCTTGTCATCGAAGTGAAGCGGTGAAATTACATTACAACTGAATAATTGAAATAAAGCAAGCTTAGTGCCCCGGAGCCGCTTGATGCGTTGACTTCCCATGTGCCACTTGATTTAGAACCATAGTATCAGCCTTTATAGGCTGACTGGTTCTATTCGTGTGGCATTATGGCAACGCATCAGGTGGCTTTATTTTTAACGCTCATCAGGTTCCGAGAAAGGAATTCTGATGAGCGTTTTTTATTGGCTGAGCGCCATTGCCCGGTATCCGTGACCTCCGATTTTGATTGACCGAAAACACAAATCAAAATTTTAAGGAGATTACGAATATGGCAGACTACAACATGATGAACACCGACCTTGAAGCCGCCTTTGCAAAGGACTGCAAGGTCATCAACCTGAAATATGAATATCCGGGTTTCTCGGAGAAGACGCAATGGGCTATTATAACCGACTTAACTGAAAGCGAGATCAATACGAAATATGCCGGCTTCATTGAGAAATATACGCCCTATATTGTCTTGAACCCAGAGCAGGGACAAACGATACATAAGTTCAATCAGAATGAGCACAAGCATGAAATGCGCTCAAAGCTCTTTCAGGATCAATACAATGCAACAGATGAACTCTCCGGCTTTTTTCACCCTGAAATGACGGTAGACAATCTATTTGAAAAGGTAAATCTGAGGATTTGGACAGAGAAGTTACGTATCGCTATTGCACGATTAACGCCTATCCAGCAAAGAAGGGTTTACGCATACTACTTTCAAGGGAAAACAATGCGTGAGATTGCTGAAGATGAGGGAGTTGGCTTCACCAAAATTCAGAAATCCATTGCCGCCGCTGTAGAAAATCTAAAAAAATATCTTGCTTGAGGGGGTACAAAAGTGGTCTCCCATTGCAAATAGGTGAAAGGGACAATTTCTAATCCGGATATGAAATACCCTTATCTTAAGCATTGAGAGGCAAATACAGTGGACATTACATCAAACAAAATCAAACGAGGAGACATCTATTTCTTTGATTATGGAGTGAGAGAAGGTTCTATTCAAAGCGGCAAAAGACCTGTTTTAGTGCTTCAGGCTGACAACTTCAATGTAAAGGCACCGACTATCATCGTTGCTGCCATTACTACCGTAATAAAGAAGCAGTATCTTCCTTCCCACATTATCTTGGGTGAGGCGTTCGGTCTCGCAAAGCCATCGATGGTTATGATTGAACAAATCAGCGCTGTGAACAAGTTGCAGCTCACAAACCATATCGGCTTTGTAGATGACGAGTACATCTGGAAAAAGATCAATATCGCGCTGAAAAAGACCTTTGGCCTTTGGTTTTACAACCGTGAACGGGCAGGTGACATACGCTGTCTGTGTCCTAAGTGCCTGAAAGACTATATGGGCGACAGCAACTTGGTAATACGCAGACTTGATCCGCTTGCGGCTGCAAAAGAAAAATGCGATAAGTGCGAAAACATGGGCTGGGATTATGTCGTGTACGATAAGCGTACCGCTTTTGAAAGGGGATATGGAAATGAGCGATAACAATAATAGCAGTAAACGCCCAAAGTACGATGTCCCATTGTGGCATAAAACCAACCTGTCAATTGAAGAAGCTGTCGCCTACACGGGCATTGGTAGAGACAAACTACGTGAGATGACGAGTCGTGAAAATTGCCCATTTGTCCTATGGATTGGGAATCGAAGGCTGATAAAGAGGATGGTCTTTGATGAGTACATTGCGAAGATGTATTCAGTCTAAAGGTCAAGTATGCGATCAAGATAATCGCATCATTAACACAATCTGATTTTTTCTGTATGCTGTAGCCACAAAACCAAAGGAGGAGGCTACGGCATATAGAAGAAGCAATTCATTCATCAAGGAAAAGGTACGAAGTCCCAATCTGGCACAAAACCAACCTGTCTATTGAAGAAGCAGTCGCTTATACAGGTTTAGGTCGAGACAAGCTTTATCAGATGACAAACAAAGAAGATTGCCCCTTTGTTCTGTGGGTCGGTGAACGACGAATGATAAAAAGAGTGAAATTTGACGAGTACATCGCAAAAGCATACTCAATTTAGGAGGTAGCCGTATGGAGGAAGAACTGGACAGGTATATTCAAAAGTTGAAGCAGCAAAGAAAGGACAAGCCAATATGGGAAAAGGATTGCCTTTCCATTGAGGAAGCTGCTGCGTATTCAGGAATAGGACGCAACAAACTGCGACAGATAACCGGCAAGAAGAAATGCCCGTTTGTCGTCCCGTTGGGGAATCAAATCTTCGTGAACCGCACAAAATTTGATGAGTTCATCAAAAATCAAAAACACATTTAGGAGGCACAAGTCATGGCTAAAGAAAAAAGGAAGGATAAAACAAGGGTCGTTCTGCGTACCGGAGAATTACAGAGAACCGACGGAAGCTATCAATTCACTTGGATGGATGAAAACAAGAAAAGGCGTTATGTGTATTCCCGGAATCTCGACGATTTGCGGGAAAAGGAAAAGCAAATCGCCAAGGATAAGAGTGACGGCATAAAAACCGAAGCACGTTATACAACGGTCAACGATCTGTTTGACCTTTGGAAAGTGTTAAAGCGTGGATTGAAGAACAACACCTTTGAGAACTACAAATATATGTACGAAACCTTTGTCCGCCAGAATATCGGCGAGAAGCGTGTCACCGTTCTGAGAAAGTCGGACATTAAGCGATACTACAACTATCTTGCCGACGAGAGACACTTAAAGGCGGCTACGATAGACAGCATCCACACGGTACTGCACCAAATCTTTGACATGGCTGTAGACGATGATTATATCAGAAATAACCCTACGAACAATGTTCTCAGAGAACTGAAACAGTCTCATGTCTTTCAAACCGAAAAACGCCGTGCCTTGACACGACCTGAACAAGAGCTGTTCCTCACCTATCTGAAAAGCACACCAAGCGCACAGCACTGGTATCCTGTCTTTGCCGTAATGGTGGGTTCAGGATTAAGAGTAGGCGAAGTAACCGGGTTAAGGTGGTGTGACATAGATTTGGAGGAAGGCGTTATTGATGTAAATCACACACTGGTCTATTACGATCACAGAACCGATGAAAGTAAACAGGGCTGCTATTTCAATGTAAATACAACAAAGACACCGGCGAGCAACAGACAAGTCCCTATGCTCGATTTTGTTAAAGAAGCCTTTCTGATGGAAAAAGAAAAGCAGGAACTGCACGACCTGCATTGCGAGGCAACAATAGACGGGTACAGCGATTTCATATTCATCAATCGTTTTGGACAAGCTCAGAATCAGGCGACACTCAATAAAGCAATCCGTCGTATTATTCGTGACTGCAATGACGAGCAGTTGCTGAACGACGAGAACGCAACGGTATTGCTTCCGCATTTCAGTTGCCACTCACTCAGGCACACTTTCACCACACGAATGTGCGAAGCAGGAGTCAATGTCAAGGTGATACAGGATGCGCTTGGACATAAAGATATTTCGACTACGCTGAACATCTATACCGATGTGACCAAGGAACTGAAGCGGGCAGAGTTTGAAGGTCTTGACAGCTACTTCAAAAATGAGTAAAATACTTAGAGACATTGGCGTTCCTTTGGGGAAATGTCAATGTCTCTTGTTTTATAATAATGGCTGTTTAAGCCGTGTAATATGGAATCTACATCATTTACATCAAATTATACACTTCTGCGGTCGAAAAATACCGTCAATGGATGGCAGAGAGCATTTTGAAAATTGGGGATATATACGGTTAAGAAAGAAACAGCCCATCATAGTAAAGTCTGCAAGTTTGGACGATTTCGTCCCGAC
>CAYWQL010000046.1:0-5588 GCA_964460755.1 uncultured Oscillospiraceae bacterium | reverse complement strand
CAAAAAAAGAGTAACACCTTTGTGTTACTCTTTTTTCATTGCAACTTATCCTCGCGTCTTCTACGCGGCAAATAAATAACCCAATCCCACCATAATCACATTGCTTAGGCTGTGCATTATCATCGGATAGATAACGCTTTTCGTTCTTATATAGGTTACACCGTAAACAAGGGCAAACACAAACGCATAGCCGAGCTGTAACCATGAAAAAGACAGCGAAAACGGGTCGGTATACCAATTAATATGCGCTATTGAAAACAAAAACGCCGAAACGACGACCGCCGCTGTTTTTTCTCTTCTGCCGTTCTCGTAAAGAATACTTAAAAGAATAGTAATCGGCAAAGCGCGAAACACAATTTCCTCGGACGGCCCCGAAAGAAGAAGCTGGAACCCAAGCGTGCCGACGACGTTTGTCGCGTTAAGCGGAAAGGCGCACGGCTCAATTAAGCCCTTGACATAGAACACGACGTCGCAAACAAGGGTTACGGCAAATACAGCGAGCGAGAAAAAAAGCGTATATCTTGCGCCAGCTTTGCTCTTTTTTGCGGCAAGATTAAATTGAAGCCCGTAAATTTTATTAAGACATACCACCGCAAGCAGACCGACTAACATCTGCACGATATGGTGTACGCATATCCATACGAAGGCGTTGTCCTTATCTACCGCCGAGAAGTCGATTGCGTTTGCTACAGCGCCGCTTATATAGCTGACAAGCTGCTGAAAAGCGAACAGCAGCCCCGCGGCAAAAACAAACCAAAGCGTTCTGCTGCCCCTCGTCGTTTTGCGTCCCTCTAAATCATTATCAATGTTGTCCATTTTTTGCTCTATCCCCTGCTTTGGCGCGATATCCAGTCGAAAATCGTTACCTGCTCGCCGTTGATATTATCGACGCATTGATTGTTAAGCACGGGCATCCACGAAAAATGACCGTTGTACTCATACGGCTCGTCGGTGCCCTCAATAAAGAACATTCCCGTCGTGTCGACCACCTTGTCGAAAAGCGAATAGTGCACGTTGGCCGCGCCCGCTTCGACAAGACGCCGATAAGCGGCGTTTGTATAACTGTCGTACGCTATTTCTTCGCCGTTTTCGTCCTTCACCACGTCGCTTCCGCCATATTTATTAAAAACAGTTCGATAAATCGGAACGGTCGTATCCGTCTTTGCGTGTGTAAACCATATGGGCATATCGACAATAGAATTAAGCTTTTGCTCTGTCAGCCACTCGTTGGAAAAGCATTCGCAAACGGGAAATGCGGCGGCGAAATACTCGGGGTAGGTTGTAATCATATTCATTGTCATATACCCACCGTTCGACATTCCTCCGATATATATGCGGTTTTTATCAACGTCGGGATGCTCAGCTGCAAAGGTCTCGATTAAACCCATAAGAGGCTCGGTGTAAACGCTTCTTCCTTGGCTTCCGTTTACAGTATTGTTGTATTTGCCCTTGCCGTTATAGTCCATCCAAAATGTCGGGGCTTGGGGTATAAGAAGATACGCGCCCGTTTCGCCGAAATATGCTTGTATTTCGCTCGAGCCCATTTTAACTATCTGGTTTCCAAGAACGGCAAGCGTGGCGTCGTGACCGCCCTCGCCATGACCGTGAAGCCAAATTATCAAGGGTGTTTTGCCGTTTTCCGACGGTGCGTTTTCAGGCGTAAAGGTCGCGTATAAAAGCTCTATTCCGTCCTGCTCATAGCTTCCGTCATAGGTAAAGCCGTCTGGGATAATGTTCTTGTTTGCGACATAGCCCGCCTTGTCCGTCGGCTTAAAGGTTATACGTTTTCCGTCTGTGCCTTTAAGCTTGGCTCCCGGCGAAAGCTCAATGATATAGCTTGTATCAGCATAACTGCACATTCCGTTATAGGTTGCGTAGTTTAGCGGCGAGCTGTCGGCTACCCCCGCCTTGACCTCAAGAACAAAGGTAACGTAGCTTCCGTCCGAAAGTTCTTTTCCTGTTTCGTCCGAAACAAAGACGTCGAGAATTTTTCGCTGTGCCGTTTGGACCTCGGAGGGCTTTATGTATTCGCTCACAGGGGTGGCGTCGTAATTAAACGCGCGCACGGAGGACACCGTAAAGTCGTCTGGAAAAACTGTTGACGAATCGACCGGCTCGCCCAAATAAAAAATAACCTTCGTTATGGCGGGACCCCAATCATACCACTCGCTTATCGTGGTGTAGGTATATTTATCCCCCGGCTCAAGCTGCACGTTCCTATCTGAGTCTTTTGTTTTTCTGCATCCGACAAGGGTCAAGAGCGCCATAAGCCCTATCATCATTTTGCCGAAAGTCTGCCCCGTCCTCTTCATTCTCCACTCTTTACTGTTTATCTTTTTCATTTATTCCTCCGCGACACCTTAGTTTATACAAATTATATCAAATTACGGCAACTTATTTTATAAATAAATTATAAAAAATGTTTTACGGCGATTTATTAAGTTTTTTGCGCTTTACTGTTGTAACGCGCTAAAAAGTATGGTATATTTTTTAAGTATTACTTAAGGAGGAAAAACAATGAACTATACCGAATTAATCGTATTTATCGTCTATTTCGTTTTCGTTCTGGCTATTGGGCTGTACTTTTTCTTGAAATCACGAAACGGCGGCGAAAAGGATTACTTCCTCGGAGGAAGAAACATCAACGGCTTTGTCGCGGCGCTAAGCGCAGGCGCGTCTGATATGAGCTCATGGGTATTAATGGGTCTTCCCGCGTCGGTATTCGCGGCGGGCATGGGCGAGGTTTGGATAGCCATAGGACTCGCGCTCGGCACAATACTAAGCTGGATTTTGGTCGCCCCGCGACTTCGCACATTCTCGATAGTGTCAAAGGATTCTATCACCCTTCCGCAATACCTCACCAACCGTTTTTTAAGCTCAAGCAAGGTGCTTCAGGTTATATGCGCGGTGATTTTTCTTGCTGTATACACCATTTATGCCGCGGCAAGCATTAAGGCTTGCGGCACACTTTTTAACACCGTAACGGGCATCGACGCGTCTGTCGCAATGTACATAGCGGCGGCGATTATCATCGCCTACACCTTTCTCGGCGGCTTTTCCGCCGTTTGCTGGACGGACTTTTTTCAGGGCATTCTTATGCTTATGGCACTTATGGTCGCCCCGATTATCGCCCTATTCGCAACCGACGCCTCCGCCTTCGAAACGGTCACCTTCGGAAGCGGCTATTGGAGCTTGCTTTCGAGCGGTAAGCTCGATTGGCAAAGCATTTCGGGTATCCTTTCGGGCTTTGGCTGGGGACTTGGCTACTTCGGTATGCCCCATATAATTATTCGTTTTATGGCGATTAAGTCGCCAAAAGAGGTCAAAAAGTCTAAGGTAATCGGTTCAATTTGGACGACCCTCATTCTTATCTTCGCCGTCGCCGTCGGACTTGTCGGAAAGGTCTATCTTGCCGACGTTGCCAACCTTGACTCAAGTCTCGTCTTCATCACCATGGTTAGGCGTCTTTTTCCGAGCGTAGTTTCGGGAATACTCCTTTCAGCCATTCTCGCCGCGGCTATGTCGACCGCGGATTCCCAGCTTCTCGCCTCGGCTTCCGCCTTCGCGAGCGACGTTTACAAGCCCCTTATCCGTAAGAAAGCGTCAAATAAGGAAATGCTTTGGGTCGGAAGAATTGTTGTTTTCGTCATTTCAATCGTGGCTGTCATTATCGCCGCAAATCCAAACTCGGGAAGCATAATGGACCTTGTTTCCAACGCGTGGGGACTCTTCGGCGCGGCGTTCGGCCCCGTGGTAATCTTTAGCCTGTTCTGGAAAAGAATGACCTTCAAGGGTGCGGTCGCCGGTATTGTCGCGGGCGGCGTTTCCGACGCGCTATGGCTTATCTTTCTGTCCTCAACTGGGCTTTACGAAATTGTTCCCGGATTTATTGTTGGCGTGCTTGCAATTATAATTGTTTCGCTTCTTGACAAGTCCACCGAAGACGTCGAAAAGCTTTTCGATACAGCGGTTGAATACAAGGACTAAAAACACAAAAAACAAACCCCCCGTTCTTAAAAAAGGAACGGGGGCTTTTTTATTTTGCTTTCGGGTATTCGTTGCAAAGAAGTCGATACGGCTCTTCGTCCTCGTCTATTTTCGGAAAGCGACCGAGCGACCTGTAAAAGCGGTTGTCCGTGTTGTCGTCGTTGCACATTGACACCTCGCCTATAAGAACTGCGCCTGTTCCCTGTTCGACCTCAAAATCGTGATACATACCCCTGTAAATGCTGATGCTCTCGCCGGGCGTAAGGCGCACCTGAGAGCCCGCCTTGACGTAATATTCCCGTCCATCAGAACATATTCTTACGTCGGTCGAATCAAGCTCCTCGCTTTGGGTCGAATTATATACCTTAATTAAAAGATTTCCTCCGCCGCGGTTGATGATGTCCTCCATCTTGCTCCAATGAAAGTGCATAGGAGAATACTGCCCCGGTTTTAGCATAAGCAGCTTTTCAGCGTAGGTTTTTGTGTATTTGTCGGGCATTTTAAGGTTTCCGTTGCGAAGTGTTATTAGTGCGAAACCGATTTTGTCGAAGTTCCCCTCGCCGTAATCGGTCACATCCCAACCGAGCATATTGTCTCGTATCTCGTCATACTCCGCGCCCTTGCTCGCCCAGTCCGCCGCGGAAAAACCGCAAAATGGGGGAAGCGAGAAGCCGTGAGCCTTAGCAAGAGCCTCCATTTCGCGTATTGCCTTATTGATTTCAGAGCGCTTCATATCTGCCTCCAATAAAAATACTTTATTCCGCTTGTATCGCTTCGAACTCTTTTTCACTTACAAGGTCGATTTTGCGCCATCCCCCGCGTTTCCAGCGTATGGACAGCACAACGCCTCTCAAGCACTCGTCGAGCATCATTCCAATCCATATTCCCGCAAGGCCATAACCGAGCGCCACGCCCAGGATGTAGCCGCAGCCGACCGAGAAGAACCACGAAAAGATAATACACATAATAACCGGGAACTTGATATCGCCTGCCGTTTGAAGGGCGCGAACCATAATAAAGTTGATGGCTCGTCCTGATTCAAGGATAATATCAATCATCAAAATCGTTTTGCAAAGGGAAAGAATCTCCGCCCTAAGCTCAATAATATTAGGGTCTGTTCCCGAAAGGAAAAGTCCGATTATCTGGTCGCTGAAAACCCAAATAAGGGTTGTAAGCACAGCCGAGACAACTATACCGAGCGCAAGAGACCTCATAACCCGTTTGTTCGCCTCGTCGTGTCGCTTGGCGCCGAGCAAATATCCTTCGGTGACCTGCATAGCCTCCGAAAGCGAGCTTGTGAACAAATACGCCGCCTGAACGACGAGATAAACGTATATCTTTGAATTAACCGCAACGAGTCCCATAGCGTTTATAAAGCCCATAATAACAAGCTGCGCCGCGTCGTAGGAAAAGTTTTCGCCCGTCGAGGGAACTCCTATGCGAAGAAGCTTTTTGAGCTGTTCCTTCGGGAAGGGCTTTAGGAGCTTGAATTCTATCCTTCCTATTTTTTTGCGAAAAACGATAATGAGCAAAATCGTTCCGATAGCGCGGGCCGCAACCGTCGAAACCGCGACGCCAATAACGCCGAGCTCGGGAAAGGG
>CAYWQL010000045.1:0-5912 GCA_964460755.1 uncultured Oscillospiraceae bacterium | reverse complement strand
TTTGCCCTTATAGGGCTTGTGCAAACCACGCCTTTTAGGCGTGGTTATGATTTTTATCCAACGAATATTTCTCGCTGTATTCGGCATACTTCTCGTTGAACAACTCAGAATCCTTTTTCTTTAGGTCGTGGACATAGTCGTGAAGCTCAAAGTTCTCGGTCGTAAACTTGACGACGCGGCCCGCGATATTCGAGCAATGGTCAGAAACACGCTCAAGATTTGTCACAAGGTCGGAAAGCACAAAGCCAAGCTCAATGGTGCATTTTCCCTGCTGAAGGCGGGCAATATGCCTATCGAGAATCTGCTCTTTCAAGTCGTCGATAACCTGTTCCATAGGTTCGACGTTTTTGGCTAAAATAAGGTCTTTGTTTTCAAACGCCCGTACCGTCATAAACGATATCTCGGTTACGGCGTCAGCCATAACCTGAAAGTCCTTCATCGCCTCCGCGGAAAGCTCAATCTTTTTATCGAGAAGCTCCTTTGAAGCGTCGAGAATGTTAACGGCATGGTCGCCTATTCGCTCGAAATCGCCCAGCGAATGAAGAAGCATAGCTATACGCTTGCTTTCAATATCAGTCAAATCCTTTGCGCTGAGCTTTACAAGATAGCTTCCGAGCTTATCCTCGTAAATATCTATTGTGTCCTCGTTTTCCTCAATAATAATTTTCGAAAGGTCGTTATAATCGTCGAGTGTGTTAAGCGCAAGCGTAAGTGTGTTGTGCGCCAGCTTTGACATCTCGACCGCCGAGCTTTCGCACTTTGAAATGGCGGTAAACGGCGTTTTCAAAAGACGCTCGTCAAGAAATTCATAATCGTTCGCGCCGTCCTTATCTCTGATAGTAAGACGGGCAAGCTTTTCGAGGAATTTTCCGAACGGAAGAAGTATAGCTGTCGAAAAGACATTGAACACGCTGTGAAGAAGGGCAACACCGGCCGGACCTACGGGGTTGTTGAGAAAAAGCGCGCCCGCGGGAGTCGCTCTTACAATGTATAAAATAATCAAGCCTGCCGTCGTTCCGATTACGTTGAAATAAACGTGTATCGCCGCCACGCGCTTGGCGTTTTTGTTCGTGCCGATACTCGAAAGAAGCGCTGTCACGCAGGTCCCGATATTTTGTCCCATAATTATCGGGAGCGCCATACCATAGGTAATCCCGCCCGTCATAGAAAGCGCCTGCATAATGCCGACCGACGCCGCCGAGCTTTGTATAATTCCCGTAAACGCCGCGCCGACGAGCACTCCTAAAAACGGATTTTTAAACACTGTTAATATCTGCGCGAATTCTGGCATATCCGCCAGCGGACTGACCGCGCCCGACATAAGGCTCATACCGTACATAAGCACCGCAAAGCCGAGGAAAACCGTTCCCATATCCTTCTTTTTGTTGCTCTTCGTTACCATAACGAGAATAATGCCGATGAAAGCGAAAATCGGAGCAAAGGAGCTTGGATTAAGAAGCTTTAAAAAGAAGTTGTCGCTTTCTATTCCCGCAAGGCTAAGAACCCACGCCGTCAGCGTTGTTCCGACGTTTGAGCCCATTATGACGCCGACCGACTGACCGAGTTCCATTATCCCTGAGTTAACAAGACCGACGAGCATAACCGTCATTGCCGACGACGACTGTATTGCAATCGTTATCCCCGCGCCAAGGAAAAAGCCCTTAATGGGGTTTGAGGTCATCTTCTTTAGAACCTGCTCAAGACGACCGCCCGCCATTTTTTCAAGTCCGTTCGACATAACGTGCATACCGTACAGGAAAAAGGCAAGACCTCCGCACAGGGTGATAAGCGAAAAAACATTCATTCGTTTCTCCTTTTGTGAAGTGCAAATGCAGAACATTTTTATTATAGCGTAAAGTTTCTATAAAAAAAAGACAAAATAATAGACTTTTTTCAATTTTCTGATATTATAGTATTTATTGACTTATAGAATTAGGAGGTATAATCTTGTCTTTTCTAAACGATATTTTCGGAAATACCCTCAACATCACCTGGCAGATGCTTGTAATGTGGGCAATCGGCGGAACCCTTATTTATCTTGCTATTAAAAAGAATATGGAGCCGGCGCTGCTCCTGCCTATCGGCTTCGGCGCCATTCTCGTAAACCTTCCTATGTCGGGCGCTATAACCCAGATAGCCGACGGCTTGGAGGAGGTTGGCGTTATCGACGTCCTTTTTAAAGCCGGTATCGCCAACGAGCTTTTCCCGCTTCTGCTGTTTATCGGAATTGGCGCGATGATTGATTTCGGACCCCTTCTTTCCAACCCGAAGCTTATGCTCTTCGGCGCGGCGGCACAGTTTGGTATTTTCTTTACGCTTAGTCTTGCGTCGCTTTGCGGCTTTGAGCTTCGCGACGCGGCGTCCATCGCCATTATCGGCGCGGCAGACGGTCCGACCTCCATATTTGTCGCAACCTATTTCAATTCCAAATATCTCGGAGCTATTGTCGTTGCGGCATATTCTTATATGGCGCTCGTGCCGATAGTTCAGCCTCCCGTTATAAAGCTTATAACGACGAAGGAGGAGCGTAAAATCCGTATGCCCTATGAGGAAAAGAAGGTTTCTAAAACAACACGCATTCTTTTCCCCATTATCCTTACCGTAATTGTCGGCATCGTTTCACCGAAATCTGTCGCGCTCATCGGCTTTCTTATGTTCGGAAACCTTATTCGTGAGTGCGGGGTACTCGGTTCGCTTTCCGAAAGCGCCCAAAAGGAGCTTGCCAACCTCGTTACGATTTTGCTTGGTATCACCATTGCTTCGGGTATGCGTTGGGAAAACTTCATTCAGTGGGACACGATAATTATTCTTCTTCTTGGCCTTTTTGCCTTTGTGTTCGACACGGTCGGCGGCGTATTATTCGCGAAGCTGATTAACCTGTTTTCCAAAAACAAAATCAATCCTATGATTGGCGCGGCCGGTATTTCGGCGTTTCCGATGTCGGCGCGCGTGGTTCATAAAATGGGTCTGGAGGAAGACCCCCAAAACTTCCTTTTAATGCACACTGTCGGCGTAAACGTATCCGGACAAATTGCATCGGTTATCGCGGGCGGTCTTATTCTTAATCTGATTTCGAGGGGAGTATAATTATGACTTTTCAATTTAGTCCCGAGGCTTTTGTGACCTCTCTTCCCATTATGGGAAAAGGAATGCTCGGTATTTTTATCGTAACGGCGATAATCGTTCTCGTCATCTATCTTTTAAACAAAATCACTTCGAAATAAACCATATTTCCCGCTTTTATACGAAAGGACACCATTCTGTTGAAATGGCTCGAACACCTGAAAACAATTAATTACCACAAGCGCGAGGTCAGAAAAAACTGCTTTAAAATCGGTCTTTACCGGCAGGGCTTAACCCACGACCTGTCAAAATACAGCCCTGTTGAATTCCTCGTCGGGGCGAAATATTATGACGGCGGCACCCACAGCCCGAACGAAAACGAGCGTCGCGACAAAGGCTACAGCGCCGCGTGGCTTCACCACAAGGGGCGCAACAAGCACCATTTTGAATATTGGATTGACTATTCTCCCTCTGGCGAGCACAATCTGTGCGGAATGGAAATGCCCGCTAAATACGTCGCCGAAATGTTCTGTGACCGCGTAGCGGCGAGCAAAACCTATCAAAAAAAAGACTACACCGACGCAAGTCCCTGGCTCTACTACGACCGCTCAAAAAACAACCTCGTCCTTCACGACAACACCCGTGCCTTGCTTGAAAAGATGCTTTTTATGCTTAAGGACGAGGGGGAGAAAAAAACCTTCGACTACATAAAAAACGTAATGCTTAAAAAGAAATAAAACAAAGCCTCCCATCGCGCATTCGCGATAGGAGGCACTTTTTTATCTTATTATTTTGTTACGACGGTTTCCGCTTTCGGCGCATTGGCTTCAACCGAAGCAATTCCGTTTTTACAGCTTGCCTTAACGGTATAACCCTCGCTTGCGAGAATGGTCTCGCCATTCGCCGCCTTTAGTCTGAACCGAAACTCGCCCTTTTTATCCTTATACATCTCGTACTTCGGGTGTTTTAGCTCCTTAAAGCCTTCAACGGTTTGGTCCTCGACGCTCGCTCTGCAATTTTTCCTAACACTTTCTATTCCGTTCTTGCAGCCGTCCATTGACGAATATGTTTCGCTTGTCGCGATTATCTCACCGTTGCCCGCTTTTAAAGAAAAGTGAAAGCTTCCGTTCTTCGCCGTCGTGATAATAAACCTTCCCATTGGAATCACCTCCATATCTGTAAGTCCATTTTATCACACAATCTGATTTTTTGCACTATTTATACAAATATTTTTTTAAAATCAATAAATTATTGGAGACTTTTTTGACGATAACGGTCTAAACTCGTTATTTTTTAACCTCAAGCACCGCGTAGGCGACGTAATGCTTTACGGTGAAGCTCTCCGGAGCGGTTACAGCAAGTAGCTTTTTGTGTTCCTTTTCGAATGCCGCTATTTTGTCAGCGGAAAGGGTTGCGCCTATGGCTCGGCAAGCCTTCATTCGCCCGTTCCAGCTTTCCCGCGTGAACGGCACATCAAGCTCGTAGGTCTCGTTTTTTATGAGGTTGAAGTATTCGTTGACTATTTGCGGAATTCCCGTCGGATGCCTTGTCTCCCCCGCGCCCGTCCATTTCGGATTGTACTTTAAAATAAGCTCCTCGCTTTGCCGCGCTATGTCGTCCTCGTACGGAAGCCACGCCATATACATAATTACAAGCTTGCCGCCGACCCTCAAAAGCCGTGCAAGCCGCGGAACGGCGACCTCGTGGTTAAAATAGAAAAAGCAGGTGCACGCAGTAACGACATCGAAGGAATCGTCTGGATAATCCACCGCTTCCGCAGAAGCGACCTGATATTCTATATTCATTTCCGCCGCTTCGGAAAGACTTTTTGCCATTTCAATCTGACTTTCAGAAATATCGGTCCCGACGAAGGATGCGCCGTATTTATACATATTCCGCGGAAGCACGCCAGTTCCCGTTCCGAGGTCAAGAACGCGCTGACCTTTTATACAGAGCCCCATGTCAAGCAGGGTTTTATAAAACTGTTCAGGATAAACGTCTCGATATTTCGCATAGTCTTCTGAGGTTCTTCCCCAGTCAAACCCGCTTCCACCGTCGATTTCCTCATTCCTGATTATCATTTTCGTCCTTTCCTTTCGGTCGTTCTTATTATAATTAGATGATTTTATCACAAACAAGGTGAAAAGTCGACAAACCCGCTTTGTTGTTGATTTCGACCGAAAAAGCTTTTATTTTTTATTGACCTTAATGGTTTTATATGATATATTATTTAAGCGGCAAAAAATGAAAAGTCTTTTCCCGCACAGTTGTGGTGGATATAGCTCAGTTGGTTAGAGTGCCAGGTTGTGGCCCTGGAAGTCGTGGGTTCGAGTCCCATTATCCACCCCAGTTTTAAAAAACGAGAGCGAATTCGTATGAGTTCGCTTTATCTATATAATGGGCTGTAGCCAAGCGGTAAGGCAACGGACTTTGACTCCGTCATCTCGCTGGTTCAAATCCAGCCAGCCCAGCCAAAAAGAGAAGCACCCGACGGGTGCTTCTCTTTTTGGTAAATATAACTCAAATAAACCGTGCACGGCAAAATTACGCCATTAATAACAGCTCTTATTTAAAATAGAAAATGCAAAAATGTTCTCTTGAAAAAACGGCAAATATTAACGCTAAAGTCAAACCGAAAAATAAAAGCCCTCTGTTCAAAAACAGAAGACTTTTGTTATCTTATAAAAAATGGTGCGCCTGAAGGGACTCGAACCCCTGGCCCACTGCTTAGAAGGCAGTTGCTCTATCCACCTGAGCTACAGGCGCATGCCGCCCTTATTAAGGAGCATAAATGGAGCGGGTGATGGGAATCGAACCCACGTATCCAGCTTGGAAGGCTGGTGTTCTAC
>CAYWQL010000044.1:0-5931 GCA_964460755.1 uncultured Oscillospiraceae bacterium | reverse complement strand
GTCGCCTAGCTTGGTCGAGGGCGCACGATTGGAAATCGTGTAACGCAGAAATGTGTTCGAGGGTTCGAATCCCTCCTTCTCCGCCATATAAGGACGCTGATTTTGATACGATGAGTTGAGAGATCAGCGTTCTTGTTATATGATTTGAATCAAGACGCAAGCGAAGGTTATTTATATAATGTGAGGAGTATCAGCAATATGATTGGCAAAAAAATAGAGTCAACCCCTATGATGTATTATATTTCCGAAAATAAACACGAAGAAACCGTTTTATTTATTCATTCCGCTTTCGCAGACCATACACAGTATGCAAAGCAAATAGAAGATTTTTCTCAAAAATTTACTATTATTACGGTTGATTTAATTGGGCACGGAAATTCTACTAAAACGCAAAAGGGTGATGGAATTGAAAAAACATCACAATATATCAATGATATTCTGCATGAAGAAAACATATCAAAAGTTCATCTTGTCGGTGTATCAATAGGAGCGGTGCTTGTTCAGGATTTTGCAAACAAATATCCTGAAATGGTGGCATCTATGGCTTGCTTTGGCGGTTATGACATAAACAACTTTGATGCATCAATGCAAAAAGAAAACAGAAAAGCGCAAGGCTTTATGATGCTTAAGGCTATTTTTTCAATAAAATGGTTTGCTCAAAGTAATAAGCTAATTTCAGCGTACACAACACAGGCGCAAGAAGATTTTTACCAAATGAATATTAGATTTCCTAAAAAGTCATTTATGTATCTTGCAGGACTTAACGGAATTGTAAATAAATGTACTACTAAAAGAGGTTATCCTATTCTTATTGGTTGTGGAGATAAAGATATTCCAATGGAATTAAAAGCAGTCGAGATGTGGCATGCCACAGAGCCTAACAGCCAAGTAATGGTTTTCAAAAATGCTGGCCATCTTGTGAATATGGATGTACCAAGTGAATTTAATAAAGTAGTAATAGATTTTATTTTGCGTGTAAAATGAGCATAATCCCTCTGTTTAACAAGAAACTTTGGGTATTGTTCATACCACCGCAGAACGTCTACAACCTGCGCAGAACGATATATACCCTCGCAGAACTTTTCCTCTTATAATTTGCACCCTGTATTAAAATTATCAGCCTTTGCCAAGCGCAGCAAATCCGAACCCCGTTCTAATAGGACATGGGTTCGGATTTTTGTTTTATGTCTGATAATAAAGCTGTTAGGATAAACATGACGGCTTTTTTTGTTTTTTCATTGAAGCGCTATATTTTACTGATGTAATGAGGGTAAAAAGGGTTAAACACAGTACCAAGCGTATGTCTAGTAAAAAAATTACGCCACACGGTCAGTCTGAGTGCTTTAATAGCTGTCGAAAAACGTAATGTTTGTGATATAATATAAAAAAAGAGAAGAAGGTATAAAATGAAACGGCTTTTTGCTTTCGCACTTTGCGTCTGCCTTTTGCTTTCCGGTTGTGCGCGGACAGAGCAGACGCAAGATATTGTTATACTCTTTACGAACGATGTGCACTGTGCAGTAGACGGGTCAATCGGTTACGCGGGGCTTGCCGCATACAGGAACGAGGCCAAAAAGGACGCCGCGGTTGCTCTTGTTGACGTGGGCGATGCCATACAAGGAGCGCCGGTAGGAACGGTTTCGAAGGGCGAAGATATAATCGGACTTATGAATGCCGTCGGATACGACGCGGCAATACCCGGAAACCATGAATTTGATTACGGAGTTGACAGATTTATAGAGCTTACAGGTCAGGCGGATTTTCCGTATCTTGCGGTGAACCTGACTGACTTGCAAAGCGGCAAGAGCATACTCGCACCGTATACAGTGCTTGAGCTTGCTAACCGACGTGTCGCAGTTGTGGGCGTTATTACTCCGGATACCTATACGACCTCTACGCCTATCTTTTTTCAAGATGATAACGGTGAACTGATATATGATTTTGCTCAGGGCGAAAACGGTCAAAGACTGTATGATGCGGTGCAAAATGCGGTTGACGAGGCGAGAACAAAGGGCAATGCTGATTATGTGATTTTACTTGCGCATCTCGGAATAGACTACGGCTCGTCACCATACACCTCATATGAAGTTATAGAAAATACCAGCGGAATTGACGCAGTGCTTGACGGCCATTCGCACAGTGTGCTCGAAAGTGAAAAAGTATTAAATAAAGACGGCAATTATACCCTGCTTTCTTCCATAGGCACGGAGCTTACTTCCATAGGCGAGCTAAGGATTACGACTCAGGGTGCGCTAACCACGCGACTTATAAGCGACTACATTAAAAAGGATGTCGTCGTTTTAACAAAGGTAGACAATGCGCTGGCGAAGATAGATAAGGCTTTGGACACCCCCGTGGCGAGTACACAGTACCCCCTTGTTATTTATGACCCTGCGACGACACAAAGAATAGTCAGAAACGCCGAAACCAATCTTGGCGACCTTTGTGCGGACGCCTATCGTTCATCTTCCGGCGCTGAAATAGCTGTGATTAACGGCGGCGGTGTACGTGCAAATATAGAAGCGGGCAAGATAACCTACGGAGATATAATAAACGTTAACCCATTCGGCAACTATCTTTGCACCATTGAAGCAACGGGACAGCAGATTCTCGACGCACTTGAAATGGGCGCCAGGGCGTGGCCCGAGGAGAACGGCGGCTTTTTGCAGGTTTCGGGCTTGTCTTATGAGATAGACACGACAAAGCCCTCCTGTGTTTTGCTGAACGACGACGGTATGTTTTTATCCGTGGACGGAGAGTACAGGGTTGGAAATGTGAAAATAGCCAACGAACCGCTTGACCCTTCAAAAACCTATACATTGACCGGCACGGAATATACTTTGATTAACAGCGGCGACGGATACAGTATGTTCAGCGGATGTACGGTATTGCAAAAAGCCTTTATAATTGACAATCTCGCCTTGATAAATTATATAACCGATACACTTAGCGGTACTGTCGGAGATGAGTATTCAAACCCCTACGGCGACGGAAGAATTCTCGAATGGGAATAGCTTAAAGGGAGACTTCGTCAAAGCGCCTTACTTTCATAAGTTAGACAAATCGGAAAGTATGAGGATTACTATATGGAACATGTTGAAATTCTCTGTCCCGTTATGTATAATAATTCAGGAATGTTAGTTTTAAATAATAAAAGGATGTAAATTATGATTGAATTTAAATTTGACACACAGCTTTTGATTGAGGGTACAAATCTTAACGAAGACGATATAAACGATTATTTTCGTCAAAACTTCAAGGGCGACTGCCTTCTCGCCGTTGGTGACGAGGAGCTTATCAAAATTCATTTTCACACGAACACTCCTTGGGAGGTTCTTGAATACTGCGCTTCGTTGGGTGAAATTCATGACATCGTTGTTGAAAATATGGAGCTTCAATCGAACGGGCTTCACGGCTAAACCAATAAAGAGGCTTCATCTTTTAGATGAAGCCTCTTTTTAATATATTCTCACCTCTGCGCAAAGCCTTCCCTTTTTTGTGCTTCGGCTTATGCCTTCGTATATAAACCGCCCATATCCGCGCACCGACACGATATCCTTTTCCTCAAGAATTAAGGTGGATTTTTCAGTAAGACGTGAATTTACGAATACGGTTTTCTTTTCGATTAGCCCCTGCGTTTCGCTCCGAGAAAGCTTGTATACCGCCGAAATAACGCCGTCAAGTCTTTCGGACGCAACGAAAACCGTCGTCTCGTCCGGAAGCTCGGTAGCAAAATCGGGGATTTCTTCGGCGCGTGAGCAGACGACACTGGTACGCTTAACCGAGGTCAGATTTTCTATAATGTAATCTGCCGAGGAATCCAAGCAATAAACATACCCTGTCTTGCCTGAAACGACGATATCCCCCAAAACCTCACGCCGCATTCCAAGCGACATCAACGCGCCCAGAAAATCACGATGTGTAAGCTCGTCTGCGAATTTTATTGCCTTTGGCTTGATTTCTATAAGTGAAATCGGAAAAACCGCCTCGTATTTGCAAATCTCCTTGCTTCCAAAAGCGGCTATTCTTCGTTCGGCGCCGTTATATCCTCCAAAAAGAGAATACGGTGTTTCAAAAAGGCTTTTTTGTGCGCAAAAAAGCTCGTTTTGATTATCAAGGGTAAGAAATTCCGAAAAAGTATAGCTTCCCCTGTTATATGCTCTCTTGCTGAGCTCCAAACAGCGTTTTATCGGTAAATCATCTTTTTCGGTTGTCATTTTTCTCTTCCGTTCGTGAATTTTAATCATTATATCATACTTTTTCCATTGAGAGTCGAATTGTGATATAATATTATCTAGATTAATAAATATCGGAGTAGATTAGCTTTGTTCGGAAAATTTATAGGAAAAATAATTAAAGGTATGTTCAGCCAGCTTGTCATTGTATGCGTTCTGCTCGTCCTTCAAATCGGACTTTTCGCATACTTAATGTCGAGCATATATTCGTCGCCCATAAGGATTATTTTGTATTTTTTGAGTGCGATAGTGGTCGTTTATATTATAAACAGCAACGCGGGCCCGAGCTATAAGCTCGCGTGGGTCGTGCCAATTATGATGTTCCCCGTCATAGGAGGTCTGTTTTACGGCATACTTAAGCTTCAACGTCCAAGGAAGAAAAGCATTGCAAAGCTAAATGCCATAACCCACGACAGCAAGCCCTGTCTTATGCAAGACGAAAAAGTTATGAAGGCCTTGAAAAATGACAGCGAGCATTTTGCCTCGTCGGCAACATATATGAATGACTATGCGAATTTCAGCGTTGTAAAAAATACTGACGCTGCCTATTTCCCGTCGGGTGAGGCGATGTGGGACGTATTGCTAAATGAGCTTGAAAAGGCAGAAAAATATATATTTATCGAGTTTTTTATAATCCGTGAGGGCGAGTTTTGGAACAGCGTGCTTGAAATACTCAAGCGAAAGGTAGCCGACGGTGTTGACGTAAGGGTTATTTACGACGCAATCGGGAGCATATCAACCCTTCCGCGGCGATACAATCGAAAGCTTGAAAGCTACGGCATAAAATGCAAGGTCTTTAATCCGTTCGTTCCCGTTCTTACCGTTTCGCAAAACAACCGCGACCACAGAAAAATTATCGCAATCGACGGAAAGGTTGCCTTTAACGGAGGAATAAACCTTGCCGACGAGTACGTCAACCGCCTTGACCGCTTCGGCTACTGGAAGGACACCGCTGTTATGCTAAAGGGCGACGCGGCGTTTAACTTTACCGTAATGTTCCTTCAGATGTGGCAGTTTATCGGCAAAAAAGCGGCCGAAAGCATTGACTATTCAAGCTATAAGCCCAAGCCCTTTAAGGTTAAGCCGAGCGAACGCAACGGTTATATTATTCCCTACTGCGACCACCCAATCGACGAGGAAAACGTCGGTGAATTTGTCTATTTGGACATCATTAACAACGCCACCGATTATCTTTATATCACGACGCCTTATTTAATTATCGACGACATTATGCTTCGCGCTCTCGAAAACGCGTCAAAACGCGGCGTTGACGTTAAAATCATTATTCCCGAAAAGCCCGACCATTGGTATGCCTACGTAGTAAGCGAATCTTACAGCGTCGAGCTTATGAAGGCAGGCATAGAGATATACAAGTATTCCCCCGGCTTTATACACGCAAAATCGGTGGTGAGCGACAACGACGTCGCCGTTGTCGGAAGCATTAATTTCGATTTCCGAAGCCTATATCTTCATTTTGAATGTGCGACTTGGATGTATAAGGACAACGTCGTAAAAGAGGTTTACGACGACTTTTTCGACTCGCTTGCGGTGAGTGAAAAGATGACGGTCGAAAAGCTCGAAAATGTGAACATATTTAAAAAGCTTCTTCGCATCATTCTTAAAATTTTTTCGCCGCTTATGTAATCATAACCACGCCTAAAAGGCGTGGTTTGCACAAGCCCTATAAGGGCAAAAT
>CAYWQL010000043.1:1847-6551 GCA_964460755.1 uncultured Oscillospiraceae bacterium | reverse complement strand
ATATCCAATCAACAGTGATGAACTCAAGGACATTCGATTTTTGTGCGTTTTAAAATTCACGAGAAAACCCGAATCAGAACACTATGGCAATCGCGACATCCAGAGCGAAGTACCCCGCATAGGCTACCAATTTTCCCACGTTTGCCCAACGTTTGAGGGCAGGCAAGCTGCGCCCGTCTCCAAGCGGAGCGGCAGGCTTCCAGGGATTATTACGCGCGAAAATAAAAATTGCAGTTGAAAATGAAAATGCGGTCAGTACATTTATTGACCAATCCAACCCTAATCTGGACACCAAGGTTCGAAAGTCGGCGAACTCATGTCCGCCCAAGTGAAGCGGCTGTATATCCTTGAGCAAGAGATAGGAAAAGTTGTTGTTCGTCAGATATACCCAGTCGAACTTATATGCGAGAACAATAGTTATTGTTAGTTCAAATAAAAGCAACAACAAAATGTTTTCCGTAGCGGAAAGCTTGTTTTCGGCCAAAAAAATAAGCAAAAACGGGACTAAAAGCAAAAACCATTGGGGGTGGGCGGAAGATAAGAACAAACTAAATCCAACATATGCGAGTGCACAATGCCAACATACGCTTTTAACAAACTCTTTTCCTTTTCCCGGCTTGCTGAAGTAGGCTGAAAAGCAGGTAATGAAAAAGATAATGAAGAACAAGGGCATATCGTACATTGCGGGGAAAACCTTGTCTGCGATATAACAGTAATAATTGTTGACCAAGCCGCCCCCGTCCAGCGTACCAACCTTTCCGACGGTAAAAATCAGAAAGAAAAATGCGGAGAAGCTCATAACGACCAGCATATTACGGATAAGGTATAGGATTCGTTTTTCTTTTATCAATACAATTACAATCGCTGCAAAAATGAACAGGAATTTGAATGATACAGCAACAGACAGGATAACGAGGGTCATCCACGACAGCGCGTCTTCTTTCGCGGCTTTTGTGACCGCATAAAGACCGATAGATATCTCCAGTATGTCGTACATGCCCATTGAAAAAGTCGGTAGAAAAAGCAGGGAAGAGGTACAAAGCGCAAAAGTCCAGAAATCTTTATCGTCGCACTCAACGATATCCAGCAGCTTGCGAAATGAATATATAAGGGTAAGAAGCGCAACTATCAGCAGCGCTTTAGCCCAAAGGTAGACGAAAACCGAATCTGCGCAAAGAACTCCAAGCTTGCAAAGAAGAAGCATAGGCAAGCACCAAACACCAAACAGAATATGTATAGGTATATAGTGGCTTGTCTCGTAAGTGTAATTGTTAAACCCATTTCCGGATAACAAAGAGTCAAAAAAATCCATTCCTCGATGCAACGTGCTAACTATGTCGGAATAAGATAAGGTGAAAAAAAATACGCCTGCCAGCACAATGAAAAAGAACCACTTGATGTACGGACTCTTTTTTGCGTTCATTGGAACCTCCCGAATAAAATCATAATAATAGCAATATTTGAAAGCGTCAGTCGCATACTAAGCCATCGCAAGGCTCACGGATAGGGCAACAGCAGATGTCTTTGCTGTTCGCAAAAGCTTCAAGGGTCGCCGCTTATAACGTGACCTTCAGAAGACGTTATAAGCTATCACAGCAAAATGGAAAAACGCCGAAAGCTTTCACTGACAAAGAAACGTCGCGGACTTTGAGTTTTGCGCTTTACTTTATCGTCATAATGAGAAAGACCGCTGCAAAACGAAACAATACTGGTTTATTATAATAATTCATTGCTGAAAAGTAAAGGACAGCGAAAAGAACGCAAAAGCTAAGCAGAAATAATCGGAATCGAAAGTGTTCAGGCAACCGAGCAAACTCGCTGTCTGTGATGCGCAGTTGCAACGCCTTTAGAATTAAATTGCCGCGCAGGTTTTTGAAGCGGTCAGAATATTAGCAGAATAATATATTGACCTATTTTAATTGTCCCCTTTCATCAAATCTTGGAAGAATTGTTATTGTTATATGCTGCGCCGAAAAAAGGAAGGATAGTGTTTTGACGTTTGGCGCAGCGAAATTCAGAATAGTCGCTTGTTTTTTGAATGCATCGGTAATTGCAAAGTTTTGCATTAATTTGTTGGAAAAACGAAAAAGTTATGATATATTACCTTTATAAGAAATTTTCGCAAAAACAATTACTTTTTGTTGAGTGCGTGGGGCGCTTTTTCATCGGCTATTTGAAACCGCGCACCGCAGATGATTTCTAATTCGCAGCTACTGTAAAGATTATTAAATTCAAGTTCCCGTTTGACAAGCTCAGTATCTTTACAATGATGCTCATACACGGATAAGCGGTAATAGGCGTCGGGCACGAAAGAAGAAGGTAATAACATAATGATGATATTACCTAATGTAGCATTTTAAATTCTTGCAGCTGAAATGGTTAGTTTCAGAAAGAAATTGATCTTTTAATCGGTATGCTGCACCGTAAAAAAGTCAAACAGTGATATCAAATTGAAACCAACAATAAGAAGAAAAAAGAGGTTTAAATGAAATTGAAAGATATTAGAAGGTTTTTAGAGAAAACGGAAACGGCCCCATCTGTCAACGCGATAAAAAGCGGATTAATTATGATTATTCCGGTGCTCATGATTGGTTCGGTTACGCTGATTTTTCAATATTTTCCCATCAGGGAATATCAGCAGTTTATTGCTGCTGCGCTATCTGGTCAACTGCTTTCTTTTTTTGATTCTATTTATAACGCAACCTTCGGCATGATGGCGGTTTATCTGACGATTACAATCAGCTTCTGCTATGCCCGGCAGACAAACTGCAACCGTTCCTCGCTTGCGCCGCCGCTTACCTCGCTGATTTGCTTTTCCATATTAAGCGGTGTCCGCATTGATACGGTGACTTGGGACGCTTTGGGCGTAAAAGGCGTTTTCCTCGCCATCCTATCCGCATTGTTTGCCACAAAGCTCGTGTTGGCCATTACATCAATTGTCGAGCAAAATAGGCATGGATATATGGACGGTACGGATGTGGAGTTTAATTACACCGTTTCCCTCATTCTGCCCTGCGCCGCGGTGGTCTGTGTGTTCGCGCTGGCCAATTCGGTGATTTTGATGCTGTCCGATGAGAACAGCGCGTTTGAATTGGCTGTTGATGCGGTCAATGCGGTGTTCCTGCCTTTGGGACGGTCCTTTATTGCCGGAATCCTGATGGTCCTTGTTTCCAGTCTGCTTTGGTTTTTCGGCATTCACGGCAGTGATGTGCTCGAAACGGTGATGTCAAATTTATTTACGCCGGCAATTGACATCAACATGAACCTCGTTGCTGCTGGCAAAGCACCAACAGAGATTCTTACCAAGCAGTTTTTCGACATTTTTGTGCTGATGGGCGGCTGCGGCACTACCATCTGTCTGCTTCTTGCCGTTTTGTTTTTCAGCAAAAGGAAACGCAACCGCCGTATATCCAAGCTTGCCGCAGTCCCTATGCTGTTCAACATCAATGAGCTGATGGTGTTTGGATATCCGGTTATTTTCAATTCTGTGCTGCTGATTCCGTTCCTTGCAACACCGCTGATGTGCTTTCTCACCACCTACTGCTCCATGAGACTCGGTTGGGTTCCATATACCTGTGCGGAGGTGAACTGGACGGCTCCAGTGTTGCTCAGCGGGTATATGGCTACCGGCTCGATTGCAGGCAGTGTGCTGCAGCTGTTCAATATTGCGCTGGGATGTTTGATTTATCGTCCATTCATCAAAATCTATGACAGACGATGCGAAGCGGCAGCCAAGGAACAAATCAACCAACTGGTGCAGCTGAAAACGGACAGTGAGGCAAGCCTGAATCCTATACGACTTATAGATGTGAATAATCAGCTTGGGACTTTGGCGCGTTCATTGGTTTCCGACCTTGAATACGCCATGTCGCAGGACAAACTTGTGCTGTATTATCAGCCGCAATACGATAATCGTCATCAATGCTTTGGTGCTGAAGCGCTGCTGCGCTGGAATCATCCGCTGTTTGGCATTATGTATCCGCCTCTGGTCATTCAGCTTGCGCAAGAAGGAAAGCTGCTCGTTGAGCTTGAGGAATACATTCTAAAGCTTGCTGCTCGTGATATAAAAACCATTCGGGAACAGACAGGCTTTGACGGAGAAATCAGCGTGAATGTTACTTCCTTCACGCTTCAGACCGATAGCTATCTCCAGCTTTTGCGCACCATGGCGAAAAATGGCGACATTAAAGAAGATAAGCTGTGCCTGGAAGTAACAGAGCAGACCGCGCTCCAGGTTAACGAAGATACACTGGACCGACTGCAGGAAATCAAAAGCTTGGGTTATCTGTTGGCTATTGATGATTTTTCAATGGGGCATACCTCACTTACATATCTGAAAGAAAATCACTTTGATGAGGTCAAGCTGGACGGCTCGCTGGTCACGGAAATGACCACAAATCCGCGGAGCTACGACATCATCAAAACAATCACCAATCTTGCAGGAAATCTCGGGTTTACTGTGATTGCCGAGTACGTGGAAACAACCGAACAGACAAAAATGTTGGAGGAAGCGAACTGCACGCATTATCAGGGCTATTTGTTCAGCCCGGCGCTTGCCCGTGATGTATGGATTGAAAAGCTGCTCTCGGAAAAAGAGTCAAACAATCTCTGAGACGTAAAAACGCGGTGAGCCCATAAAACAGGAAAAGGCATTCAAGCAATTCTCATTAACTAAGGTGGGATTGTCGGAATTATGCGCGCTTT
>CAYWQL010000043.1:0-1747 GCA_964460755.1 uncultured Oscillospiraceae bacterium | reverse complement strand
TGCTTGCGGGTATGGAGGGTATGAATTATCGCGGAGGCAGCCTTACCCTTTCGCCCGGAGACAGTCTGTTTCAATATACCGACGGCGTTACTGAAGCCACAGACGTTGAAAAGCGGCTGTACGGTATGGAGCGACTGAAAAAAACGCTTGCAAAAAACCGAGATAAAATGCCAAAGGAGCTGTTAGCAGCCGTAAAAGCAGATGTTGACGCCTTTGCGGGCGGTGCGCCGCAGTTTGATGATATTACTATGCTTTGCCTTCACTATAAGGGAGGGGAAACGGTATGAAAGAATTAATCCTTGACGCAACTATAGATAATATTCAGCAGATAATCGCCTTTGCCGATGAGAGACTTGAGGAGATTGGGTGCCCGGTTAAAATACAAATGCAATTCGACGTTGCTATTGACGAGATTGTCAGCAACATTGCGCATTACGCGTATATGCCTGACACGGGAAAGGTAAGCGTGTGTATAGAGGTCGCGGACAATCCGACGTCAGTTACGATTACCTTCATGGATAACGGAGTACCCTTCGACCCGCTCCAAAAGCCCGACCCCGACGTGACGCAGACTGCCGACGAGCGTGATATAGGCGGTCTTGGAATTTATATGGTAAAAAAGAGTATGGACGATATTCGTTATGAACGCTGCGGAGGTAAGAATATTTTGACCATACGAAAGGCGATTAATTAAAACAAGGGGAACGAAGAAGATGCAGAGTGAATTATTCAGAAAAAAGAGTATCGATAAGATATCCTCGCCGGATAAGCTGTCGGACTATATTCGTGTAGCTAATCCCGGTGTTTGGATGATACTTGCGGCAATCGTGATATTGCTCGCGGGGGCGTGCGTGTGGGGTATGTACGGAAGGCTGGAAACCAAGCTTCAGGTGGCGGCGGTGTGCGACGGAAAGTCGGTTACCTGCTACGTGCCCGAGGCGGATATTGATTCGGTGAAGTTGGGTATGTCCATTGTAATAAACGGAGTTGAATATCCAATCACCTCCATTCCGAAGGAGCCCGGCATCATGACTGCGGATTATGAGGATTACATTCTGCACCTTGGCGGTCTTGAGGTGGGTCAATGGGTATACAAGGTCAAGTCTGACACGGTGACCGACGTGGGCATCTATTCCGCCTATATCGTGACCGACAGCGTTTCGCCGCTGTCGTTCGTGTTTAATTAAGGCGGGTGTAAATATGGCAAAGGAAAAACACATTAAATGCGCCAAGGTTCCCGTTGTGATGCAGATGGAGGCGCTTGAATGCGGCGCCGCCTGCCTTACCATGGTGCTTGCGTATTACGGAAAATGGATACCGCTTGAGCAGGTGCGCTCGGATTGCGGCGTGTCTCGGGACGGTTCAAATGCCAAAAATGTACTTATAGCGGCAAGAAACTACGGCTTAAACGCGTCGGGCTATCGATACGAGCCCGAAATGCTGCGGGATAACGGCAGCTTTCCGTGTATCATACATTGGAACTTTAATCATTTTGTGGTGCTTTGCGGCTTTAAGGGTGATAAGGCTGTGCTCAACGACCCCGCGAGGGGTACGGTTGCTGTATCAATGCAGGAGTTTGATACAAGCTTTACGGGCATTTGCCTTCTTTTTAGTAAATCAGAGGAATTTGTACCCGGCGGAAAACCTAAAAGCGTGTTGTCGTTTGCAAAGAGCCGTCTGTCCGGCGCGGGCACGGCAATCGCGCTTGCTGTGATTATGACGGCAATATCCTCGCTAATCGGTATCA
>CAYWQL010000042.1:0-7394 GCA_964460755.1 uncultured Oscillospiraceae bacterium | reverse complement strand
CACGAAAACTCCCTATTTTTAGGGAGTTTTTTTGTTGCCCTTTTTTATGGCAATTTGACGCCGTCTTTTTACGAACAGCTAAAGTTTAAATGTGTTTTCCTTTTTCTCGCGCACTACATATTCCTTTTTGAAACGCAAACCACGTCACACCGTATTGTTTTTTTTAAGGGTATCTCGTAATTTATCACTTCCTTGTTTAAGCTAATTTTGTGTTCAGCGCGTTGTCAGTTATAATGATTGCATTTTGTATGTAAGTTTAAGGCGTTTTATTTTATTTGCATTTCTATTTTTCTTGGAAAACAATAACATAGCTTGTATAGCTTCTGCCGAAAAGGTTTTTCATTAATCTTCATATTGATTCCTGCGTTTCTTGATTACTATTACCATTTGTGTTATAATTCTTTGAGTTTGTAAACTGACAGTTTTAAGAATGCGACAAAATTTTAATATTTTATTGCGTGCGAGGATTAGCGGATGAAACAAAAGCAAATGAAACGAATATCAATTTTAGTGGCTATAGTAATGCTGTGTTCTATTTCTCCATATTCGGTTAACGCAGCTCTTACCACTACGGTCTCTACAAATGCATCTCAATTGGCGACAAGCTTGTTGCCTGCCGGCAGCACTTTAACGATTCAAAATCCGTCTTGCACGGGTGATTTGCGCAGCTTTTCTGACGGCACGGATTCTTTCGGCATAGCAAGCGGCATCCTGCTATCCACTGACGGGCAAAATTCAACCACTCAACAAGACCCGGATTTGGCCGCAATAATACAAAGTTCTAACGTGTCGTATGGCGGTCATACCGCTAAACTGGAGTTTACATTGGTATCTACCGGCACACTCTTGAGCTTTAATTACATATTTGCGTCCAAAGAATTTAATCAAAGCGCAAATTATAACGATTCCTTTGGCCTCTTCATAAAGATAAACGACGGCGATTATGAAAATATTGCGTTGCTTTCAAACGGCGAGCCCGTTAACATTACCAGTCTGCGCGCAGGTTACAGCAAAACCAACATGAATTCCGGCGCCGATACCAATCTGTCTTCCATTGATCCTCAGCAGGATTATTTCAAAGTTAAATCCTTTTCCATTCCGGGCGATACCGATTCTTCCGGAGGCAACTTCAACGGCGTATCAAATGTGTTTACAGCTCAAAAAACGGTAGCTGTGAATGATACGGTTACAATTAAAATGGTAATTGCTGATGTAGGCGACACGGGTTACAATTCTGCCGTTGCTATTGCCGGGGGAACGCTTAGTTTCTCCGCGCCTAATACTGTCCCTGATTATCCCGCAGGCACGATTGCCAATTTTGAAGCGGGACAAAGCTACAAAATTACCACAGGCGGTCAAACCTATAATTTTACCGCAAGTTCTTCCGGCACAATTCCATCCAAAGGAACCTATAATGGTAATTCATACGATTTTATCGGAAAAACACTCTCTGTAATAAAATTAGGCAGCGGCTCCGACCCCGACAGTGATGCGCAAACGCTGGTTGTGGCGTCTCCGCCCAGCACACCGAGCGCGCCCACGGTTCCCACCAATACCACCGCTGATTTTACTACGCCTGATGTCTCCACCACAAATACAAGCATTACAGTAAAAGCTATTACCGGTCAGGAATACAGTCTTGATAACGGCACCACCTGGGTTCAGCCAAACTCCTCTGGGCTTGTGAATTTCACAGGTCTTACGTCTGGTTCCACCTATAATTTGATTACACGAAAAAGCGCAACGTCATTAGCTCCGTCTTCTGCAGTCTCTTCTTCGAGTGCAGTTATCGCTCAACCAATGGTCGTACCATTGACTACAACCAATTATACCGGCGTGTATGACGGGTCCGCACATACCGCAACTTTTACACCGGCAGCTGGTGCTACAGGGGTTTCCATAACCTACAGCACAACAGAAACAGGTACTTATTCCGCACAAGCACCGACGCGTACAGATGTGGGTTCCACTACCATTTACTATTGTGCTGAAAAAAGCGGTTGTTATTCCGCTTACGGAACAGCGACGTCTTCCGTTACGAAAAAATCCATCATTGCCACTCCCAACGCCGGACAGCGTAAAAATGTCGGCGTTGCCGATTCAGTAATTACATATTCGCTATCCCCTGCTATTACTGGTCAAACACCTTCGGTTGCTGGTGCGTTGGCTCGAGATACAGGAGAAACTGTTGGAACTTATCCTATCAAAATTGGTACGCTCACTCTGCAAGATAACGGAGCATTTAAGGCATCTAACTACTCTCTTGCGTTGGCTGACAACTATACCTACCAAATTGTCGCACCGGGTTCTTCAGTCCCGGTACAAGTCCAATCTGCGCCCAATCGTATTAATCCAAACACAAGCGTTCTACCGTAACCTTATGAAATGATTTAGTTGTTTTTTTACACACGATTAGTCGTTTATGTGCGTTCCTAATATTGAAATCAGACCGGTGGCTTATAAAGTGAAGGTTCTCAATAAATGAGCATTCTATATTGAAGCCTTCAATATTTACACATTAGAAAACAAATAAATTGATAACGAAATAAGTAACCTCGGAAATCTTGCCTTTGATTTTATAACTTGGTAAAGAAAGCAACAAAAAAGAGCTATCAGACTTCAAAAATCTGATAGCTCTTTAATTATGGAAAAATACAGATGTTGTCAAAACGTTGTCGCGAAGCCTTTTCGACTTGGGTAAACCCAGTGTTTATGCGGGTTTACAGCGTTTTGGATACTATTCCCACTCTATCGTTGCGGGAGGCTTGGTGGTGATATCGAGAAGGATGCGATTAACGCCCGGGACTTCGTTTACTATTCGGCTGCTTATCACGGCGAGCACGTCATACGGTATCCTCGCGAAATCGCAGGTCATCGCGTCAACCGAGGTTACCGCGCGTATGCCAATCGCCTGAAAATAGGTACGCCCGTCACCCATAACACCCACACTTTGCAGATTCGGAAGCACCGTGAAATACTGCCAAATCTGATTTTGGAGCCCCGCCTTTTTAATTTCCTCGCGAAGGATTGCGTCGCTCTCACGAACAAGGAAAAGCTTCTCCTCCGTGATTTCACCCAAACAGCGAACCGCAAGACCGGGTCCCGGGAAGGGCTGTCGCTCAACAATATATTCAGGTATTCCGAGCGCGCGTCCTACGTTTCTAACCTCGTCCTTGAAAAGAAGTCGAATAGGCTCGCAGAGCTTCAATTTCATTTTTTCGGGAAGTCCTCCGACATTGTGATGACTCTTAATTACCGCCGCATCACCGACTCCGCTCTCAATTATGTCGGGATAAATAGTCCCTTGAAGAAGGTAATCAAAGTTTCCGCCAAGCTTTTTCACCTGCTCGTCGAATATCTCGATAAACTCCTTGCCGATTATTTTACGTTTTGTTTCGGGGTCGCTAACGCCTTTAAGCTTGCCCAAAAACTGGTCCTTGGCGTTGACGCGGATAACCTTTAGGCTGAACTCTTTTTCGAGCGTTCCCATAACCTCGTCGCCCTCATTTTTTCGCATAAGGCCGTGGTCGACAAAAATACAGGTTAATCTGTCGCCTATGGCGCGATTTAAAAGCACGGCGCAAACGGTGCTGTCAACTCCGCCGGAAAGGGCGCAAAGCACATTCTTTCCGTCAAGCTCCTCGCGAAGCCGCGCAATCTCCTCCTCAACGAAGTTTTCGGTCGTCCAATCGCCGCTCACACCGCAAACGTCGTATAAAAACCTTCTTATATATTCTTTTCCGAAGGGAGTATGCTCAACTTCGGGATGAAACTGGACGGCATAAAGTCCCGCCGTTTTGTTTTCAAGCGCAGAAAGCGGACAGCTTTCGCTTGAGGCGGTAACTCTAAAGCCCTCGGGGGCTTTAGTAATCTGGTCGGTATGACTCATCCAGCATACGTCGCCGTTGGTCACGCTTCCGATAAGGCTATCCTTTTCGGTTTTTATGCTGACCTTTCCAAACTCGCGGTTTTCGATTTTATTGACCTCTCCGCCAAGAAGATACGCCATAAGCTGTGCGCCATAGCATATTCCGAGCACGGGTATTCCAAACGAAAAAACCTCTTTGCTTATGCTTGGGGCGTCTTCGCCGTATACGCTTTTCGGTCCGCCCGTGAAGATTATTCCCTTTGGCTGTTTTTCTCTTATCGCGTCCATAGCTTTCTTATAAGGAACGACCTCGCAATAAACGTTGCATTCGCGCACACGCCTTGCGATAAGCTGGTTATACTGACCGCCGAAATCGACGATAATCACATTTTCCCTCATACTGCACCTACATATCGTTTCTTTGATAATTTGGCTCTCCGCCCGTCATCGCTATGTCGTGGGGGTGGCTCTCGTGAAGTCCTGCACCCGTTATTCTTACAAACTTGGCGTTCGTACGAAGCGTTTCAATATTCTTCGCTCCGCAGTAGCCCATGCCCGAGCGAAGACCGCCAAGCATTTGATAAATTGTATCCCTTAATTCGCCGCGATAGGGCACAAGTCCCTCAACCCCTTCGGGGACAAATTTTTTCGTTCCGTTTTGGAAATAGCGGTCGCCGCTTCCCGATTTCATTGCTGCGGTCGAGCCCATTCCGCGATAGGATTTATAGCTCTTGTTGCCGAAGGTGATGATTTCTCCCGGGCTTTCCTTTGTTCCCGCAAAGAGCGAGCCAATCATTATAACTGAGCCGCCCGCAGCGATAGCCTTTACAATATCGCCCGAGTACTGAACTCCTCCGTCGGCGATGATTGGTATTTTATATCTGTCAGCTTCGGCGGCGCAATTCATAATCGCCGAAAGCTGGGGTACTCCGATACCCGCGACAATTCTTGTAGTACATATTGAACCGGGGCCCATTCCGACTTTAACGCAATCCGCGCCCGCTTCAATAAGCGCTTTCGTGGCTTCTGGCGTCGCGACATTGCCCGCAATAACCTCAAGCATCGGATATTTTGCTTTAATAACGCCAACGTTGTGAACGACATTTTTGCTGTGACCATGCGCCGTATCGACACATATAACGTCGACGCCGGCATCAACAAGCGCGTCAATACGCTCCATAACGTCAGCCGTCACTCCAACCGCCGCCCCCGACAAAAGCATACCGCTCGAGTCAAGCGCCGCGCCCTCGGTTACGCTCGCCGCCTTAACCTTCGCGACCTGCTTCGCCTGTTCCTTTATCGTCATATTCTTGTGTATAATTCCAACTCCGCCTTCGCGCGCCATAGCCGTCGCAAGCTCGCTTTCGGTAACGGTATCCATTCCCGCGCTTATGAGCGGAATATTAAGCTCAATTTTATTTGTAAGCCTTGCCTTAAGGCTCACCTCGTTTGGAAGAACGTTCGATTCCTGCGGCACAAGCAGCACGTCGTCAAACGTCAGTCCCTCGTAAAGAATTTCCGCCATATAACTTTTTACTCCTTTACTTTTTAAGAATAAGCCCTCGCCAATAAGGCGAGGGCTTTGATATTAGGTTTTACTACTGGTTTATCTTAATAACTACGCCAGAACCAACCGTACGTCCACCCTCACGGATAGCGAAACGAAGTCCTTCTTCGATAGCAATCGGAGTAATGAGCTCAACATCCATTTCGGTGTTGTCTCCGGGCATACACATTTCAACGCCGTCTTTAAGCGTGCAAATGCCTGTAACGTCTGTAGTTCTGAAATAGAACTGAGGACGATAGTTGTTGAAGAACGGTGTGTGACGGCCGCCTTCATCCTTCTTAAGGATGTAGACCTGGCCACGGAACTTTGTGTGGGGGTTGATGGAACCCGGCTTGCAAAGAACCTGTCCACGCTCGATGTCGCTGCGCTGTACGCCGCGAAGAAGAGCGCCGATGTTATCGCCAGCCTCGGCGAAATCAAGAGTTTTACGGAACATTTCAAGACCGGTAACAACCGTCTTCATCTTCTCGTCCTTAAGTCCGACAAGCTCAACATCCTCGTTGACCTTAATCGTTCCACGCTCAACTCTTCCTGTTGCAACTGTTCCGCGTCCTGTGATTGTCATAGTGTCTTCAACAGGCATAAGGAACGGAAGGTCAGCCTTGCGCTCAGGAGTCGGGATATAAGCGTCAACAGCGTCCATAAGCTCAAGGATAGAAGCGTACTCGGGAGCATTGATGTCCGTCGAGGTGCACTCAAGAGCCTTAAGAGCGGAGCCCTTAATGATAGGCGTATCGTCGCCGGGGAACTCGTAGGTCGAAAGAAGCTCACGGATTTCCATTTCAACGAGCTCGAGAAGTTCGGGGTCGTCAACCTGGTCAACCTTGTTCATATAAACTACGATGTAAGGAACGCCAACCTGACGTGCAAGAAGGATGTGCTCACGAGTCTGGGGCATAGGACCGTCAGCCGCCGAAACGACGAGGATAGCTCCGTCCATCTGAGCCGCGCCCGTAATCATATTCTTAACATAGTCGGCGTGTCCCGGGCAGTCAACGTGCGCATAGTGGCGAGTGTCTGTCTGATACTCAACGTGCGATGTGTTGATTGTAATTCCGCGCTCTCTCTCTTCAGGAGCCTTATCAATCATGTCATAAGCTTCGAAAGCCGCCTGACCCTTGAATGAAAGAACCTTCGTGATAGCCGCAGTAAGAGTGGTCTTACCATGGTCAACGTGACCGATAGTGCCGATATTGACATGGGGCTTACTTCTGTCAAATTTTTCTTTTGCCATTGGATGTGTCCTCCCTTTTAATTCTTAATTCTTTTCTTGTTATGATATTGTACCAATAATAGGGCTAAATTTCAATAGTTCCCTAAAAATTAGTCATTTTTATGCCGAATGCTCATAATTCCTTCGGCAATCGACTTTGGAACCTCGATATAATGGCTCGGTTCCATTGAATACTGACCGCGTCCCTGGGTTTTTGAACGAAGGTCGGTGGCATAACCAAACATTCCCGAAAGCGGAACGAAGGCGTTAATCTGTTGGCCGCCCGCAATCGCGTCCATTCCCTGAATTGTTCCGCGGCGTGCGTTAAGGTCTCCGATAACGTCGCCCATATACTCCTCAGGAATGATTACGCAAACGCGCATAATCGGCTCAAGAATAACGGGGTCGCCCTTGCGAAGGGCTTCCTTAATTGCCATTGAACCCGCGATTTTGAACGCCATTTCAGACGAGTCAACCTCGTGGAAGCTTCCGTCATAGAGCGTAACCTTGACGTCGACGACGGGATAACCCGCGAGAACGCCAGACTGCAGCGCGCCTTGAATACCCTGATTCGTAGGCTCGATGTATTCCTTTGGAACAGCTCCTCCGACGACCTTGTTGATGAACTCGTAGCCTTTTCCGCTCTCGTTCGGCTCGGCAATAATCTTGACGTGACCGTACTGTCCGTGACCGCCCGACTGACGCGCATACTTCATATCGACGTCCGCGCTCTTGCGAATGGTCTC
>CAYWQL010000041.1:0-7464 GCA_964460755.1 uncultured Oscillospiraceae bacterium | reverse complement strand
AACAAAAAGGGGAAACGAAAAGTTTCCCCTTTAATTTGCATTTGTAAGTATAATAATTTATAATTATAAAACATACTCGCCTGTATATTTGAGGTAATAGAATTATGATAACTAAGGTTAAACTAAAATCAAACAATATGACAACTATTCCGCTCGTGGCCATGAGGGGAACGGTTATGTTTCCGAATACGGTAAATCACTTCGACGTAGGAAGAAAGAAATCGGTCGCGGCTATCGAATACGCAATGAAAACAAGAACGCCGATTTTCCTTATCTCTCAGCGCGACGCGACGACCGAGGAGCCGACGAAGGACGACCTTTTCCGTTACGGCGTCGTCGCGGAAATCCAACAGGTGCTTCGTCTTGCCGATAACTTTGTTAAGGTGCTTGTCGAGTGCCGTTATCGTGCGCGGCTTCTTGAGTTTCACGACGAAGAAGAGGATTACTATACCGTTAGCGTTATGCGCTCGAACGCGAAACAGCTGAAGGACGTTGAGGTTGACGGAGCCGATGCGATTGTCCGCGCTATACGCGAACAGCTTGACGAATACACCGAATACTTCCCAAAGCTTTCAAGCGACATTGTGCTTGAGGCTCTTTCTGAGCAGAATCCTTCGAAGTTCGTCGAATTTCTTGCCCACAACCTGAGCCTTGACTTTAACGTAAAGCAGGACATCCTTGAGGAATCGAACGTTATGAAGCGGCTTATCCGTCTTTATAACGCGCTCATCAAGGAAAACAATATTCTCAATATTGAGCGCGATATTACAAACAAGGTTCAGGAGTCAATTGACCAAAACCAAAGGGAGTATTATCTTCGAGAGCAGATTAAAGTCATTTCCGACGAGCTTGGCGAGGGCGAGGACACCGTTACCGAGGCGGAGGAATACCGCAAGAAGATTAAAGAGCTGCCCCTCGAGGCGGCGTATCTTAAAAAGCTTTTAAAAGAGGTCGAACGTCTTGTTCAAACGCCGAGCAACTCGCAGGAGGCGGCGGTTATCAGAACCTATCTCGATACAGTAGTTGACCTTCCGTGGAACGTCTTTACGCAGGATAACTACAACCTGCGAAACGCTCAGCGCGTTTTGGACCGCGACCATTACGGCTTAAAAAAGGTTAAGGAACGCATTATCGAGTTTCTCGCCGTAAGAAGCCTTACGGAAAATCAAAACAGTCAGATAATATGTCTTGTCGGGCCTCCCGGAGTCGGTAAGACATCAATCGCGCGTTCAATCGCCGAATGTATGAAGAAAAAATTCGTTCGTATGTCGCTTGGCGGCGTGCGTGATGAAAGCGAAATCCGTGGACATAGAAGGACCTATGTTGGTTCAATGCCCGGACGTATAATAAATGCTATCGACCACGCGGGAAGCTCAAACCCGCTTATTCTTCTCGACGAAATCGACAAGCTTGGCAACGACTATCGCGGAGACCCCGCTTCGGCGCTGCTTGAGGTTCTTGACCCAGAACAGAACAATTCCTTCCGCGACCACTTTCTCGACCTCCCGTACGATTTAAGCAGGGTGCTTTTCATAACGACAGCGAACGACGCGTCGGCTATTCCTGCGCCGCTGTATGACCGTATGGACGTCATTGAGCTTTCAAGCTACACAAGGGAAGAAAAGCTGAAAATAGCAAAGCTTCACTTAATAAAAAAACAGCTTCTTCGCCATGGGTTGACCAAGGAGCAGTTCTCGATAACCGATAAAGCACTCTATGAGCTTATTGATGATTATACCCGCGAGGCCGGCGTTCGAAACCTTGAAAGAAAGCTCGCGAGCCTTATTCGAAAGTCGGCAAGAGCTATTGTGTCAGGTGAAAACGAAGCTGTAAAGGTAGACTGCTTAACACTTGAAAAGCTTCTCGGACCGCCTATGAATAGGGGAAGCATCGCCTCTCATAAAGCCGAGGTCGGCATTGTTAACGGTTTGGCTTGGACGTCAGTCGGCGGCGAGGTTATGCCCATCGAAACCACGGTCGTCGAGGGTACGGGCAAGCTTGAAATTACAGGAAGCCTTGGCGACGTTATGAAGGAGTCGGCAAAGCTTGCGATAACCTACATAAGAACGCTTTCAGACAAATTCAGCGTTCCGAAGGATTTGCTTTCAAAATACGATATTCATATCCATGCGCCGGAGGGTGCCGTTCCGAAGGACGGGCCGTCGGCGGGAGTGACCCTTTGCGTTTCGCTTCTTTCGGCGGTGTGCAATATTCCCGTAAAGAAGAACCTCGCAATGACAGGGGAAATAACCCTTAAAGGAAGGGTTATCCCGATAGGCGGACTTAAGGAAAAGCTTATAGCGGCGTACAAGGAAAAACTTGATACGGTTCTTATCCCGAGAGAAAACGCCTGCGACCTTGCGGAAATCGAAAAGGAAATCGTCGACGGACTTCATATTGTGCTTGTTGACCGCATAGAGGATGTGCTCGAGTATTCCCTTATGCAGGGTAACGACAACAAATCGAAAACCGGTAATAAGGCTCAAAAATTGACGAAAAAAATAAATGCAAAACGGGAAATCGCGGTTTCCGCCGCAAATTGATTATGGATTTTTTAAACGCAGAATTTATTACTTCATACGGCTTCACAAGCCAACTCCCACCGTCACAGGGCGCCGAGGTGGTCTTTTGCGGGCGCTCGAATGTGGGAAAGTCGTCGCTTATCAATAAGCTTTGTAATCGTAAATCCTTGGCAAGGGTGAGCTCGACGCCGGGAAAAACCACGACGGTTAATTTCTTTTCGGTTGGCGAAGGGTATGTGCTTGTTGACCTGCCCGGCTACGGCTACGCCAAACGCTCGGACAGTGAAAAGCGCAGATGGGCTAAGCTTCTTGAGCATTTTTTCTGTTCGGGAAGAAATATATCCCTTGTAGTTCAGCTTATTGACATTCGTCACAAGCCGTCGTCGGAGGACATAGTTATGCTCGACTTTTTGAAGCAGACAGGCAACAGAACCGTCGTTGCGCTTACAAAAGCGGATAAGCTCAACAAAACCGAGTACAACGAGAATATGAAGATGTTTGGCAAGCTTTTCGAAGGATATAATCTGCTTGGCGTTTTTCCGTTTTCGGTTAACGGCAACGACTACGCTGAAGGCTTAAGAAATGAATTAAACAAAATAATTTCGGAGTGAACCTATGTACATTGCTGATTGTCTTTCAATTAATAATAACGGTCATCTCGCCATTGACGGCGTAGACACCGTGACGCTTGCCGAGAGGTTCGGAACGCCGCTTTACTGTATGAGCGAGGCTGAAATAAAAAGAGCGTGTAGGAGCTTTACAGCGGGTCTTGAGCGCAACTACGACAAAAACGCCATGGCTGTCTTTGCGAGCAAGGCGCTTAACTGCAAGGAGCTTTTAAGAATAGTGATGTCCGAGGGCATGGGTGTGGACGTCGTTTCGGGCGGCGAGCTTTTTACAGCAAAATCCGTTGGCTTCCCGTGCGAGAAAATTATTTTTCACGGAAATAATAAAACTACAAGCGAGCTTATCGACGCGATAGAATACAGGGTCGGAATAATCGTTGTCGACAACATATTTGAACTCGAAACCCTCAATAAACTGTGCGAGGCGAGAAACGTTACTCAGGACATAATGTTTCGTATTAAGCCGGGCGTCGAGGCGCATACTCACAAATTTATTATGACGGGCGGAATCGACAGCAAATTCGGCTTCGCGCTTGAAAATGGAGAGGCTGACGAGGCAATCAAGACCGCGCTTAAATACAAGAACCTCAATTTGGTCGGGCTTCATTGTCATATCGGTTCGCAGATTTTTGAAGCCGAGCCCTTTTGCGAAGCGGCGAAAATTATGCTTCGCGTCATAAAGAAGTCAAATGACGAATACGGCGCGAATATTACGAAGCTCAATCTCGGAGGAGGCTTCGCGATAAAATATATTCCCGAAAACATTTTTTCACCTGTTGGGGATATGCTCGACGCCGTCGCGACAGCGGTAAAGGACGAATGCAAAAAGCTCGAAATGAGCGTGCCATATATAATCGTCGAGCCCGGAAGAAGCATCGTCGGCTCGGCAGGTATTACACTTTACACCGTCGGCGGTGTGAAAACAATCGAGGGTGTTCGCACATATGTTTCGATTGACGGCGGAATGCCCGACAACCCGCGTTATGCGCTGTATGGCTCGGAATATACCGCGCTTATAGCAAACAAGGCGAGAGAGAAAGCCGATATGAAGGTCACGATTGCAGGAAAATGCTGCGAAAGCGGCGACCTCATTCAAGAGAACGCGAACATTCAAAGCTGTTCGGCGGGGGACATAATGGCTGTGCTTGCGACGGGAGCGTACAATTACTCTATGGCGTCGAATTATAACCGTATACCGCGCCCCGAAATGATTATGATTAAAAACAAAGAGCCTGTTACGATTATTAAGCGGGAAAGCTACGAGGATATAACAAAAAACGACATTTAAGTATTTACATTTCTACTTTCGAGTGTTAAACTGTAAAAGCGTTAAGCATGGAGGTCGAAAATGGATTCAAAACTTAAATCAAAGGAACTGGACGAGCTTTTTGAAGCTATACTTGCGCTTAAGGACGGCGAAGAATGCTACGAGTTTTTCGATGACCTTTGCACCCGCCCGGAGTTGAAGGCGCTTTCTCAACGCTTTCAGGTTGCAAAGCTTCTTCTCGATAAAACAGTGTATAGCGAAATTGTCAAGATAACGGGCGCGTCGACGGCGACGATAAGCCGCGTCAACCGTTCGCTGAGCTTTGGCAACGACGGCTATACAAAGATATTAAATCGCCTTAACTCTGATGAAAAATAATTATAAAAGCCTTTCGAGAGTCTATGACAGGTTCACGAGGAATGTCGATTATCGCCTTTATTCGTGGCTTATCCACCGAGAGCTAAAACAAAATAATATTAAAGGAATTGTGCTGGACGCAGGCTGCGGAACTGGCACTTTGACTTTATTACTGGATAGGCTCGGCTATGATATGATTGGCGCGGACATAAGCGAGGATATGCTTGCCGTTGCGAACGACAAGTCGGTCAAGTCAAAAAAACCGATAACCTTTCTATGCCAAGACCTAACGAAGCTTGATTTATACGGAACGGTAAACGCCGTTATATGTTCGCTCGACACGATAAACCATATCGAAAGCGAAAAAGACCTAAAAAAGGTTTTTTCGCGTTTTTCGCTTTTTACCGAGCCGAACGGACTTTTGATTTTCGATATTAATACGTCCTATAAGCACAGCAAGGTGCTTGCCGACAACACCTTCGTTTTCGACGACGGGGATAACGTTTTGGTGTGGCAAAACGAATATGACAGCAAAAAGAAGCGCGTTCTTATTTCAACCGACCTGTTTTCTTCGGACGGGCAGGGGTTATATGAACGAAGCAGCGATGCGTTTTATGAGTACGACTATACAGTTAAAGTAATTGAAAGGCTTCTCAGTAAAACGGGGTACAGTCTTTTAAAGCATTTCGATTTTGAGAACGAAAGGGATATTTGCGAAGCTACCGAGCGCATTGTGTTCGTGGCAAAAAAGGTTGAAGGAATTGAAAAATAATATAGTCAGAACAATTTCAAAAAACGGCGGCGTTATAGTTATCGCGATTGATTCCACCGATATTTGCCGAGAAATGGAGCAAATACACAAAACCTCGGCAACGGCTTCGGCGGCGCTTGGACGACTTTTGACGGCGGCGGCGCTTATGGGCTGTATGCTGAAGGGCGAAGAGGAAAGCGTGACGCTCAAGCTAAAGGGCGGCGGCGCTATCGGAAGCGTTATCGCCATAAGCGATTTCAAGGGCAACGTAAGGGGAACCTGCGATTTTCCTCAAGCTGATTTGCCCCTTAATAAGAAGAACGGAAAGCTCAATGTCGGCGGTCTTGTCGGCACGAAGGGAAATTTATCGGTTATAAAGGACTTGGGTCTAAAGGAGCCGTATATTGGCGAAATTCCCTTAGTAAGCGGTGAAATTGCCGAGGACGTGACAAGCTATTTTGCTTTGAGCGAACAGATTCCCACGGTTTGCGCCTTGGGCGTGCTCGTAAACCCAAACCTTACGATTAAGGCGGCGGGGGGATATATTTTACAGCTTCTTCCCGGTGCGACCGAGGAGGAAATAACCCTTATTGAGGATAATATAGCCAAGCTCAAGAATGTATCAGCGCTTATTGACGAGGGCAAGACACCCGAAGAAATTGCTTTTTTGGTTCTGAACGGCTTTGAACCGAATGTTCTTGACAAAACGAGGGCGGAATATCGCTGTAACTGCTCAAGACATAAGATGACCAAGGCACTGATTAGTATCGGAAAGGACGAGCTTGTTAAGCTTTCGAAGGAGCAGAAAGAAACCGAAATCGTTTGCGGTTATTGCAACAGCAAATATGACTTCACCGACAAAGATTTGATTGATTTGTCGAAACGCGTATAGGCGTTTATGTTGACTTTTTCGTCGCTTTTTAGTAATATTAATTACGCGCGAAAGTCGTGCGATTTTCTATGGGAGCATAGCTCAGCTGGTTAGAGCGCCTGCTTCACACGCAGGAGGTCGAGGGTTCGAGTCCCCCTGCCCCCACCAAACAAATATTGGTTTAATTACCAATAGCAAGCAATAAGCAAAGTACGATAGACCCCTAACGATAGGCGGCTTATCGTACTTTCTTTTGAGGTGTAAAAATGAAGGTATTGTTATTTTGCGCCAAGGGCTTTGAAACTATGGAGTTCAGCGCTTTTGTTGACGTCCTTGGTTGGGCGAGAAACGATTTTGACTGTCCTGTTACCGTTACGACCTGCGGCTTTAACAAAACGGTTACGAGCACGTTTGGCGTTCCCGTAATTATGGATACTACCATAGACCGAATTTCTGAGGACGACTTTGACGCTTTGGCAATTCCCGGCGGCTTTGAGGAATTCGGATTTTATGAAGAAGCTTACAGCGACAAAGCGTCAGCGTTAATACGAGCATTCAATGAAAAGAAAAAGCCGATTGCTTCAATTTGCGTTGCGGCGTTAGCGCTTGCGAAAAGCGGCATACTCACCAATCGTAGGGCGACGACCTATCATTTGAATGGCGCATATCGTCAAAAACAGCTTGCCGAGCTTGGCACGACGGTCGTAAACGAGCGTGTCGTAGTTGACGACAATGTAATCACGTCCTATTGCCCCGAAACTGCGGCGGACGTAGCGCTTGAGCTGTTGAAGATGCTGTGCGGTGAAGAAAAAAAGCGGATAGTAAAAGCGGCGATGGGCTTTTAGCTGTGTGGCTGATTGATTATACGTTAATGCGATTTTGATTGAGCGTCTTTGTCGCGGCTTTTTGAAATAATTATATGATTGTATTTATTACTGTTTTTTTGCATCATATAAATAAATATAAAAAAGGTCTTGAAAAAAAATCTCTCTTTATATATAATATATATCACGTCGCGGGTTTAGCTCATCTGGTAGAGCGCCACCTTGCCAAGGTGGAGGTAGCGGGTC
>CAYWQL010000040.1:0-8423 GCA_964460755.1 uncultured Oscillospiraceae bacterium | reverse complement strand
TCCGTTTCTTCGCGGTATAGTAGCGGAATTAGGACCGGAGCGCAAGGAAATCACCTATGAGCAGCAGAAGCGTCGTGCAGGTAAAACTCACAATAATTTTTACACCCTATATGATGCCGCGATGTTGAGTTTCACGTCATATACCAAGATAGGTCTGCGTCTTGCCACCTTTTTCGGTGCGATTCTCTCCGCGCTGAGTATTCTATCCGCTTTGACTTATTTTATTATGAAGCTGTGTTGGTGGGACAGGTTTCCTGCCGGCAATATACCCATATTGCTTGCCGTTCTTGTATTTGGCTCGGTGCAGCTTTTCTTTATCGGGCTGCTTGGGGAATACATACTTAGCATTAATATTCGCGCTATGCATCGTCCGCTGGTGGTTGAGGAAGAAAGGCTGAATTTTGATTGAACAAGGGTCGGAATTTAAATCGGCGCTTTTGATTCTAAGGTGAACCAAGCACGCTATAATAAAATTAACGTGGTATCGCAGGGTTTATTTCGCCTGCGATACCGCTTTTGTTTTAAAGAATTTTTGTTCTAGAAGCTCAGGTTCGCGCTCGTATGAATATGTCGCACGGGCACCGTCCGTTTGAGCCTTGAATATTTTTATGTGAATTGATATATTGTATAAGAACTTCTAAAAAAAAGCGAGGAGAAAAGCTATGAATACTATCGGTGTTGGTCTGTGCGTAAGCGACAGCGTTGCGGCGGTGAAGATGTATACGAAAGCGTTCGGCTTAACGCTTGGTTATCATGTGCTTAATGATGACGGGACCTATTTTCATTCAGAGCTTTATAAAGGCGACGAGGAGGTGCTTGACGTCGTTCAGGCGCCAACTCCAAAGGCGACCGACATACCGGTTCAGCTTGGCTTTGTCTTTGATGACAAGGACGCTCTCGTTCGGTCATATGAGCTGCTTTGCGAGGGCGGGCGAACTCTTATGGAGTTATGCTCTGTTCCGTGGAGCGACTGTTGCGTCGAGGTTGAGGACAGGTTCGGAGTTCGGTGGTTTCTTACCCTTCCGATGCATCAACCGTCGGACGACTTTAATCCGAAGGATATGAAATAAAATAAGCCGCAGCGCGTTTGCGCTGCGGCTTGTTTGCACAGGATACGCTTGCGGCATTTCCGGAACGTTTTGTTTACCATTTAGAGGTTCAATTTATTTTGCCTCTTTTGCGGCTTGAAGGGTCGGCTCAATGGCGTTCATTGTCGTTTCCCATAAATCCGACGGAGCTGCTAAGCTTTTAGAATTGTCAAGATAATGACCGAAAGCAGATACATATTGCTTATTAAGGGCTGTAACCGAACAAATATCAAAATACCAAAGTATAAAGCTCGGGTCGTTTTCCTCAATCGCCTTATAGTAGTTAGACTCTAAATCTACTATAAAGTCGTCCTCTTCGGTGTCAAAGAACTGCCCTCTTTCGGCGTAGAAGTTAAAAAGAAGGTCGATGTTGAGGATTATTTTGTTGTTTGAGGGGTCGGCGATATATTTCGCATAATTTGATTTGCCAAGCGTTAAATCAAAGAAGGTTGAAGACCATTTTATTGCGTCTTTACAGTCGTCGACGGTCAGCTCGTCAAGCTGTTGGGCGGAAAGACTTGGAATATTCCACATAAGAAGAAGATTTCTTGCGTTTTCCTTCGTATATGCCGCCGCCATATCGTCGGTGGCGAAAACCGATTTCTGTTCCATTTCCGCGAACAACTCGTCGACCTTTTGGTTAAACACAGTTTCGTCCTGTATATCGAAAAGCGGCGCGTTGGGGTCGACATCCGTTTGGGAGGTCGGCGCGACGGGAGCTTCCCCACGCTTTGTTCCGCAGGCAAAAAATGAAAGCGAAAGCGATAGAATTAAAACAGCGGCAATCAATTTTTTTAATAAAGTCATTTTCGTTATTCCTTAAAAAGTAATTGGTTCTTTGGTCTAATTCTATGTGAAATAAAGTAAAAGTCAACCGTATTAAGGCTTTTTTTATTCTTTTTTAATAAATCAGCGAAGGGGTTAACCCTTCGCTTTTTTGTAGTATCCGCCGTTTCGGGAGCTTCTTTGCTTGCCCTGTTTACTGAAGGAACGCCGGTCGCTTCGCTGTGCGCCGCCGCGTCCACCTGTTGGCTTTTCGCCGCTGACCTCAAGAAACTGAACCTGCTTGCCTTTGATTTTTGTGTTCTGCATGGAGCAGACGACTTTTTTAGCATCCTGCTTAGAAAGCTCAATATCGGTGTAGTCGGCGAAGATATTAATCTTTCCTACGGCGTTTCTCGTAAGGTCTGCACCCTCGATAACCGCGCCGACGATAAAGTTCGGACCTATCTTGTTGTTGGAGCCGATGTTGACCCGTACCCACGTTTTTCCGCTTGCCGACATTTGGCTTTTCGACTTGCCCATACTTGCAACATTGCGGACGTTTTCAAGCCGTTTGTTCTTCTTTTGCCGCTGGGCGCAAAGCGCCGCCGCTATATCAAGCGGGTCGTAGCCGCCGCTGACGAGATTATCAACAAAGCTGCGCCAATACTCGTCCACGCCCGCGTCAACCGATTGTTTGATTTCGTCCTTAACAAGCTCGATTTGATGAAGAGAGATGTTTTCTATACTCGGTATTGCCTTTTCCTCTATCGTGGCGTTTGTGTACCGTTCAATGTCCTTTAGACGTATAAGCTGACTGCGGTTTGCGACGAGGGTATAGCTTGCGCCCTTTTTGCCCGCGCGCGCCGTTCTTCCTATGCGATGAATATAGTATTCATCTTCCTGCGGAATGTCATAGTTAAAGACCGCCTCAATGTTGTCGACGTCAATGCCGCGCGCGGCTACGTCGGTTGCGACGAGAATATTTGTCCGTCCGCTTTTAAATTCATTCATAACCGACGTGCGCTGGCTTTGCTTAAGGTCGCCGTGAAGTCCCGCCGCCTTAAAGCCCGCGTCGCAGAGCACCGACGTAAGGTCGTCCACCATTTTTTTTGTGTTGCAGAAAACAAGGCTTCTTTGCGGCTTGTGAAATTCAAGAAGAAGCTTAATAGAATCGTTTTTGCCCGCTTGGGGTATGTTGTAATAGCTTTGGACAATGTTTTCCGCCGTTTTTGCGCCTGTTTCGACGTTGACCGCGACGGGATTTACCTGAAATTGTGTCGTAAGCTCTAATATAGCCTTTGGCATAGTTGCGGAAAAAAGCACCGTCTGTCGCTCGGTCGGCGCCGACTCAAGTATCGTCTTTATATCGTCGATAAAGCCCATATTCAGCATCTCGTCCGCCTCGTCAAGCACGAGGGTTTTGAGATTGTCGAGCCGAAGGGTTTTGCGGCGAAGGTGGTCCATAACACGTCCCGGCGTTCCGATGACAATTTTCGCGACCTTAAGGGCGCGTATCTGTTCGTTCATCGGCGCTCCGCCATAAACCGTCGCGACCGAGGTTCCGGGAACATATTTAGAAAATTTCCTTACCTCGCCGGCCGTTTGAACCGCGAGCTCGCGGGTTGGGGAAAGTATAAGCACCGACGCTCTGTCGGGGTTGTCGATACATCTTTCGATAATCGGAAGCGAAAACGCCGCCGTTTTGCCCGTACCCGTTGAGGATTTGCCTGTTACATCGCGCCCTTCTAAAATCGGTGCGATGGTTTTGGCTTGGATTTCGGTGGTTTCTGTGTATCCGAGCTCCTCGACCGCCCGCAAAATATCCTTGTTCAAATTTAATTCGCTGAAAAGCATTTTATACCTGTTTCTTTCTGCGACTTGTCGCCGCAATGTTTATTCTTATTAACAACTTATTTTTATGCGGTTAAAATACTGTAATTCAACAATTAATTTCAAGTGCAAAGAATAATAAGCTAATTTAACAATTAATTGTATCACCTTTTGTGCAAAATGGCAAACGCAACAAAAAAGCCCAAAGGCCTTAAACCTTTGAGCTGTTCTATGTTACTTTTTTTGACCGTAATAGGCGTTTGCGCCGTGTTTGCGCAGATAGTGCTTGTCGAGAAGGGTTTTCTGCATTGCTTTAAGGTCGGGATTAAACATTTCGTTGTGCCACGCCATAAAAGCGACCTCCTCGAGCACGACGGCGTTATGAACGGCGTTTTTCGCGTCGGTTCCCCAGGTAAAGGGACCGTGACTGTGCACCAAAACAGCGGGTATATCGTCGGGAGCTTTGCCTGCGAAGGTTTCAACAATGACTTTGCCTGTATTAAGCTCATATTCGTTCGCGATTTCCTCATCGGTCATCTTGCGCGTGCAGGGTATTTCTCCAAAAAAATAGTCGCCGTGGGTTGTTCCCAAGGGCTTTATGCCGCAGCCCGCCTGAGAATAAATCGTCGCCCAGCGGCTGTGGGTATGGACGACTCCGCCGATATTTACAAAGCTTCTATACAGCTCGAGATGAGTCGCGGTATCCGATGACGGATTGAGCGTCCCTTCGACCGTTTTTCCGCTTTCAAGGTCGACAACCACCATATCCTCGGCGGTCATCGACGGGTATTCAACGCCGCTCGGCTTGATTACGACAAGTCCCTTTTCGCGGTCTATCCCGCTGACGTTTCCCCAAGTAAAGGTTATAAGCTTGTGCTCGGGAAGAAGCATATTCGCTTCGTAAACCTCTTGTTTAAGCTGTTCTAACACCTTGCCGCCTCCTACGTTATTTTATAAGCTCAACAGCCGCGCGCTCGACCGAAAGCCCGTTCTCATAAAGCTTCATAAAGCTATCAAAGCCCTCGATGTCCTTTTTGTCGGGCGTGAGAGTTGAGCCCTCGTTATTTGCGAAAACGCTCGTGGAAAGATAGTCCTCGAGAGTTTGACCGTCGTTCTTGTTTACAAGATAAGACGCGAGAAGGGCAATGCCCCACGCGCCGCCCTCGCCCGCGGTTTTCATAACGGTGACCGGCACGTTAAGCGCCGCCGCCATAAGACGCTGACCGACTATCTCGGTTTTAAAGAAACCGCCGTGTCCCATCAGCTGTTCAAGACGCACCTTTTCTTTTTTAAAAAGAATATTCATTCCTATTCGAAGTGTCGCAAGCGCCGAGTTAAGCTGGGCGCGCATAAAATTAGCAAGGCTAAAGCTGCAGTCGGGAAGACGAAGAAAGAGGGGACAGCCCTTGTCGAGGTTGGTAATCGGTTCGCCTGAAAAATAGTTGTAGTTCATCAGTCCACCGCAATCGGCGTCACCCTCAAGCGCCTTTTTATAAAGTGCGTCGTACAGCTCGGACTTTTCGGCTCTTTTTCCAAAAGCTTCGGTGACGTCGCCGAAAAGGGCGACCCAAGCGTCAATATCCGACGAGCAGTTGTTGCAGTGTACCATGGCGACGGGTTTACCCGTCGGAGTCGTTACCATATCAATTTCGGGATAAACCCCTGCCATTTCCTTTTCAAGCACAGCCATAGCGAAAATCGACGTTCCCGCCGAAACGTTGCCCGTTCTTTCGGCTACGCTGTTTGTCGCGACCATACCCGTGCCCGCGTCGCCCTCGGGAGGACAAAGCGGAATACCCGCCTCAAGCTGTCCGGACGGGTCGAGAAGTTTCGCGCCCTCGGGTGTGAGCGCGCCCGCGTCCTCACCCGCGTTAAGAACACTCGGAAGAATGTCGCGAAGAGTCCAAGCGAAGCCCTCGTCGCGGATAAGCCCGTCGAAACGAGCAACCATGCCGGCGTTATAGTCGTTAGTTTTGCTGTTTATCGGGAAAACGCCCGACGCCTCGCCCACTCCCAAAACGCGCCTGCCCGTAAGCTTGAAATGAATATATCCCGCAAGGGTCGTAAGCAAATCAATCCTTGAAAGATGCTCCTCGCCGTTCAGCACGGCCTGATATAGATGCGCTATGCTCCAGCGCTGGGGAATATTAAAGCTAAAGGTTTTGGTCAGCTCCGCCGCCGCGTCCGCCGTCATGGTATTTCGCCATGTGCGGAAGGGAACGAGCTGTTCTCCGTTTTTATCGAAAACGAGATAGCCATGCATCATCGCCGAAAAGCCGATAGCCGCAAGACTTTTTATCGTTACTCCGAATTCATTTTTAACGTTGTCCGCAAGCTCCTTGTAGCTTGCCGCAACCCCGGTCCATACATCGTCAAGATGATAGGTCCACACGCCGTTTTCAAGACGGTTTTCCCACGCGAAGCCGCCGCTTGCGATGGGCGCGTTGTCCTCGCCGATAAGCACGGCTTTTATGCGTGTTGAGCCGAGTTCAATACCAAGAACCGCCCTTCCGTTCTCTATTGTGCGCTTAACTGTTTCCGTATTCATTGAAAAGCTTTTCCTTTCTGTTCAGCAGGGATTATTCCCGCCAAGTTGTATGTACAACTTTTTATATAATAATACCTCATTTGCCGCTAAAATTTCAATCTCAACAATCGCTAATAATTAAGACAATATTTTATGCATTTACGCCAAATTAAAAACCATTCTAAGGTTATGTGCTTGCCTTTTCCGAAAGCGACCACGGCAGTACGCTCGGCTCGCATTTCTTTCCGTCGAGAATATCGATAAGCTTGCGCGCGGCGAGATGACCCGTTTTTTCCTTGGGATTGGACAGAGAGGTGATTTTGATGGGAGAAAGCTTGGCATAGGTGCTGTTGTCGAAGCTTATGACCGCCATATCCTCGGGAACGCGAATTTTGTGGTTGTCGAGAATACGCATAACCTGAAGGGCGATTTCGTCGTTGTAGCACACGACCGCCGTGCAGCCCGCCGTTGTGTCCATAATCGAAGAGGCGATAAGTCCCTCGCGGTTTTCGGTCGTGTACCAAAGAATGCGGTCGTCGGTTACCGAAAGCCCCTTTTCGCGAAGCGCCTCTGCGAAGCCCGCATAGCGGCGGTGTCCTTGGATATCGTCGCTTTTAAAAACGCCGGCTATATTCGTGTGACCTTTTTTAAGAAGGCATTCGGTCGCCATAATACCCCCCGCGCGGTCGTCGGCGACGACATAAATGGGCTCGGCGATATCGGGATAAAACCCGTTTATAAATACGACGGGAATACCCTTGTTGGCGAAGCGCTTGTATAGGTCTATGTTTGGGTTGGGAAGGGCGGTTTTCGTGCCCTCGACGATAAGCCCGTCGATAGGTTTGTTCAGCAGGTCGGCAAGAATTTTTCTCTCGTTGTCGACGCGGTTTCTCGTCGCTGAAATCATCGACGTATAGCCACCCAAGGAAAGCTCCTCCTCAATGCCGTTTAATATATTGGGAAAGATGTATTCGCCGATATAGGTCGTGACCACGGCGATAATATGGGTGGGGTTTTTCCGCGGAGCGCAGCTTCTTACATAGGTTCCGCTTCCCTGAACGCGGCTTGTAAGCCCCTCCTTTTCAAGAACGCTCATAGTTTGGCGCACAGTTTGACGGCTGTATCCCGTGCGCGCCGCAAGCTCGTTTTCGCTTGGAAGCTTCTGACCGTTTTCGTATATGCCCGCTTGGATATCCGCCCTGAGCTTGTCGGCAAGCTCGGAATATTTATGCTCGCTCATGTCTACCCCGCACCTAAAGTTTTTAATAATTGTACCATACAACTTTGCCTTTTTAAAGAGTTTTCGACCTTTTAATTCTTATTGCTGTTTACAAATTGAAACATTGACGAATAAATGTTATAATCTACTTAAATACAACGGAAATGCGGTTATTCTACAAAATACTGCGGGGTACGCCTATGAGCTATGTCCTTGATTATTGCGTAGTTTCCTTTTTCTTTTTGCTGACAATTACGGTTTATTATTTTTGGCAGAGCCGAGTGAAGACCATTCGCTATCGGCTGTATGGTATTTTGCTCATTCTCGGGCTGTGTTCGATAGTGCTCGACTTCCTTATGGGATATGTCGACGCCTACGCTGACAGCTGCCCGTTATGGCTTCTTTATCTTGGCAATATTCTGTTTTTAACCTGTGTTCAGGCAAGCGGTCCGGTGTTTTTGTTTTACACTCTCGTTATAACGGGAAAATACAACAGGCTTTCAAGCTTTACGCGTTTTTTGGTACATATCCCATTTGCGACAATTCTGCTGCTTCTTTTCCTGTCACCCTTTGGGACGATAGGCATATTTTATCATGACGAAAGCCACAAATATTTGAACGGCGCTACCCATGCCGCGCTCTATGCTTCTATTGCGCTCTATCTTTTGATGAGCTTTTTTCTTGTGCTTTTTAACCGAAGGACGATATCGCGAAGGAAGCGTATGACGATATACGGCTTTCTTGCGATTACCGTTGTGGCGATGTATGTACAGATGAACAATCCGACCTATCTTGTCAACACGACGGCGAACGCCATCGCGCTCACAATGATATATTTTGCGCTCCAGCTTCCAAGCGACAATATGGACGCAATGACCATGACCTTTAATGCGTCGACGCTTTCGCTTATTATCAACGACTATTACGAACAGGGCGCGTCATATTCGACCATTGTCTTTCCGCTGACGTCGCTTCATCTCGTCAACCATACCTA
>CAYWQL010000039.1:0-10062 GCA_964460755.1 uncultured Oscillospiraceae bacterium | reverse complement strand
TGCCGACACAGGACCTTCAGCGTTGGAACCAGGACGGCGCCAACATGAAGGAGAAGTTTGAAGCTGCTGGCTACAATGTAGACCTTCAGTATGCAAACAACGACGTTGCTACACAGGTTTCTCAGGTTGAGAACATGATAGCTTCCGGTGATGACGTTCTCGTTATCGCGGCTATCGAAGGCAACTCCCTCGGCGCGGTTCTTGCGACAGCTAAGGAAGGCAACATTCCTGTTATCGCTTATGACCGTCTTCTTATGGAAACCGACGCGGTTAGCTACTATGCTACATTCGACAACTACATGGTTGGTACGATTCAGGGCGAGTACGTTGAATCCGCTCTTAAGCTTGCCGACGGCGGCAGCTACAACATCGAGTTCACCGGCGGAGACCCCGGCGACAACAATGCTCTTTACTTCTATCAGGGCGCTGTTGATGTTCTTCAGAAGTACATCGACAATGGCACTCTTACAGTAAAGTCTGGCCAGACAAAGTTTGCCGATGTTGCGACAGCGGCTTGGTCGTCTGAAACAGCTCAGGCTCGCGCCGAAGCTATCCTCGCTTCCAACTATGCCGACGGCACAAAGCTTGATGCATGGCTTTGCTCGAACGACTCCACAGCTCAGGGCGTTGTAACGGCTCTTGCAAGCTCTTATAAGGGTGATGCTCCTGTTGTTACCGGTCAGGACTGCGATATCGTAAGCGTTAAGAACATTCTTGCCGGCACACAGTCGATGTCCATATTCAAGGATACTCGTACTCTTGCTGAGCAGACAGTTAAGATGGTTAACCAGATTCTCGCTGGCGAAACAGTTGACGTTAACAACACAACTGATTACGACAACGGCACTGGCATCATCAAGACTTTCCTTTGCAAACCTGTATTTGCTGACATCAATAACTACAAAGAACTCCTTGTAGATTCTGGTTATTATACAGCAGACCAGCTTGCGTAATTAGCTTAAGTCATTTTCTAAGACAAGTGTGGGCGGAGCGGTAAAACGCCCGCCCACATTTAAAATCGCGTCATTCAGGTGCGTAGTGGCAAGACTATATGAGCCTTGCCCCGACTCAACTGAATGAGAAGCGATTTAATACGGAAGGAGGAGCACTACTTTTGGCTGATTATATTTTAGAGATGAAAAACATCACCAAGGAATTTCCCGGCGTCAAGGCTCTGGACAACGTTACTTTTAATGTTGAAAGAGGCGAGATACACGCGCTTGTCGGTGAAAACGGAGCGGGAAAATCCACGTTGATGAACGTGCTTTCGGGAATATACGGCTATGGAACCTATCAAGGCGAAATATACTATAACGGAAAGCTTTGCAAGTTCACGAAAATAAAGGACAGCGAAAGCAGGGGAATAGTTATTATTCATCAGGAGCTGGCGCTTGTTCCCTTTTTGTCCATAGGCGAGAATATGTTCCTTGGCAACGAGCGCGGAAGCGCGGCGGCAATCGATTGGGACGCAACCTACGATGAAGCGGATAAGCTTCTCGCGAAGGTCGGACTTAAGGAATCGTCCCACACCCTCATTAAGGACATCGGCGTCGGCAAGCAGCAGCTTGTTGAAATCGCTAAGGCGTTTGCAAAGAATGTTAAGCTTTTAATTCTCGATGAGCCGACGGCATCGCTTAACGAGGAGGACTCGAAGAAGCTTCTCGATTTGCTTCTTGAATTTAAAAATCAGGGAATTACGTCAATACTTATTTCCCACAAGCTCAACGAAATCGCATACGTTGCCGACACGATAACAATTCTTCGCGACGGCGCGACAATCGAAACGCTTGACAGCAGGAAAAACAAAATTGACGAAGCGAGAATAATTAAAGGAATGGTAGGACGCGAGCTTACCAACCGTTTTCCTGAAAGAGAACGTAAAACCGACGGCGAGGTTATGCTCGAGGTCGACAACTGGACCGTTTATCACGAAAAATACGCGGGACGCAAGGTCGTCGACGACGTTTCCATCAAGGTTCGCAAGGGCGAGGTTATCGGTATTTCGGGTCTTATGGGCGCGGGAAGAACCGAGTTTGCTATGAGCCTTTTCGGAAAAAGCTATGGCACGGATATCAGCGGCGTTATGAAGATAAATGGCGAGGAAGTCCACCTCAAGAATGAAAAGGACGCCATTAAACACGGGCTCGCTTATGTTACCGAGGACAGAAAAGGCAACGGACTTATTCTTTCTAACCCCGTAAAAATCAACACGACGCTTGCACGTCTTGACAAGATAAGCAAGCACAACATCATTGATAACGACTATGAATACAAGGTCGCGGTCGATTTTAAAGAGAAGCTCGGCACAAAGTGTCCTACGGTTGAGCAGAACGTCGGAAACCTTTCGGGCGGAAACCAACAAAAGGTTCTTCTTGCGAAGTGGATGTTCGCCGACCCCGACATTCTTATGATGGATGAGCCGACGCGCGGAATTGACGTTGGCGCGAAATATGAAATTTACTGTATAATAAACGACCTTGTCGCGCAGGGCAAAGCGGTAGTGTTCATCTCGTCCGAGATGCCTGAAATTCTTGGTATGTGCGACCGCATATACGTTATGAACGAGGGCAAAATGGTCGCGGAGCTCCAAGCGAAGGACGCGACGCAGGAGATAATCCTGTCAAAAATCCTGTTATCAAGTAAAGGAGAAGAAAACGATGCAAAATAAAAAAAGCTTATCCCTTGACAAAGCCAAGGGCTTCCTGCTTAAAAATACCATGGTCATCGCGCTTGTTTTAGTCTACATATTCTTCACGATTGAATCGGGCGGAAAGATGATTTTACCCCAGAACATCAACAACCTGATTATGCAGAACTCCTACGTCGTTATCCTTGCTGTCGGAATGCTTTTATGTATTCTCACAGGCGGTAACATCGACCTTTCTGTCGGCTCGGTCGTGTGTCTTGTCGGCGCGGTCTGCGGCGTACTTATGGCACAGCTTCACTTAAATATGTATCTTGTTATGGGCATATGCCTGCTCATCGGTTTACTTATCGGCGCGTGGCAGGGCTTCTGGATAGCCTATGTCAGAATCCCCCCGTTCATCGTTACACTTGCCGGAATGCTTCTTTTCAGAGGTCTTGCTCAGGCAATGCTCGGCGGACTTACGATTTCGGGCTTCCCCGAAGAGTATCTTGCGCTGTTTAACGATTATCTGTTTATCCCGGGACTTGACAGCGGAGCGGACGGCGTTCGCTATTCCGCAATCGCCTTCGGCGCGATTGCCTGTGCGGTTTTCATAATTGCTTCAATAATCGGCAATATTAACAAAAAGAAAAAGGGATATAAGACAGAGAACGCTTTTAGTATGTATGCGCGCGTCGGCGTGATAAGCGTCGCGGTTATGGCGGTTGTTTATCAGTTGGCACATTATAAGGGCATTCCTTACATTCTTCTTTGGCTCGGCGTTATAATCACAATTTATGCTTATATCACCTCTAAGACCACCTTTGGACGTCATTTCTACGCCTTGGGCGGAAACGAAAAGGCGACAAAGCTTTCGGGTATCAATACCAACAACATCTATTTCGCGGCTTACACCAATATGGGACTCCTCAGCGCAATCGCGGCTATGGTTGTTGTCGCGCGTTTCACGTCGGCGAACCCCCAGTCCGGTACGAGCTATGAAATGGACGCCATCGGCGCTTGCTTCATCGGCGGCGCGTCGGCATACGGCGGCGTTGGCAAGGTAAGCGGCGCGGTTATCGGCGCTATCCTCATGGGTGTCCTTAACCTCGGCATGAACATTATCGGAATTGACTCCAACTATCAGAAGGTCGTTAAGGGCTTGGTGCTTCTTATCGCCGTTATCTTCGACGTTGTCTCTAACCGCAAGGCGGCTAAGGTCAGCGCGTAGCGAAGAAGGGACAGCATATGGCATACTTTGAAGGCATAGACAAAATTAAGTACGAGGGCGCGAACAGCAATAACCCGTTTTCGTTTAAGTACTATAATCCCGACGAGGTTGTCGCGGGAAAACCGATGAAGGAACAGCTTCGCTTCGCAATGTCGTGGTGGCACACCTTCACCTATCGCGGAACCGACCCGTTCGGCGGCGTGACTATCTTCCGCCCGTGGGACGAGAAGGCGACCGACGACCTTGTCCGCGCGAAGGAGCGAGTTTATGCGGCGTTTGAATTTATGGAGAAGTTGGGAATAGAGTATTTCTGTTTCCATGACGCAGACCTCGCGCCGAGAAGGCAAAACCTTCTTGAAACGAACAACACCCTCGACGAGGTTGTCGCTCTTATCGAAAAAGAGATGGCTCGTACGGGCATAAAATGCCTGTGGGGAACGTCAAATTGCTTCGGCGACGACAGGTTCGTCCACGGCGCTTCGACCTCCTGCAACGCGACGGTTTTCGCATATGCCGCGGCACAGATTAAAAAAGCTATCGAGGTTACTAAAAAGCTCGGCGGTGTGAACTACGTCTTCTGGGGAGGAAGAGAGGGTTATGAAACCCTTCTCAACACCGACACAGAGCTTGAGCTTGACAATATGGCGCGTCTTATGCAAATGGCGGTTGACTACGCGAAGGAAATCGGCTTTAACGGCCAATTTCTTATCGAGCCGAAGCCCAAGGAGCCCACCAAGCATCAATACGATTTCGATACGGCGACCGTGCTTGCGTTTTTACGCAAATACAACCTCGAAAAGCATTTCAAAATCAACATTGAGGCGAACCACGCGACTCTCGCGGCGCATACCTTCCAGCATGAGCTGAATATGGCGCGTATAAACGGAGTTTTCGCGAGTGTCGACGCCAATACGGGCGACCCGATGCTCGGTTGGGACACCGACCAGTTCCCGACGAACGTGTATGATACAACACTTGCTATGTACGAGATACTTAAGGCGGGCGGGTTTACCACGGGCGGACTTAACTTTGACGCCAAGGTTCGGCGCGGCTCCTTTAAGGAGGACGACCTTTTCCTTTCATATATTGCGGGAATGGACGCCTTCGCGAAGGGACTGAGGGTTGCGGCAAAGCTTATCGAGGACAAGGTCTTCGAGGACTTTAAGCTCAACCGATATAAGAGCTATACCGAGGGCATAGGCAAGGACATCGTTTCGGGCCGCGTCGGCTTTAAGGAGCTTGAGGCATACGCTATGGTTCACGGCACAACCCCGAACGAATCGGGACGTCAGGAATATCTTGAAGCGGTATTAAACCAATATATTCTTGAAAAATAATAAGCTTATTTTCTTTGAAACCATATTTGAAAAGGGACGACGGCAAAGGCTGTCGTCTTTTTTCGTGAAGACAAGTATGCTATAATTTTCACAACAGAAATTGCGCGGAGGAAACGAAATGACAGAAAAAGAGTTTGATATAGTAACGCTCGGCGAGCTGCTTATTGACTTTACCGAAAGCGGCTTGTCCAAGGACGGCGGACATCTTTTTGAGCAAAACGCGGGCGGCGCTGTCGCGAACGTCGCCTGTGCGGCGAAAAAGCTTTTGCTTAATACCGCTTTTATAGGCAAGGTTGGTGACGATATGCACGGGCGCTTTTTAAAGGCGACCCTTGATGACGTGGGTGTTAACACAAGCGGTCTTGTTATTTCGAAGGACGTGTTTACAACCCTTGCTTTCGTTTCGCTTAGTGAAAACGGAGAAAGGGAGTTTTCCTTCGCAAGAAAGCCGGGCGCGGATACCGCTCTTAAAACAAGCGAAGTGGACGAAAGCCTTTTGAAAAGCTGCCGCATTTTTCATTTCGGTTCGCTTTCTCTGACCGACGAGCCCTCCCGTTCGGCGACGGTTTTTGCGGCGAAGCGCGCGAAGGCGGCGGGCGCGGTTATATCCTTTGACCCGAACTTTCGCGCCCCACTCTGGAAAAGCGAGGACGAGGCGAAAAAACGCATTAAAAGCGTCCTGCCGCTTGTCGATATAATAAAAATAAGCGACGAGGAAACAAAGCTTGTCACGGGCTTCGCCGAGCCGGAAAAAGCTTTCGACGAGCTGCTTCGTATTGGCTGTAAATGCGCCGTTGTCACTCTCGGTAAGGACGGAGCCGTCGCCGCGACGAGCTCGGCGGGAGCGAAAAGCGAGGCTAAGGCAAAAAGGGCGGTTGACACGACGGGTGCGGGCGACGCATTTTGGGGCGGCTTTTTATATAAGCTCATAAGGAACGAGAAGCCGATAGAAGCCTATTCCAAAGACGAGCTTTTTGGGGCTTTGGAATTCGCGAACGCGGTCGCGGGGTTCTGCGTTGGCAGGCGCGGCGCGATACCCTCATTGCCGACGATAGACGAGCTTGAATAAAAGTGAAAACAAAAAGGGCGACAGCGTTACGCTGTCGCCCTTGCCGTTTTTTCGATTAAAGATGCTTTACGATTTCGTCGAGAATGGGTGCGAAATGCTCGTCGGTAAGACCGAAGTCCTTGCTCTTATAGGTCCACGCCGCGCGTCCGATGCCATATTTTTTGAAGGTGGCGTTTATATCGCGATACCAGTTGAGGGTTGACGGAAGGTCGGCGCGGTCGATAACGCCGTATTCGCCGCAATAAAGGGCGACCTTTCGTTCTTCCGCGACTTTTATCGCGTCCTTCATAATTGCTTCGAAGAAGGCGGCGTCCATATCCTTTAGAGGAACCATATCATAAAGCGTGTTGTTGACGTCGGGAAGAACCTCGGCGGACTTTTCTTTGTATTCCGCATAGGTTTTCGGATAGGTAAGCTTGAAGTCAAGAGGCATTCCCTTTACCCAGTACGCCGACTGGTGTGTGAAAACGAGCGGCTCGTAGCAATGAAAGTTGTATATTATATGCTCGTCGTACGGTTCGTCAAGCGCATAAACCGAAAAGACGCTGTTGTTCCAGTAGCTTCCGATTAGGATATTCACCGTAGGCGCGTTTTTCCTTATAGCTTCGACCGCTCTTTTTGCGATACCGTTCCAAACGTCGCTCAATTCTTTGTCAAGAATTTCGTTAAGAAGCTCAAAGGACACAAAGTCACTGTACTTTCCATAACGCTTCGAGAGTACGTCCCAAAGCTCAACAAAGCGGTCTTGGAGCGCTTCGCTTGAAAAAAACGAGTTGTATTCGTCCTCGGCGTCGAAGGAAAAGCCCTTCGTCTTGTGAAGGTCGAGTATCATATTAATCCCGCGCTTTTTACACCACTCAATGCAGTTGTCAATATAGCGAAAGTTTTCTTCGATAAGCTCGCCGTCCTCGGTTTGAATAAGCATATAATCCACGGGTAGACGAAGGTGGTCAAGTCCGAAGGAGGCGACCTTTTCGATGTCTTTTTCGGTTATGAAGGTATCAAGGTGTTCCTTTTCAAGACTGCTCTGCGACAGCCAGCCGCCGAGGTTAATTCCTTTTTCGTAGCCAACAAAGCGCTTCATAAAATCCTCCAAGGTATTATTAATTGATAAGTATAAGCATAGCAAATTGCCGTGGGGCTTACAAGGGGGCAAATGAAAATTTTATTATAGGTTTTATTTTGTTATTAAGGTCTGGTATAATGTAAAAAAACGCATATAAAATCAACATTTCAGGAGAAAAATATGGACGTTTTAGAGGCGATAGAAGCGCGCAAAAGCTACAGAGGAAAATATAAGCCGACGCCTGTTCCGCGTGAGCATTTAAGGACTATTATGGAGGCGGGGCTTGCCGCACCGTCGGGCTGCAACAAGCAGACGACAAGCCTTATCGCTATTGATGACCCCGAGGTTTTGAAAAAGGTCGTAAGCCTTATCGACCCGCCCCTTGGGGAGACAGCCCCTGCAATGATTTGCGTTTTGACTCAAAAAATTATTGCCTATCGCGACAGGTGCTATAACGTCGAGGACTTTTCGGCGGCGATTGAGAATATGCTTCTTGCCGCTGTCGCGCTCGGATACGAAAGCTGTTGGATACAAGGGCATATAACCGATGTCGATATGATAGGCAAAAAAATGGCTGACGCCCTCGGCGTTCCCGACGATTATTCGCTTATCTGCTATTTGCCTATCGGCGCAGCCGACGAGGAATGCAAGCGAGCGGTTAAAAAGTCGTTTTCCGACCGCGCGTGGTTTAACGGCTTTAAGACGGACGAGACATAGCTAAGAGGTATACGGTTATGGAAAAAAACGAGGATAAAGAAGCGGCAGCAAATAAGGCGCTTTTCGAAAAACAAAGACAAATGCTTTTGACTTTCGCGAACAACGGAGCGATAACGAAGGAATATTCTGAACGCGAAATCGCGATTTTGAAAGAAAAGATGCACCTTGACAGCGATGAAAATACAACTGTATCCTGAATGCTTTGTTTTCGCAGGTTGAAGGGAAAGCGGAATTTGCTTGACCGTTTTCAAAATTAGTTCGATAAAAAAGTTGTATTGTGCAATTAATCAAAATCCACCAAAGTTGTATTGTATCTAAAGACGAAAATGCCGCCGACCGATTGACAAGTACTATCCCCAAGAGTAATATATTAAGGTAGATATACGGTGATAAGTCCGTTATTTTTTATAGCGCAACTTGTCCGTACAACTCGGCAAAAATTTTGCGTATTACGCGCTAAATAGCATATGGAGGATTTTTTATGGATTTCAAGCAGTTTAAATTCTGGTTCGTGGTCGGAAGTCAGTTTCTTTACGGACCCGAAACCCTTGCGACAGTCGAAAAGGACAGCCGCGCGATAGTCGAAGGACTTAACGCGAGCGGAAAGCTTCCGTTCGAAATTATCTACAAGGACACGATAAAAACTAACGACGGCGTAACAAAGCTTATGAAGGAAGCCAATTTCGATGATTCCTGCGCGGGCATCGTTACCTTTTGCCACACCTTCTCGCCGTCCAAAATGTGGATAAACGGTCTTGACCTTCTTCAAAAGCCGTGGCTTCATTTCCACACACAGTTTAATGAAACAATACCCAACGAAGCGATAGATATGGACTATATGAACCTTCACCAGAGCGCCCACGGTGACCGTGAGCACGGCTTTATCGGCGCGAGAATGCGCCTTGCCCGCAAGGTTGTCGTCGGCTATTGGAAGGACGAAGAGGTTCAGGAAAAAATAGGGCGCTGGATGCGCGCCGCCGTTGGCGTAGCCGTCAGCAAAACAATGAAGGTTATGCGCTTCGGCGACAATATGCGCGAGGTCGCCGTAACCGAAGGCGACAAGGTCGAAATTCAAAAGAAGCTTGGCTGGCAGGTTAACACATGGCCGGTCGGAACCCTTGTTGAGGAGATGAACGCCGTATCCGACGCCGATGTAGACGCCCAGCTTAAGGAATATCAGGCGAATTATGATTTCGCGACCGATGACCTTGATACCGTTCGCTATCAGGCGCGCGAGGAAATCGCGATAAAGAAGATGCTCGACCAAGAGGGCTGTCTTGCCTTCTCGAACACATTCCAAGACCTTTACGGAATGGACCAGCTACCCGGCATAGCAAGTCAAGACCTTATGGCGAAGGGCTACGGTTACGGCGGTGAGGGCGACTGGAAGGTTTCCGCGATGACGGCAATAATGAAGGCTATGGGCGAAGGACTTGGCGGCGGAAGCGCATTTATGGAGGATTACACCTACGACCTCAAAAACGGCATTTCCCTCGGCGCGCATATGCTTGAGGTTTGTCCCTCTGTTGCGGCGGGAAAGCCGCGCGTTGAGGTTCATCCGCTCGGTATCGGCGACCGTCAGCCGCCCGCGCGTCTTGTCTTTGAGGGCAAGGCCGGCAAGGCGATTGTCGCAAGCCTTATTGATATGGGCGGACGACTTCGCCTTATCGTTCAGGATATTGAATGCGTAAAGCCCACCCAGACCATGCCGAACCTTCCCGTGGCTCGCGTTATGTGGAAGCCCGCGCCCAACCTCGCTGTTGGCGCCGAGTGCTGGATTCTTGCAGGCGGAGCGCACCATACCGTTTTGAGTTTTGACTGCGACGCTGAAATGATGCGCGATTGGGCGAGAATAATGGATATCGAATTTGTTCATATCACAAAGGATACCGACCCCGCGAAGTTTGAGCAGGAGCTGTTCGTTGCAGACCTTGCCTGGAAATTAAAGAACTAATTGAATATAATCATAACCACGCCTAAAAGGCGTGGTTTGCACAAGCCCTATAAGGGCAAAAT
>CAYWQL010000038.1:0-10359 GCA_964460755.1 uncultured Oscillospiraceae bacterium | reverse complement strand
GACAAATTCACGTTTGTGTTTAAGTTTATTTTAAGTGTCTTTTCTTTATCGTCACTTTTTGAAAAATAATCAAAATTAAAAAGGTCGACCCCAAGCTCAAAATAACAGTATTCATATGCTGTTTCAACTATGTTATTAAGCTTTTCTTTGACGATTATATTAAGCTGTTTTTTGTCGTGTTTACCGTCTGCAGCGTCAAGCTTAACACAAGAAAACAGCTCGACAACAACGGCATTTTCATTTTCAGCCGACGAAATAATGACGAAGGGATTGTATGCGTTCGCATAAAACGAGGCGCCTTCCTTCGAAAAGGTAAAGCGAACGCTTTCGGCTCTGTTTTTTAAAAGCATTATTCCCGTTAAAGCGTTGCCCGTCGCCCTTCCGACAACCTTATTTTTGTCGATTATCGCAAGCTCTTTTACAGCTATTCTATAGCCCTTTTCCGCTTCTTTTTCCTGACCTTTCACTTCCTCCTCTATAGGAGAAACAATCGGTATAAACCCCGTCACGCCGCTGCTGAATACACCGCTTGCAATATCGTAAAGCTCAACCTTAAAGTCGTAGCCATCCGGTTTGTTTTCCAAAAGCTCTTCTATTTCAGCAGTTATGGCTCCTCCGCCCGACGCAGGCAGCTTCAAAAGCTCAGCTGCCGTATTCTCAGCTAAAAAAACATTCATATTTATTCGAAGACTTTCGTTATAGATTAAGAATTTCATCGTATCAAAACAAACGTCCTCCGCCGTTCCCTTTCCAATCACAGCAACCGCCGCTTGCTCCCAAAATATCTCCTTCACCGTTTTCGACGACAGCCCAAGAAAAGCACTGTAAAGCTCTTTCGCTTCACACGATATTATTTCCGTATTGTAATCCTTTTGTTCGTTGCTTATCCCTTCTGTACTAAGACAAAGTGCCGTTAACGTATACATTCCGTTCTTATAATCAATCCCAAGAGCCGACACAATAAGTCGCTCGGACAGCTCCTTTGAAATGCCGGTGCAGGAGGACAGGGTTAATGAAAGCGCGAGAACCGCTACAATTTTTTTAAGCATTTTTTCTCCCTATACTTGAAAAGAGTATCACAACTGAACATATAATCGACGCAATAGAAACAAGCGCAAAAATCACGTTATCCCCGTTTTTCAAAAAGACGGTTGACAGCGCGATAAGAAAAACAAGAATCGCCATAACGCAATAAATTGAACATCTGCTGTTTTTTCCCTTTGCACTATGCCGAAAGATAATATTTAGCCCTTGTGAAAACGCCATAATTTTAACAAGCGTTACGACAATGAATATGCAAAGTCTTGACGAATCAAGGCGGCGAAGCACCGAAAACTCTCCGAGAGAGGAGAGCATATTTATCGGAAGCTTTTCTATAAAGACAAGCCGAGCGAGCACAGCCTCGAAAAAAATCATAAGCAAAACGAAAACCACCGTTTCAATGGCAAAAAGCTTTATAACACTTTTGTATTTCATAGGCTTATCAACATATGGCGCAAAGGAAAACAACAAAAATATTTCGGGCAAAAACACAAACTGTCTTATAAAAGCCGCGCACAGTCCCGCGCCCTTCAGGTCGCTTACCTGAGAAAGCTTCGTAATATCAAAGCGCGACGCGTTAAAAATAATTATCATTAAAAGGGATACGGCAAGCACAAGCGCTACTAAAAATGATAGCCGCCCCAAGCCTTCAATTCCCTTTGTCAGCGAATAGAACACGACAGCCGCCGAAAGGATAAGCATTAAAATAACAGGTTCGTCGCTTTTATATATTTTTTTGAAAAAATCAGAAAGAATAACAAATGCCTCTACAATAGCGAACGAGTATAACAGCACCAAAACCGCCTTAATAATCGGGGAGCTTATAATAGTGGGCTTGACAGTTTTGTTTCCGATTAAGAGTGACAAAAGAAGCAATATAAATAAACCCACAACGGCGGATATGGCATATTCGACGGCTGTCACATTAACGTCAAGAAAAGCCGAGTTGTAAAATATCACGGTTGCTCTCGACACAAAAATCAGACAATACAGTTGTCTTGCACTTATTTTTGAGGTAAAATCATTCATTTTTGTCACCCTTTAAATTCGCGCCGTTGAGCTCAGATAACCGCACCCTGTCGTCCTCAAGCGTTTCCCAGCCTCGTTTAATTATCCCGTCCATAAAAAGCGTCTTTGAATAGGGCGAAAGCATTGCGGCATAGGGCACTCCGTAGGTGTTAATCGAACAGATATTTAGAAGAAGAACGCATAAGCCAAGCGCCAGACCGGCAATGCCGAAAAGTCCGCCAATGATAATAAAGATAAAACGAAGCACCGTAATGGGCTCATAGAGAAGCGGTATTGTAAAAGAGCTTATTGCCGTTATCGCCACAACCATTACCATTGGCGAACCAATAATTCCAGCGTTGACCGCCGCTTCACCTACGACGAGCGCTCCGATAAGGCTTACGGCGTGTCCTACGGGTCGAGGAAGCCTAAGACCGGCCTCTCGCACTATTTCATAAATAATAGTGATGAATATTGCCTCGAGCATAAGCGGTAGAGGCGTCGAGCGCTGCGAAACCGCTATGCTAAAAAGGAGCTTTGCAGGTATAAGCTCGGGGTTAAAGCATGCTACGGCGACGTATATTCCGGGAAGAAAAATCGAAAGGAAAAAGGAGATGTATTTTACTATTCTGATGAAGCTTGTGTAGTAGGGCTTGTTGGTATAATCGTCAAAGCTTTGAAAGTTTTCAGTAAAAAGGAAAGGAATAATAATAGCAAATGGCGTTCCGTCGACAAGAATACCCACTCTTCCCTCCCGAAGCTTTCCGCAAAGCGTGTCGGGGCGTTCGGTGTGTCCGGTTCCAGAAAAAAACGAAGCTCTTGAGTTTTCAAAAAAGGGTTCAATAAATCCGCTTTCGAGCACCATTTCAAGATTAATCTCGTTTAAGCGTTTCATAATTGAAGCAATCATTTTTTTGTTCACCCGGTCGTCGAGATAAACGACGGTAACCTCCGTGTTGCTTACTGAACCGACGTGGGTTGTTTTGAAAACGAGATTTTTGCTCTTAAGTCGTCGTCTGATAAGCGTCATATTAACCTTAAGCGGTTCGGCAAAGCCCTCACGCGATGAGCGAACGTTTTCCTCGGTATAGCTTTCGGATATAGCGCGATAGCTGTATCCCGGAACACCGACCGCAACCGCCTTATCACAGCCGTCAACAACGAGTACGACAGCGCCCGACATAGTCGAATATAGAAGCTCGTCGAAGCTCTCGAGCTTTTTACAATCGAGCACAAGCGGATTTTTAGCCGAAAGATGCTCAACAAGCTCGCACGGCGACGAGAAATCATTTTTTTGTATTTTTGCAATTCTTTTATAAAACTGCTCAAGTAAAAGCGTCATATTAACCATTCCGTCGCACCATATACCAACCGCAGAAAATCCGCCCGCATCAACGGGGGTAATTACAATATCCTGTGAAGCGCAAAGACTTCTTATTTTTTTTACGTTGCCGTCTACGCTTTTAAAAAGCCTGTCGTTTTCTATCATTCCATTGCTCCTTTGAAATCGTTTCGTTTTGAATAGTTTGTGTGTTTTTAGAAATAATAAACTCAAAGACAGGTGATATTTTTGTTAATCGTATCTCTTAGAACGATTATTGTTTACGTTCTAATTATCGTAGCGGTGAGAATAATGGGAAAAAGGCAAATCGGTGAGCTTCAGCCAAGCGAGCTTGTCACAACTATCCTTATTTCCAACCTCGCGTCGCTTCCTATCGAGGAAACCGACCTTCCTCTATTTTCCGCCATTGCGCCAATACTAATAATTATTTCCCTCGAGGTGCTTCTTTCTTTTGTAGAGGTTAAGTCTTCGGCATTTTCAAATCTTATTTCCGGTAACTCAAAAACTGTTATTCGCGACGGCGTAATCGACCAGAAAATGCTTTATGACCTGCGTTTCGGTATTTCTGACGTTATGGAAGCGCTTCGCAACAAGGACGTTTTCGACATTACCGACGCGACCTATGCCGTTGTCGAAACCAACGGCTCGCTCAACGTATACACTCAAAAGGATAAGCCGCCGCTCAATCTGATTATCGACGGAGAAATTCAGCCTGACGTGCTTGATTACAGCGGACTTTCGAACGAATGGCTCGACGAGAAGCTTCGCGAAAAGAACGTCGAGGTTAAGGACGTGCTGCTTATGCAAAAAAACAGTGAAGATAAGCTGACGATAATAAGGCGGGAAAAGCTATGAAAAGAATGATTGCGGCGATAGCGCTTATCGCCCTTCTTGTCGCGATAACGGTATTTTCATACTTTAAAATCAACGCTCTTACCGACGAAATGACCAACACTCTGCACAAGGCCGAGCGTTATCACACGATGATGGATTATACGGAAGCAACAAAAATGCTCGAAGAGTGTGAAAAACTCTTCGAGCAAAATGAAGCTCTTTTTATCCTGTTCGTTGACCGTGAACACTATAACAACATGAACGTATCGCTAAGGGGACTTTTCGCTTATGTCGGAACCGACACGCCAAGCGACTTCAACTCGGAAATGAACAAGACTTTAAAATATGTAGACGTAATAAGAAACTGTAACAGCAAGCTGATTTAATGCTTGCTTTTGCTTTTCAGCATATCCTCAAGCTCATCCATAAAGGTCGTTATGTCCTTGAACTCACGATAAACCGAGGCAAAGCGAACGTAGGCGACCTCATCAATCTGTTTGAGCTCGTCCATCACAAGCTCGCCTATATAGCTCGACGAAACCTCGCGTTCCATTGAATTCATAAGGGTTTGCTCGATATTCTCGACCGCCTTGTCAAGACGCCCCGCCGAAATGGGGCGTTTTTCGCACGCCTTAAGCAGACCGCTCAAAAGCTTGTTGCGGTCAAATACCTCACGCGAACCGTCCTTTTTGATAACCATTATCGGAGCGGTTTCTATTATTTCGTAGGTCGTAAATCTTTGTCCGCAGCTAAGGCATTCTCTTCTTCGTCTAATCTTCGAAAAATCATCGGTTGGGCGGGAATCGTTAACCTTGGTTTCAGCGTGTCCGCAAAACGGGCATTTCATCTACATTCACCCCTGTTTTTATTTTTTAAGCTCCCACATATTCGGAGCAATAAGCGTTGAGGAATAAAGCGCCGCGAAAAGCGCCGTGAAGAACATCGCGCCAATATATATGACGCCGACATACTCAAAGACAACCCCTACAATAACGAACGCCGCAACAAAAAGCGCGGATATAACGAGAAGTGAAATTATTCCGCTCAAATCACCGTTCAGCGCCGTATTAACGACGTCGGAAACCTTTATCTTTTTCTTGCTTTCGTTTACCTTTTCAATCGACCTCAAGCGAACGATGCAAAGCGTAAAGCTCGCGACTATCGTCACCAGAATTGCCGCAACAAGGCTCATAATAGAGGAAATTCTCGATAGGGTGTAAATTGCGGCAACAAAGAGCACATCGTTCACCGTGCAAAGCACCGCAATAAGCGAGTTTGCCGTTGAAAGCATAAACAGAGAAATTATGAAACCGATAATGATAAGCACAACAATTATCGCAATAATGGTTATGGCATACGCGCCGTCCATCGAGCCGCCGAAGCTTACGTTATCAAGCTTATCAATCGCGAAATCAGGGTACTTGTCGTTAAGCATTGTAACAACGCCCTGCTCGTCAATCTGCGCGCCGTTTGCAACGGTTATTTTTAGGATTGACTGATAGGTTAAGCTGTCCATTGTTAGCTTTACGTCGGCGTTTTTGCCAACGATTGCTTTAACATCGTCATATAAGGCGTATTCATCGACTGCCGAAAAATCGGCGTCATATGAAATTTTTGCGGTATATGTAGTATAGCCGTCGGTATATCGGTCGCTTGCGAAGCCGAAGATAAGGAATACCACTACGCCCGCGACGATAACCGCTAAGGATATAATCGCGAAAAGAAGCTTTCTTTTTGAAAAATCAAAATTAATCATTTTGCCTCACCTCCAAAAAGTTTCGCGTTTTTCGAGAACTTGTAGCCTGCGAAAGAATCAAGCACAAGCTTTGTTCCGACGACCGAGAACAAAAATCCAATAATCGTTCCCGCCATAAGGATAGTCCCGAAGCTTTCAAGCGTACCGAGGTTTACCATTCTTATCCCGAACTGATTAAATATCGGCGAAAGAATAAGATTTGAAACGTTCCTGCCCCTTGAAAACAAGAGGAAGCCAAGACCTATAACAAACACAACGATGTCGACGACAAGTGTCGTTCCAACCGTTCCCTTAAACGCGTTTGAAATTGCTTTCGGAACGGTCGCGTTTTCTGATTCTTTTCCTATTCTCTCATAGAAGCGAACATTAGAAGCCAAGCTAAGGAAAAGTGTAAGGGCAAACGCAAACAGCGAAGTCATTGTTATAACGACGCCTGTATTCGCGCTTTGCGTATAAAACATTCCCGTTACAACAAGAACCATCCCACCGAGCGTTCCCGTAATCGTTATCAGCGTAGCCACGCCGCAAAGGCGATACTTATAAATAAGATAAATACATATTAACACGAGCGCGCTAAGCAAGCTCAAAATAATCGCGTCCGCGGCGTGAACGCCTATATGCGGATTGGACGACGAAAAAGACGTGCATTGTAGGGTTGTCGAAAGGCTTCCGCTGTTGACTGCAACCGCATAAAGCGCAGCGTCACTTGAAGAAATAACCGAGGACGTAAGGTTTGCCGCGCCGCCCTTGTATTCCTTGGTGACCGCGTATGTCATCGCCATTTTGCCGTCAATCCAAATGCTTATTCCGCCGGTCGTTCCGTTTTCCTTGTTCTGTTCAACAATGCGTTTAGTAGCTTCTTTAAGCGCTGTTCTTCCCTCTTTGTCAAGCTTTAGCTTCAAGCCGTAAAAACTAAACTGACCGTTATTCTTCGTTTCCGCAGAGGTCTTTGCGGACAGAATATTCTCGCTCGTTAAAATGACCTTGCTTTCGTCCGCAGTCTGTCCTTCGTAAAGAACGACGTCGCTCACCGTAGTAAGCTGTTGAATCAGCCACGACGGGGTGTATTTCGCGTTGGCACCATATGGAACCGTTATCGAAAAGCTGCTGTTGTCAAAATTGCAGTTAACTTGGTACTCGTTGACAAGATAATTCTCAAGTCTTGCTTCGAGCACGCTTTTTGTGTAAATCATCTCTTCGCGCGTAAGCGAAACGTTTTCCTCGGAAGGCGCCAAAACAAATTCAACATTCCCTTCCGCGTCGCTTCCGTAACCTATGTTGTCCTTGGAATTAATAATTATCGAAGTAATGTCGCCGTACTGTGACGTTATGCCGAACGCACCGACCACAAACACGGCAATAGATATTGCGGCAACAATTATGAATACCGCCTTACCAAAGTGTTTCATTGGGTTCCTCCAATAGTTTTTTTATAATCTTACTTGAACTTCAAGCTTAATTAACTTTATTTAACCATAGCTTCAAGCGATGCAATTTTTGTGCAAAGCGCAAGAAGCTCCGCCGCCAGGACGATTTCGTCATAGCTCGGATAGGTCGGGGCAATACGAATGCTGTTGTCGCGCGAGTCCTTGCCGTAGGGGAAGCCGGCGCCCGCAGGGGTTAGCTTTACACCGGCGTCGGCACACATGGCAACAATTTTCTTCGCCGTACCATCGGGAACGACAAGACATATGAAGTAGCCGCCGCGAGGCTTTGTATAGCTCGCTATGCCCAAGCCGTCAAGCTGTTCGCCAAGCACACGCTCGACCGCCTCAAACTTAGGCCGAATTATATCCGCGTGCTTTTTCATCTGCTCGTTTACGCCGTCGAGATTTTTTAAGAATTTCGCGTGCATAAGCTGATTTATCTTATCGTAACCTATTGTTTTTATCTTTAAATCCTTTTCGACCGCCGAGATAATCTTGTCGCTCGCCGCAATACAGGACACTCCCGCGCCCGCGAAGGTAACCTTGCTCGTCGAGGTAAAGGTAACAGCTCTTTCGGGACAGCCCGCCTTTTCGCACTCGTCAAAAAGGTTTAGCGCCTTGTTTTTTTCGTCATAAAGGTGATGCACCGCATATGCGTTATCCCACATAATCGTAAAGTCGCTTGCCTTGCATTTCATATTGGCAAGGCGTCTTACCGTTTCATCGGATACGACCGCGCCTGTAAAATTGGAATACACGGGAACGCACCACATTCCTTTTATCGCTTCGTCCTCAGCGACAAGCCTCTCGATTAAGTCGATGTCGGGACCGTTTTCGGTCATTGGAACTTCAACAAGCTCAAACCCGAACCGCTCGGTAACGGCGAAATGCCGGTCATAACCCGGAGACGGGCAAAGCCACTTTATTTTCCCGGCGTCCTTCCACGGCTTCGTACCCTCACAGACGCCCTCGGTATACGCGCGGGAAATAAAATCATACATTAAATTAAGGCTGGAATTTCCGCCAACAATTATATTCTTAGTTGGAATCTCAAGTATTTCGGAAAAAATCTCCTTCATTTCAGAGATTCCCGTCGGAACGCCGTAGTTTCTTGAATCCATTCCGTTGGATATTTTAAAGAAATCCGAAGTGTAATTTTGCTTAAATAAGTCGAGAGACAAATCAAGCTGTTCTTTACAGGGATTTCCCCGCGACATATCAAGCTTTAACCCTCTGCTTTTAAATTCCTCGTATTCCGTCAACAGATTATCTAACAATTTCTGTCGGCGCGCCGCGTCAAGTTCCGAAAAGGAGCTCGCCATATAAAATCCCCCTTCTATTTAAAAAGCGCTTCTCTGTGTATTTTATCAATAAAACCCGCCGGTTGTTCTTGGATAGAACTGGACGTCGCGTATGTTCCCTATTCCTGTAGCGTACATAATCAGCCGTTCAAAGCCCAAGCCGTAGCCGCTATGCTTAGTCGAGCCGAAGCGACGAAGGTCAAGATACTGCTCATAGTCTTCCCTTTTAAGCCCAAGCTCGTTTATGCGCTCAAGAAGCACGTCAAGGCGTTCTTCACGCTGACTTCCGCCGATTAACTCTCCGACGCTCGGCACCAGCATATCAGCCGCCGCGACTGTTTTGCCATCATCATTAATTCGCATATAAAACGACTTTATTTCCTTGGGATAATCGGTAACGAAAACAGGGCAGTTATAAACCTGTTCGGTAAGGTATCTTTCGTGCTCGGTCTGGAGGTCACAGCCCCAGTAAACCTTGAACTCAAACTCGTCGTTGTGTTTTTCGAGAATTTTAACCGCATCGGTATAACTAACGCGCACAAACTCGTCTTTCACGAGCTTGTTAAGCTTGTTTAAAAGTTCCTTGTCGTAAAAGCTGTTGAAAAAATTAAGCTCGTCCGTGCAGGTGGTTAAAAGATGTCCGACAACCGATTTAATCATTGCCTCGGCATTGTCCATATAGTCGCTTAAATCGGAAAACGCCATTTCCGGCTCAATCATCCAAAATTCGGCGGCGTGGCGCGGGGTATAGGATTTTTCGGCACGGAAGGTAGGCCCGAAGGTATAAATCTTGCCGAATGCCTGCGCCATAGTCTCGCCTTCAAGCTGACCCGAAACGGTAAGGTTAGTTTCGCGTCCGAAGAAATCCTCTTTAAAATCGACCTCGCCCTCTTCGTTAAGCGGCGGATTTTTAGGGTCGAGAACGGTCACGCGGAACATTTCGCCCGCGCCCTCGCAGTCACTGCCCGTTATAAGCGGGGTATGAACGTAAACAAAACCGTTCTCGTTGAAAAATTTATGTATAGCGAACGCCGCCTCACTCCGTACGCGAAAGACCGCTTCAAAAGTATTTGTGCGGGCGCGAAGATGAGGAATTGTTCTCAAAAATTCAAGGGTATGCCTTTTTTTCTGGAGCGGATAAGTAGCGTCACAGCCGCCCTCGACCTCAACGCTGTCAGCGTTGATTTCAAAGGGCTGTTTCGCGTCGGGCGTAAGGACAATCCTGCCAGTTACGACAACCGCGCTTCCGACGTTTATATTTGCAATCTCTTTAAAATTATTAAATTTTTCCGCTTCAACGACTATCTGCACATTTTTAAAGCAGCTTCCGTCGTTAAGCTCGATAAATCCAAAATTTTTGCTTTCGCGCGAGGTTTTAACCCAACCCGCGATTGTTACTTCGCTGTTATCCTTAAGCTCACAGCCCGTAAAAAGAGATTTAATTACCGTTCGTTTCATAAGAACACCTTTTCTGAAAAATTATTCTCTTATTATAATATAAAAATTATAATACAACAAGGCTTTTTTCTATTGACTTGCAGAATATTTTCAATTATTATATATAGGTCGCCCGAGTTTGAATGACATTTGGAGAAGTCGCCTAGCTTGGTCGAGGGCGCACGATTGGAAATCGTGTAACGCAGAAATGTG
>CAYWQL010000037.1:0-10393 GCA_964460755.1 uncultured Oscillospiraceae bacterium | reverse complement strand
TGACTCGAAATCAGGTGAGGGGCAACTCTCCGTGGGTTCGAATCCCACCCGCTCCGCCAAACAAACCAAAATCCGAACCCCTGTTCTAATAGGACACGGGTTCGGATTTTTGTTTTATGTATGAGAAAAGCTGTCGGGATAAACCTGACAGCTTTTTCTGTTTTTTTGATGTTCGGGTGTTGCTTTTATCGTTATCTTTGTCGTTGTTGACTTCTGTTTATTTGAAAACCCGTTTTTAAAAACTATTGAACGGGACAACCCGCTGCCGACCTTCGTTCAAGTCGAGAAAGGGCAGGGCGAATTTCTCACAAGCATTTATGACACAGCCATCAGACCTGCTGTAACGACAGATTATTGATAAAGGCTTTGACAGTAAAAAATTTTATGAAAACAAAGCTTTCGCAATTATTAAGAGCTTCTTACAGGACTTTTACAGAGATTTGCTGATATAATTCCCGCAGTCAAGATGTAAAGGGGAAGTCTATGCGAGAGAACGGAGCAAAAAAAATCACCTTGCGAAGCAGACGGGCATTCGGCGCCATTTGCTTTTTGCTGCCCAGTATTGCGGGAGTGACGGCATTTGTTTTGTTGCCCTTTGCGGACGTAATTTTGCGCTCCTTTCAAAACGGAACGGGAAGATTTGACGGGCTTTCCAATTATTCGGCTGTAATTGAGAATGATGCGTTTCTTATGGCTGCAGGCAACAGCGCAAAATTTGTTTTGGTGTGTATCCCGCTGCTTCTTGCGGTGTCTCTTGCGGTCACGCTCATTGCCTCCGCGGCGCGTTGGGGGAAGGAGTTTTTCAAGACCTCCTTCCTGCTTCCTATGGCGGTTCCCACAGCGTCGATAGTTTTGCTTTGGCAGCTTTTGTTTGACAACAACGGAATAATCAACGGTGTACTTAACGCTTTTAATCTTCCTGTCGTTGACTGGATGGGTTCAAACTGCGCGTTTTATGTGCTTGTTCTGAGCTATCTTTGGAAAAACACGGGCTACAATATGGTGTTGTGGCTTTCGGGGCTCGGCGGAATTCCAAAGGAATACTATGAGGCGGCGCGGATTGACGGCGCCGGTGCGTGGCAGGAATTTATATATATAACCTTGCCCCAGCTTCGTTCCACACTTGGTATAGTCGCGGTTCTTGCTCTTATCAATTCCTTCAAGGTGTTTCGCGAAGCATATCTTGTTGCGGGCGGTTATCCCGACAAGAGTATTTATTTACTGCAGCATCTGTTCAACAACTGGTTTGTAAAGCTTGAGCTTCCAAAGCTTTACGCGGCGGCGGTTCTTTTAGCGGCGGCGATACTTATCGTGATTTTAGTGTTTCGCTTTATATTGAATAAGAGGGGAGATGAGCAGTAAATGAATGTGAAAAAAATGCGTTGCGGTGGTGCGGGCATCTCCTTTACGGTTTGCGCTATACTTGCGCTTTTTGTGTGGGTTCCGCTTGTTATGCTTTTTGCCGCTTCTTTTATGGATTCCGTTGAGCTGAAGGACGCATACGGCGCTGTGCTCGGCTCTTCCTCTGACGCGTTTGCAACGGGAAGGTTTATTCCGCAGTATCCTACGCTTGCGGCATATATTGAAATCCTTTTTGATTCACCGGAATTTTTCGTTATGTTCTGGAATTCTGTAAAGCAGACGCTTGGCGGCGTTGCCGGTCAGCTTTTGTTCGGTGTGCCTGCCGCGTGGGCTTTCGCGAGGTATGATTTTCCGCTCAAGCGTTTTCTGTTCACATTGTATATTATTTTGATGATTATGCCTTTTCAGGTAACTATGGTTTCAAGCTACATTATGTTAAACAATCTTTCCTTAATGGATACGCCGTGGTCGATAATTCTTCCGTGCGCTTTTTCTGCCTTTCCCGTATTTATTATGACGAAGTTTTTTCGCTCCATTCCGCGCCCGCTTATTGAAGCCGCGGAAATCGACGGCGCGGGAGAGTGGCAGATATTCACGCGAATAGGCTTGCCTCTCGGAGCGCCGGGAATAGTCGCGGTTGTAGTAATGGGCTTTCTTGAGAACTGGAATTTATTAGAACAACCGCTGACTTTTTTAAAGAACAAAACAAATTGGCCGCTTTCGCTTTATATACCCACGGTTTCCACAGAACGCGCCGCGATTGCCATTGTCGCGGCGGTGCTCGCAATGACGCCTGCGCTGCTTATCTTCCTTTTCGGGCAAAGACAGCTTGAACAGGGAATTATCGCGTCCGGAATAAAAGAATAGGAGAATCAATATGAAAAAGGAAAACATAATTAAGGCGCAAGCAACAGAAAAGGAGAAAGACGAGACAGGCATAAAGTCAAAAAAGGCATTAAGACTTATTGTTTTGTTCTTTTTCATTATGCTTGCCTTTACAATAATTTCTCGTATAACCGATTCAATGCTTATTCCCCGAGTTAAAACCGTAGCTGTGAGCGGGGGCTGTCTTTCGTGGACTGTTCAAGGCGAGGGCAACGTGGATATGAGGGACAAAAGCTACGTTTCAATCCTGGAAGGACTTCACATAAGCGAGCTTTGCGCCAACCCGGGTCAAACCGTAAAAGAAGGCGAGGACATTCTGTTTTACTATAATGTCGGAGATATCGAAAAGCGATTACAGCAGGAAAGAACAGAGCTTAATAAGCTAAACGCCGAGCTTCAGACAATAAAGGTCAGTTACAGCTTGGACCAACCGCTGTGCGACGCTAATTGCCAACAAGTGGAAATTAAAATATACGAACAGCAAAAGAAGGTAAACCTGCTTCGAAACCTTTTGAAAAACGACGGCGCGGTTTATGCTGCTGTTGACGGAACGGTGGTCGACTTTGGGCTGACGCTCGGAAAGCTGACCGATGGAAAGGAAGCGGTGTCGGTTGGAACGGGCGAGGTGACGTTCATCGGCACGGTAAGCTCAAAAGAAGCGGAGCAGATTAATATTGGGGACAGTATGCAGTTGATTAATCTTTCTGGCGGAAAGAATAAAGCCGTTACGGTTGACAGCATAAGGATGAGCGAGGACGGACAAACCGCTTTAATTTACGCCGACGCTTCGAAAATCGGAGCGGTTGCAGGTCAGAGGTTTAAGCTGAAGATTGAATCGCAGTCCGACAGATTTGAAACGGTTGTTCCTATTTCCGCGCTTCATATGCAGTCAAACGCAGACTATTATGTATTCGCTGTTTCTCAAATTAAAACGGTTCTCGGAACGCAGACCGTTGCCCGTGAGGTCAAAGTCAACGTGATTTCCAAAAGCAAAACCGAAGCCGCGATAGAATGCTCCATCGGATCAGACGAGCGGATAATCAGCTCGTCAAGCCGTGAAATAGCCGGCGGAGACAGGGTGAGAGTTTATGAATAAAAGCGTGTTTGGACGAATTGTTTTCTTTTTACTGCTCACGCTGGTCACCTTCTTTTATATGGCTGCCGCAAACAATGAGAGCCTTCTTAAAAATGACTACTCGGGAACTGCGCTAAGATTTGGCGAAGACGGGGTAAGCGCCGCTCAGCTGGATTTTGCTTTAGCAAACGAGGAGGACGACAGCGTTAAGGCGGCTGCATTTATTCAAAAGGGCGGAGCTGAGGTTAACAGTCCCATAGCAAAAGCCCGGGTGTGCCTTTTCACGGTTCACGGCGATATTTCCGCGATAATGCCGATTAGCTTTGCGTATGGCGGATATGCGGGCAATACGCAGGGAACCTGTATTATTGACGCAAAGACCGCCTACTCGCTTTTCGGTCAGAGCAATGCTGTGGGGCTGTCGGTTACATATAACGATATACCTTATATAATCAGCGGTGTAGTTCAATCAAAAAGGGCGGTTATGATTGTTAATTCCGAGGACGACGGTTTAATATATAATGAAATGCGTCTTAGGTTTTCGCATACGCCTGCTACGGCACAAACAGCAACGGATTTCTGCGACAAGAACAACATTTCGGGATATGTCGTAAGCGACGGACAGCTCAGAGCCGCGAATGCCGCTTTAGTTGTGCAGATACCTGCGATTATCCTTATTTTATCTATGGTTGCGGTTGCCATAAAGGAATGCAGAAAAATGGCGCGGCCGATAAAAGAGAGAATTATGATTGCGGTTATCGGAGCGGCGACGGTCACTGTGTTGTGCTTTATTATGAAATTAAGATTAAGCATACCGCTTGAATATCTGCCGAACAGCTGGTCTGACTTTTCGCATTGGTCAAATTTCGCCGCGAAATACGCCGAAAGACGTGATGAGCTCAGTTGCCTCGTTGTGCTTCTTGCTGACGCTGAAGCGACAGGCGTGTTCGTTCGGTGCGCGCTGTTTTCCGGCCTTTGCGGCATAGGGCTTATTGAAATTCTGATAAACTCGGGAAGACTTCTTCGCGGTGGCGTTTTCGCGAAGGATTTCGCCTTTGCGGCAATAAGCGCGCTTGCCGCGTGGACGGTTCATCTTATTTTCAATTCGCCGTTTAATATGCCCTTTGCGTGCGTGATGTTTCCTTTCGCGGTGCTCGTCATATGCGGCTTTTACGGTGGGGGTATTAACAGAATTATGGCGATAATAAAAAATGCATCTGATAAATTTATAAAATTAAAAAATGAGGTTAAAAAATGAAAAAAAAGCTTAGATTAAGGTTGATTTCCGCAACGCTGTGCCTTGCGCTTGTTTTCGTCGGTTTTTCAGGCTGCAGGAAGAGCGACGGCGAAACTGATATTGCAAGCGAAGCAAAATACTACGAAGTAGCAACAGGTCTTCCCGACGGTATGATGACAGACGCCGGCAGGGTTAACGGTCAAGCGGCCGCGGTAATGATTACCGAAAGCGGTTATAATTATTTTGTTAAGACCGACACGGGTTGGAGCTCAACTCCCATTGAGGCGGTTCTCGCGCTTGAGGAGCAGTCACACTACGCTTATGATGCATATATCGCGCCCGAAGGCGGAGTATATATTCTTTGCGCCGAGAGCGACGAGACCTTGTCGCTTTGGTATTCCAAGGACCTGAAGACGTCCACCCTTGTCGCAAGCAACGATGAATTGTGCCAAATTGACGGCGAAGCGCCCGGACTTTTTACGGCTCTTGGCAACGGATTAATCGCAGGAATATATTGGCAGACGCAATCAATAATAGTGTTTGAGGTTAATGGCGGTGAAGCTCACATTATAAACGGAGCAGGCAGTATTTCGCGCTGCGGCGATTATCTAATCGTTTGTAACGCGTATGAACCGAATATGCGTCAAATTGACCCGAATACCTGGACACAAACCGATGTGTCAACGGATTTTGTCAGTCTTTCGGTCTGCGACAATGTGAAAAGCGGAATATTAGTCGCGTCGCAGAGCGGTATGTACAGCGGCGCGGTAGACGGTACAATGTGGCTTGAGTTGTTCGGGTTTAAAGGAATGTCCTTCGGGCAAAGCGACGCTACAATAGAAAAAATATTCACCGTTGGGGACGCAATTTATATTAAATACTTTGATGGCAGCTACATACCACAGCTTTCCTGCGTAGTATACGGAATACCAGAAAAAATTGATGGCGGAGAGGTTTTCGGAACTCTCAGAGTGTGGTCAATGGTGGAAGAAGCGGCGGTAAACGAGACTATTTTACAGCTTAAGAAAGCCTATCCCGCGCTGACCATCGAATACACGACAGCCTTTCCGACAGATAATTACAAAACCTCCGTTCCGCCCGACGACGCCATACGGGCACTTAACGCCTCGCTTCTCGCGGGTGACGGTCCCGACGTTATTATTACTGATTACCTGAACGCGGATTTCTATATAAAAAGCGGACTTCTTTCAGATATGAGCGGGTTTGTCGACGAAATGGTGAACGACGGAGTTTTAATGGGCAATGTAGTGAACGGCGCACGCAAGGGCGATGAGCTTTACGCTTTTCCGACGAGTTTTGGTATTCCCGCTACGGTGGGAGACCCCGCGCTTTGCGAGTATAGCTCGCTTAACGACCTCGTTGAAAAATACACGGCGTCCGAAACCACAAAAAAGCTTATGGGCGGGTCGGATTCAGTCGCCGAACCGATAGGATATTTTTTGCCGCTTTATTACAATCAAATCGTTGATAACGGCAGGGTGAACGAAGCGGCGCTTCGAGATTTTCTCGAGGGCATTAAAACAATGGGTGAGCTTTGCGACTGGAATCCCGAAAATGAGTCGGTGGGCTGGATATTCAGCGGAAAAAGTGAAATATCTCGGCTTAGATTTGACTACGGCGCAATGATGTCGCATTCTAACATAATCGAGCTTATGTTGAAAAATTCAGCGGCAGCGCCCATAGAAATAGACAAGACGGCTCTTGCGTCAATAGCCTTTAACGAACAAAAATGCGGTGCTGAGCTAAAGCCGATTGGAAATCTGTACGTTCCTCACAGCTCAATAGCGATTACGTCATGCGCTTCTAATTATGATGCCGCTGTCGCATTTGTTAAAGCTATGGTTTCTGAAGATGTTGCCTCGGCGATGCTTGTAGATGGATTTACAGTAAACCGCGAAGCATTAAAAAAGGAGCTGGCGGAGCAGTATGCCTACGGCGAGGCTACAAGCGAAATTAATATTGAAGATACAGTCTATGAATGTCAGCAGATGACCGAAGAGGACTGTGATTGTTTGTTAAAGATGGCGGAAGACTTAAAGACCCCGATTGACGTGGACCTTTTGCTTCTTAACGTATTTGTTGACGGTTCAACCGATTATCTTAACGGAAATCAATCGCTGGACGATTGCGTAAAGTCCCTTACGGGCACGCTTAACACTTATCTTGCCGAAAACTGATTATTGAGTAACGCTTTGTTACATCGTATAATATAAACAAACGTGACGAAAAAGGGGGAACGGCATGCGAATTCTTATTGTCGAAGACGATGAACGGCTTAGCTCGGTGATGAGTGCCCTTCTTCGCCGCGACGGCTACGAAACCGATGAGTGCGGCGATGGGCTCGACGCTTTAAATTACATAGCCAACGGCGGTTTTGAAGCGGTCATTCTTGATTGTATGCTGCCGTCGCTTGACGGACTTTCCGTTCTAAAGCGTATTCGCTCGGCTGATATATATGTTCCCGTGCTTATGGTAACCGCGCTTGGCGAAATTAACGACCGGGTAGGCGGACTTAACGCCGGAGCCGATGATTATCTCGTAAAGCCCTTCGCCCCCGAGGAGCTTCTCGCACGCGTTCGCGCGTTGCTTAGACGTCCCGCTGTACAGAATTTTGAGGGTGTGCTTACTTATGAGGGGCTTTTTCTTGACCTACACGAGCACCGCTTGTTCTGTTGCGAAAACAGCGTGGCGCTGTCGAGAAAAGAGGCGGCTTTTATGGAAATACTAATTTCTCACGGCGGAGGCTTAGTGACGCGCGAGGAAATATATGCCCATGTTTGGGGAGTGGATTCAATAGTTGAAATGGGGAATATCGACAATTATGTAAGGCTTCTTCGCCGACGGTTAATTGCGGTAAAGAGCGACCTTGAAATAGTCAATACTCCAAGAATCGGGTATTCTCTTTCCGATTTAAAGCGAAGGGCGGCTGAGCAATGCTGAACAAGCTGAAAAGAAAACTCAGCGTCTTTTACACCGTCGCGTCAGGAATAGTAATCGCGCTTGTGCTGATTTTCGCCTTCGCCCAGTCACAGCGAGAGGAAACGGCAAGAAAAAGCGAAAGCTTTACCGATGAGTTTTCTTCCATTGAGCAGACGCTCACAAACGAAAACGTCGTTCAGCTTAACTGGCTTCGCGAGTGCGAAAACAGACTGAACGCCGAAATATATATTGAGGACAACGGCAAAGGTGTTTTCAATGATAATACATCAGAGCACATAAAAGAGGTTTACGCCTTTGCCAAGATGAACGGTATTAGTCTTGAGCCGCCCTCAAGACTCGAAGCTGTCAGCCGTGGGTCAATCGGGACGGATATGTTCCGACTGAGCGATGGCGGCTATGCTGAGGCGTCGCTTATTCCGATTTGGCGAACTAACGACAAAACGGGAATATATGAAAACATCGGCTGGCGTTTGCTTGTCGTGTGTCAAAGCTTTCCGCACGCTGAAGAACAGATGGTTTTAAGAATATCAATATATATTGCAATCGGACTTGTCGGAACGCTGGCTATGTTTGCGCTTAACAAAAGACTGCTTGCTCGCGCAATACGGCCGGCAGAGGATTTTCAAGACCGGCAAAAGGAGTTTATCGCGGCAGCGTCGCATGAGCTAAGGGGACCGCTGAGCGTAATGAGGGCGAACATCGCCATGGTCGATACAAAGAACAAGTCGGACCCTTATCTTGCGGGTATTGAGGACGAGTGCGACAGAATGTCGAGTCTTGTGAGCGATATGCTGGCGTTAGCCTCAGCCGACAGCGCAACGCTGTCGCTAAACCAAACAAGCGTCGACGTTGATTCGCTTCTTATTTCCGTATACGAAAGATACGCCGTGCTTTGCAAGGAACAAGGTGTTAGGCTTGAGCTTTTGTTTTCAGATGAATATCCTTCTCAGATAACAACCGACGCCGAAAGAATAGCCCAGATACTCGGAATTTTTATGGATAATGCGTTGGCGCATTCAGGCGCACAGCGAATTGAGCTTTGTTGCACGGGGGTTGACGGCGGCTTGCGCTTGTCGGTGCGCGACCACGGCAAGGGTATATCCGACGATATGAAAAAGGCTGTGTTCCAAAGCTTTTTCCGAGGCGACAGCTCGCGCTCCGACCGCAGGCATTTCGGATTGGGTCTTAGCCTTGCAAAACGAATAAGCGAGCTTCTAAATGCACGAGTCGGCGTTAAGGATACGGCAAGCGGCGGCGCGGAATTCTATGTCGAGCTTTTTTAGCGCGAGAACTATGATTATTTTTGTAAAGGATAAAAAATGAAAAGACGTTGGATGGTGCCGCTTATCGTAATTTTTGTTGTTTCTGCTATTTTTGCTACATCAATCTTAGTGGGTCTTGACAATGCAAAGGAACAGAAAGGAACGCGGTTAAACGCGGGTGAAAAATATTCTTATTCAGTGATTTGCGAAAGCTTCGATTGGGGCCCCGTAATAACCAAGGTCGTTATGTGCATCGATGAATCTTTAGATGAAAAAACCCTTTTTGTCGACGACTTTAAGGTGTCCTGCTCAAGAGAATATAACTTGGACGGTTCGTCCCCGAGCAAAATAGACTATCGCTCGGAAGTCGAGACAAATCAAGTCGGCGTAACCGAGCTATATATTTCGGACGAAAAAGGAAATCCGCTTTCAACGGGACGGTATCTTACCTTTGCTTTGGAGATAAAGCCCGACTCGGTTGACAATTCACCGATTAATTACAAAAATGATTATGGCAAGTGCAGTTACGTCAACATAAGCTATATAATCGAGCTTCTTCCGAACTCGAGGGTTAGGACGACCGACGGAAAAGAATTGAGTTTTTTTCAGACCGACAAATGGGGTTTTGTCGGATTAGAGAGCTTTGTTCCCGACGGCTTTGATTTTAACGGAAAATATAAAAGCAAGGGTGTTAAGCTTACATACGGAACCTTTACGCCGAAGGGTTCCCCTTCCGACGACGATAAGACGCCGCTGATTGTGTTTCTTCACGGATATGGCGAGGGTGGCGAGGACCCCTCTCTCGTAGTTATGGGCAACGAGGTCGCGAATTTGGCTTCAAAGGAGATACAAGATTATTTTGGCGATACCGGGGCGTACCTTTTAATACCGCAGGCGCCGACGTCGTGGATGGATTACGACGGAAGCGGTGAAAGCTGTTATTGGGTAAAGGGCAGCAACGGGCACTCCTATTACACCGAGGCGTTAATGGGATTAATAAAGAAGTTTGTCGCCCAACACCCGGACATAGACAAAAACAGAATTTATCTCGGTGGGCTGTCGAACGGAGGGTATATGACGCTTAATATGCTTTTCAACTATCCCGACTACTTTGCGGCGGCTTTTCCAATATGTGAGGCATACTCCGACGAGTGGGTCACAGACGAAAAGATAGATGAAATTCACGATATTCCCATTTGGTTTACACACGCCAAGACCGACCGAACCATTGTCATATACAAAATACAAGATGGTGTTGAGGAAAAGGCATATAACAGCTATACGAACGCCGCTTATCGACGCCTTGTGCAGGCAGGCGCGACGAATGTTCATTATTCGCTTTACGATAAGGTTATCGATACGTCGGGGCGGTTTTTCAAGGAAGAAACGCAGGAGCCGTACGAATACAATGGGCATTTTTCGTGGATATATGTATTTAACAACGAATGCGCAGACACAATCGACGGCGAAGGGGTAGCACTGTTCGATTGGCTTTCCCAACAGAAAAAAGTATAGAGCAATGCGTCGAAGGCTTTTTGGGGTTCTGAACCTTGAAGCTTTTGTTTTCGCTTTTCGACATTCTGTCGTATTAATTCAAACGTTACTATCATA
>CAYWQL010000036.1:0-11095 GCA_964460755.1 uncultured Oscillospiraceae bacterium | reverse complement strand
ACTCTCGACCTCCGCGTTGCGAACGCGGCGCTCTCCCAGCTGAGCTACGAGCCCAAATGTGCTTGATTATTATACAAAACCTCATAATAAAAGTCAATACAAAATAAAAGACCTTTTCTACCGCTTCGTCTGGTGGTCTTGTGATGTCGGCGCTATTCATCGGAGGTCAAAATTGCTTGATTGTCAAAAGCAACAAAACAAAATCGTCGAATTGTGACATTTAAACAAAAATGTGTTATAGTATAGTGGAACTAATATTTTAACAGTAAACGCCTTTTGGCTTGTTATAGTTTTAGAATTTAAAAACGAAACGGAAAAACAATGAATTTTAATGAAATGAAATTAATGGAGCCGCTTCTTAAAGCGGTTGAGGAGGCTGGATATGTCGAACCGTCGCCTATTCAGGAGCAGACAATTCCCCTTCTTTTAGAGGGGCGGGACATACTTGGCTGCGCTCAGACGGGAACGGGAAAGACGGCGGCGTTCGCCCTTCCGATTTTGCAAAATCTTGCGCGAGAGGGAAGACGTCACTATATCCGCGCTCTGATTCTCACCCCGACACGGGAGCTTGCGCTTCAGATTTTTGAAAGCTTCAACGACTACGGAAAATATACGAAGCTTAAATACGGCGTTATCTTCGGCGGCGTGGGACAAAATCCCCAAACCGAAATGCTTAAACGCGGCGTGGATATTCTCGTCGCGACGCCGGGGCGGCTCAACGATTTAATTGGGCAGGGCTTTATTGACCTGTCAATGCTTTCGGTTTTTGTGCTTGACGAGGCGGACAGAATGCTCGATATGGGCTTTATACACGACGTAAAAAAGGTTTTGAAGGAGCTTCCGAGCGAGAGACAGACCCTTTTGTTTTCGGCCACTATGCCGCAGGAAATCGAGAACCTCGCGAAGGGAATGCTGAAGAACCCCGCGACGGTTAAGGTTGACCCCGTGACGAGCACCGTCGACGCCATCGAGCAGACCCTTTATTACGTTGATAAGAACAACAAGAAGCTGCTTTTAGCGTCGATACTCAAAACCGAAGGTGTCGGGAGCACCCTTGTTTTCACAAGAACAAAGCACGGCGCGGACAGGGTCGTGCGTGAGCTTGCTCAAGCGGGGATAACCGCTCTTGCTATACACGGAAACAAGAGTCAGACGGCGAGACAGACCGCACTTTCAAGCTTTAAAAGCGGAAGGATAAAGGTGCTTGTCGCGACCGATATTGCCGCGCGCGGAATAGATATTATAGAGCTTTCGCACGTTATTAACTATGACCTGCCCAACGAGCCCGAAACCTATATTCATAGAATTGGACGAACCGGCCGCGCGGGTCACGGCGGAATAGCGATAAGCTTTTGCAACTTTGACGAGATAGAATATCTTAAGGATATTGAAAAGCTTGTCGGCTACAAAATACCCGTAAGCGAAAGCCGGTGGCCGATGGTAATTCTCGAAAAAACGGTCAAGAATACCCAGCCGCGCGTAAAAAAGCCGCAGGCGCAAAGCGCGCCGAAGAAACCGTTGGCAGAATCGGCGTCCGCACATAAGGGAAGCTACTCCAAAAGCGGGAAAAGACCCTATCGCGGAAATAGGCCGTCGAGCCCAAAGAGGGGTTAAACAGAAGAACGAAACCAAAACAAAAAGCCCCTTCATTGAAGGGGCTTTCGAATGTGCTGTTAGATAATGCCGAGCGGGATAAGCACGATTAGAAGAATAGCGTTTATTGCCGCAAGAGTAATGATAAATCTTTTTTGAGTCTTCGGCTTGGCGTCATAAATGAGATACGACGCGAGGAAGAAGGGAATATAGGTCGTAACGAAAACGGGGAGCGCGCCCCACCACGGATAGACCCAGATGAACGCGGGCGTCCACGCGAGGAATATCTCGACGAGGGAGAAGAAAAGCGCGGAGCCGATAGCGAAGACGATACGGTTGTTTATGCCGAAAATCTTCATATCCTTGTCGGCGGGAAGCGCCTTTGCCGTAAAGCCCGCGATTGCGAACATCATCGAAAGCTCCCAGCTTACGCCGATAAGAAGTATGAACGAGGTGCTTTCGGGCGAGACCGTCCAAAGGGCGTAGCCGGTTATGTAGCAGATGACGGCGTTCATTATTTCATAGAACCAGTGTACCGAATAGAGCGCGAGAGCCGCGGCGATAATTTTGTAATTCTTCTTTTCAAGCTCGCCGAGATAGAGAATTACAACAACGGCGAAAAGAGCGATAAAGGTCCAGTTAAAATTCTCGGGACTTCGAACGGCCGCCTTCGCTAAGTCGGCGAGGGGTTTTAGCGCGGGATTTCCGAAAAGCATAGTCAATTCCTCCTTAAAAGTGTTGTTATCAGTATAATGCAACAAATAATATTATGCAAACATAAAATATTATAGGGAAGATTGACAAACGATTATAAACGCACAACAGTTTTTTTCTGAGCAAAAATCAGAGCATATTACGCAAAAATCACAAATTTGTGGTACAATATACTGTAAATTACTTTGAAGGATATAGACAAAGCAAAAAAGCGGAGGATAACTTATATATACATCGCGGTCTTTCCCTTATGGGAGGAAACGACGCGTTTTGGAGATTCATATGAATATTATCGAACTTAACAGAGCTATGCTTGACGGCGGGCTGAGCGACCTTTCAGACGTGAGCGCGCCCAAGGTTATAAAATCGAACGAGCTTTCACGCTTTAAGCTTTTGACCTATAACGAGGAGCTGGAAATCAAAAGGTGCTACGAGCTTGTCGACAAGGGCGAAAATGCGTTTTTTCGTTTCAGCGGTGAAAACCCCGGTCACGAAAAGCTTAACGATTTTGAATGCAGAGTCAATCGTTCGGCGCTTGACGAGCTTCAGGCGGTTATTAAAAAACAGGGCGTTTCGGTATACAACGGCATACACAAAAAGACCAACGGCGCGACCGGCGAGGGATATATGCTCGACGTGGATTACAAGTCGGGCGAAAGAATTTGCTCATCGTGCAAATGTGCCATTCCCGACGGCTGGAGCGATGCCAAGACAGAGATAAGCGAGTTTTTCAAAAAGCTTGCCGAGGACAACGGCTATAGCTTTGCGCCGTGTCCATTAAAGACGGCGATAGGCAAAAACGGCGCGGTAATCGCAAGCTATCTCCCGCCGAAATCCCACCGAAAGATGAGTATATTTTTAGAGGTATCCTTTAAGGACGTTTTGTTGAGCATATTGGTGTGCGACATTATGGGTATAACCAAAGGGGTTTATTTAAGCTTTGAGATAACGGCGGCGGAAATAAAGGAGGGCTTCTCGGCCGCCGACAGGACGACGGGTGAGCCGATTGAGGATATGGCTTTAGTTGAGCGGGCGGTCGTCGACGGAAGCTATTCGATAAAGCTTGTTTTCGACGGAGATGAGAACCAATCGGAAAGCTACAGGATATAACGCAGAAAAAAGAGGGTAAGCCCTCTTTTTTCTTGGAATTTTCTTTGAAGGTTGATAAAAGCGGCGAATTGTGATATGGTGTAAGGCACACTATTTTTTCAAGAGGATTAAGCGGCAAAATGCATCAGAAGCTTTGGACAAAGGATTTTACGATAATTACGCTCGGTACGGTGGTCTCGATGCTTGGAAACACCCTGTCGGGCTTTGGCATAGGTCTTTTGGTTCTCGATTATACGGGCTCGACCTTTTTTTATGCGCTGTTTATGGTGGCGTACAGTTTTCCGAAGATATTTATGCCCCTTCTTGCGGGACCCTATCTCGACAAGTTTTCGCGCAAAAAGGTTATATACACACTTGACTTTTTTAGCGCGGTGACCTACGGACTGCTGTTTTTTATATTAAAGGCTAACGCTTTCGGCTATCCGCTTCTCATTTTTTTCGCCGTTCTTATCGGCTCGGTTGACAGCATTTATACCGTCGCATACGACAGCCTTTATCCGAACCTCGTGAGCGAGGGCAACTTCACCAAGGCGTATTCGATTTCGAGTATGATTTACCCCCTTGCGGCGATGATGGTGCCCGTCGCGGCGGTTATTTACGAGCGGGTTGGACTGGCTCCGATTTTTCTATTTAACGCTTTTAGCTTTTTGACGGCGGCGATTTTCGAAACCTTTATTTCGGTCAAGGAAACCCACACGGGAGATATAGTCGAAAAGTACAATATGAAAAAGTATCTGTCCGATTTCAAGGACGGAATAAAATACATTTCCGCGGAAAAGGGCTTAATGGTTATAACGGTCTATTTCTTTATAACATTTCTTTGTAATTCCGCGTTTGATACCATTGCGCTGCCTTACTTCAAATCCGAGCCGACGCTCGGCGTTCAGCTGTATACCTACGTTATGGGCTGCAACGTTTTCGGACGGCTTATCGGCGGAATTGTGCAGTATCGAATTCGTCTTAAGCCCGAGCGTAAGTTTAATATCGCGCTTTGCGTTTATTTCCTTACGAACGTCATCTGCGCGGCGGTCTTTTTCACTCCCGTATATGCTATGATGCTCCTTATGCTGGCGTCGGGATTTTTGAGCGTGACATCGTACAATATCCGTATTTCCTCGACTCAAAGCTACGTTCCCGACAGTCACCGCGCGCGGTTTAACGGGACGTTCGGAATGATATGCACGGCTGGAACGATAATCGGGCAGCTTTTGACGGGGGCGCTTGCCGACCGTTATTCAATGCGCTGGATAATCGTCGGATTTATGCTTTTCAATCTGTTGGCGGTTTATTTCGTTATGTGGCTTGGACGAAAGGGCGTCAAAGAGGTATACAACAGAACGGTCTAAAGAAAAAAGCTTTTGAGGTGCTTTTATGAAAAAAGGTATTATTTTCGACCTTGACGGAACGCTTTGGAATTCGAGCGAAAAGGTCGTTATCGCGTGGAACAGGGCGTTTGAGAAAAAGGGGCTGTCTCTTCGAATAACCGACGAGGATATGCGTGGCTTTATGGGCAAGCAGCTTATTGATATCGCGCGGCTTATGTTTCCAAACGCGGACGACGAATTTTTAAACGACGTATTAACCGAGTGCAGCGACGAAGAATTGAGCTATCTTTCAAAGGTCGGCGGAACCCTTTATCCCAAGCTTGAACAAACTCTTTCGAGCCTTCATAAAAGCTATTTTCTTTCGATAGTCAGCAACTGTCAAAGCGGATATATCGAGGTGTTTTTGAAATACTACGGCTTTGAAAAGTATTTCGACGATATCGAATGCTCGGGCAATACGGGCAAATCGAAGGGAGAAAACATTGCTCTCGTCGTCAAGCGAAACGCGCTTGACAAAGCCATATATGTCGGCGACACGGCGGGCGACTGCGAGGCGGCGGACGCGGCAAACACGCCCTTCGTTCACGCAAGCTACGGCTTCGGAAAGCCAAACCGCGAAACGGACAAGATAAGCTCAATCGAGGAGCTTTCAAAAAGGGCGCGGGATTTTTTCATATAGTGGTTAAGAGCGGAGCTTTCCGCTCTTTTTTATTGCAAAAAAATATGATAACATTAAGACAGTCAAAAGCGACAAAGGAAACCGAAATGCAGGACGTAAGAATTTTTCTCGCCGCGCCCGAAACGGCGCAAAAAGAGGATATGTCTGCGCTTACCGATTTCGTCAGAGCCATAAACCTCACCTGTGAGGTTGACGGCGGACGATTTCGGCTTGTTCGCGTGGAAAAAAGCTTTTCGCCCATAGATTACGGCGAACGGGATGTTCTGCTTGCGCTCTATTACGGCACGGTGGACGGTATGGTTTCAGCGTACCTTGACGGCGCGCTCAAAAGCTTTACGGACGGAAAAAAGCCGCGTATAGTTGTCGGAATTAAACAGGAAAAGAGGGTACGGCTGCCCTTTGACGTCCGTGCGCTTACAGAGCGTTTGGATTATATGCAGGGGGCTTTTTATTCCTGCTTCGACAGTGCAAACGGGCTGTGCTTTTCGCTGCTTATGGCGCTGTGCTCGATTGAGCAAACGCTTCTTGCGGAATGCCGCGACGGCGTTGTGACGGTGGAGGGGGAGCGGCTCGTCAGCTTCGACGGCGTTCCCCTTGCCGACAAGAGCCGCGAGCTCATTTCGCTGAGAAAAGAATATTCCGAGGTTTCCGACAGCTTTTTTTCTGCGCGCGAGGTATATGAAGCCCGGGAGGGCGAACAGGACGCCGCTTTCGCATATTACGAGGCGTCGCGTCGGCGCATAGAGGTCCGACGGGAGCTTTTTTCGCTCGAAAACGCCCTTCTTAATGCGGCGCTCAATATGGCGCGGGACATTGCGGCGGGGGAGCTATCCGACCGGCGGCGTTCTGCCTACCGTCTTTTCTATAAAGGGGATTTGAAGAGCGCGAACGGAGCGCTTTCGCTTGAAACAATTAAAAATGAAATCGCGGGAGCTTCGATTGACCCCGACGAGGTTGTGGGCGAGCTTTTGCAAAAGGCAAGGCTTCTTTTAGCGCGGGGGCAAAGCTACGAAGGGCTTTGCGAAATCGACGAATGCTTCGCCGAGGCGATTAAGCTTGAAGAAAAGCGCAAGCTTACAAAGCGGGCGACCGACGCTCTTGTCGGTTATCGCTTAAAAAAGGGCGACGACAAGGCGGTCGTTGAGCTCGCGATTAAGCTTGAGAATGACGAGCGCTATGCGGCGAAAGCTTTTGTTCTTCAAGTCGAGGGGTATCTTTCGCTTGGCGACGACCTGCGTGCCGAGAAGAGCGCGCGTAAGCTCGACACAATATCTTCACCGTCTGCTGAATATTGCGTCAGGGGTAAGCTTGTTCTTTTGGATATATCGGTTGAGCGTTCGAGCTTCGACACCGCGCAAGAGCTGTGCGACGAGATAGAAAAGCTTCTTTTGGACATCGCAAGCGGAGAAGAACGGGCACGATGGGAGGCTCTTTTCGCCCTTAAACGCGCCGAGCTTATGGAGAAGCTCGCACGGTTCGATGAAGCGCAGGCGGGCTATACCGACGCTCTTTCGAGGGTGCTGACACTTTCGTGGGAAAAGCCGGACGAAAATTTTTCACTTCTTGTAAAAACCTATTGTAGCTTTGGCAGGTTCTATAACGGAACCTTTCGGTATGCGCTGGGCGCGGAGCTTCTCGAAAAGGCAAGGGAGCTGGTTATGCCGTTTGTCTATGACGGCGGCGAAGGGGAATACAGCTCACTTTATGCGAAAATATGCCGCGAGCTTGGGCAAGCGTATTGCGCGCTTCATCTTTTTGACGCCGCAAAGCTGCGGCTTTTCGAGGCGAGGGATATTTTCGAAGCTGCCTTTAAATCCTCGCGAAAAGCGGGAGCTTTCGACTATATCGACGCCCTCAACGTCACGGCTGAATACTGCTATACCGTATCGGACGTAAGCTTCTTCGAATACAGCGAAAAAGCGTTTGAGCTTTCAAATAAGTATCTTATCGGCGAAGACGAGAAGAACAGGACGCTTAAAATACGGATAAATCTAAATCGGGCTTTAAGCCTTGAGGCGAACGGAAAAATGGACGAGGCGCTCACCCTTTATTCCGAAGCGGTCTCGTCGACGCAGGAGCTATGCCGAATAAACGAGCGCGCTTATATGCGCCTTCTCGATGAAGCAAAGACGGCGCGAGCAAAATATTTTTTGCGGTGCAAAAGAAACGCCGACGCAATCGTCGACCTTGAAAGCCTTCTTTCGCGGTATGACAGGGCTTTTCGCGAAGAAGACGCGTCATCCCTTATTGTAAGGCGCGTAGAGCTTTTGAGTATTCTTGGCGGCGTATATCGCGGCGAAAGAAACTATCTCAAGGCGCGGGAGCTTTGCGAGTCAGCCCAGAGCCTACTGCGCGAGTATCCCGACAAGGTAAAACTTATTCGAAAGGGCGAGGGGGATATTTCCACCTTTGAAACGGCGCTTTGGACGCTGGTTTTCGAAGGGCTTTTTGATATTAATTCCGACGAGGGCGAGGACACGGCGGCGAATTGGTATATTTCCCGCGCGATTGAGCTGCAAAAACAGCTTGTCCGTCTTGGCTACGCCGACTGTGAAAAGCGCCGTCTTGTCGAGCTTTACCTGAAAAAGGCGTTGTTTTCTCCGAACGTTGCGGAAAGGGAAAGCCAAATAAACCTTGCCTTGGAGACGGCGCTCTCGTGTGAGCCCGACGACCGCGAAAGCCGCTTGGAGCTTGTAAGGGTGTATAACGAATACGGCGCCTTCCTGTCCTCGCGCGAGCGGTTTCCAGAGGCTTATTCCGCGATTGAAACGGGGATAAAGCTTGTTGGTCAGCTTTCAAAAAAAGCAGACGCAAAAGCGCTTGAACGGTTGGCGGAATTATATAAAAGCCTTGCTGAAGCTCGACGCGCCGACGGCGACTACGACGGGGCGGTTAACGAATATATTAATATGTACGAGTCGATAGACGAAAAAAGCTATCTGCGCTCTATCGCCGCAAGAAATGCGGGAGATATACTAAGCTTGCTCGGAGAAGAGGAAAAAGCCGAAAAGTTTTTCGGCGCGGCGAAGGCGGTTCTCGACGCGCAGGACAAGGACAATCTCGAGGTCTTGGAGGAGCGAACCGAATACCTTCTCAGTATGTCGGCACACCGTTTTAACTTTGGAAATGAAAAAGAGGCGAAGCAATATCGTCGACGTGCGACCTCGTCAGCACGAAAGCTTTTGGCTAAAGCGCCAAAGCCCAAAAAAGATTATTACGAGCATTTTTTCGACCTTCTTCGTTATCCCGACTTTCCAAAAGATAATAAATAGTATAATACAAGAACTGTTATACGAATTGTAATATTATATTTGCTGAAAAATGCGCGGAAGTATGATATTATTCAGTAAAGGTCTTTTGTAAAAGTTTGGAGTGATAGTTTGGAAAAGCTTACGAATACGGTTGAGCTTCGAAAAAATAACCGAAATCGTATGTTCAAATTCATATACGAAGCGGAGAAGCCTGTGACAAAACAGGATATTTCGGTTGGGCTCGGACTTAGCCTTCCCACGGTATCCCAAAACCTTTCGGAGCTGCTCGAAGAGAAGAAAATCGAATATTGCGGAACCAATCTTTCGACGGGCGGTCGTAAGCCGCGGGCTATTCGCGTGGTCGGCGACGCGAAGATTGCAGTCGGAATTTCGCTTACCGCAGAGAAGATAAGCTTTGCGGCTATTGACCTCAACATAAACGAGGTCGCGTATGACAGCGTTAAGCTTCATTTTACCGAGGACGAAAGGTTTTATAAAAAGGTTGCGGAGCTATTAGAAAAGTTTATAGACGACAATCGGCTCGACCGCAAAAGTATGCTTGGCGTTGGCATAACGGTTCCCGGAATTATTTTTCAGGGCGAAGACCTTGTTAAGTTTGCGCCGACCCTTTCGTCGTACAAAATCAAGGTTGGCGCGCTAAAGGCGCTCATACCCTACCCTTCGGTTATACAAAACGACGCAAACGCAAGCGGCTTCGCCGAATGGTGGAGCAACAGCGGCAAGGGAAATATGGTTTATCTTTTTCTTGAACGCGGCGTGGGCGGCTCGATACTTATGCGCGGCGAGGGATATCTTGGCGACAACGGACGAAGCGGCGAGTTCGGGCATATGTGTATTGTGCCCGACGGAAGACGGTGTAGCTGCGGTCAGCTTGGCTGCTTCGAGGCGTATTGCTCAACGTCGGTTATAACCGACGTATTCGGCTTGACGCTTGAGGAGTTTTTTGCGCGGGTCGGCAATAAAGAGGGAAAGTATGTCGCGGCGTGGGAGGAATACCTTCGGAATCTGTCGCGTGGAATATCCAACATACGGGCTATTCTCGATTGTGAAATTGTTGTCGGCGGGGTGCTTTCACCCTATATGGAGCCATATCTCGACCAGCTTCGCGATATGGTCAGTGAGCTTAATTTCTATGAAAACAGCGGTTCGTTCGTTCGCCTTTGCCGATATAAAACGAAAAGCACAAGCGTCGGCGTGGCGCTCTACTTCATAAGCGATTATATCAACAACATTTAGTAATCGAATAAGCTGATATGCGGCAGCAAGAAAGTTATGGAGCAAAATAATGATAAAGAATATTATTTTTGATTTGGGCGGGGTGCTTTTGGGCTGGAGTCCCGAAAATATCGTCGGGAAGTTTTGCTACGACGAGGACGACAAAAAGCTTCTTCTGGACGCCGTTTTCGGCGACTGGGTCGACTATGACGCGGGAAGAATTGACCAAGACGAAAAGGTGTCGCGTTCGCTTGCGTCTTTGCCCGAACGGCTTCACGACCTTGCGCGTGACCTGCTCGACAGCTGGGTTTATTATCTTCCAAGGCTTGAGGAAACGATTGCCTTAAGCGAACGGCTTCGCGAAAGGGGCTATAAAATTTTCCTTCTTTCCAACGCGCCCGCCTATTTTTCCGAAAAGAGCGGTTATTATAAATTTCTTTCCGATTTCGACGGGGTAATCTTTTCGGGCGACGTCAAGATGGAAAAGCCCGACAGGTGTATATACGACCTTGCAATAAATAGGTATGGCATAAAATCAACGCAGAGCATATTTATCGACGACCGTGAGGACAACGTCGCGGGGGCAAACCGAGCGGGGCTTCACGCCTACGTCTTCGACGGTGATGTGAAAAAACTCGAGGCGTTTATTGACGAAACGATAAAAAAAAACGAGGAATAGAATATGAAAAGAGAAGGCTATATTTCGTGGGACGAATTTTTTATGGGGGTTGCGGTGCTCGCGTCTAAGCGGAGCAAGGACCCGAACACGCAGGTTGGCGCCTGCATTGTTAATGACGACAACATTATACTTTCAACAGGCTATAACGGTTTTCCGATGGGCTGCTCCGACGACGAATATTCGTGGGAGCGCGAAGGTGAGGACACAAAATATCCTTATGTCGTTCACGCCGAGCTAAACGCTATACTAAACGCGAACGGAAAGAGCCTTAAGGATTCGCGCATATATGTTTACCTTTTCCCATGTAACGAATGCGCCAAGGCGATTATCCAAGCGGGGATAAAGGAGGTCATTTACATATGCGACAAATATGCCGACGACAAGAACACCAAGGCGTCGAAAAAAATGCTTTCGTCGGCGGGGGTTGTTTTTAAAAAGTTTGAATCGAAGCTCGAGAAAATAGAGCTTGAATTTTGAATTAAGCGACAAGAAAAAAGGACGGCTTTTG
>CAYWQL010000035.1:0-11096 GCA_964460755.1 uncultured Oscillospiraceae bacterium | reverse complement strand
AACGAGTATTAGGCTTAATAGCAGATTTAATTTCATTAAATCTGCTATTTCTCCTATCCTGTCTTCTTGTTGTGACGGCGGGTGCAGGCTTTACGTCCTGCTATACGTTTACGTTTCGTCTTATAAGAGGCGATACACAGTCGCTCCCCTTTGGAAGCTTTTTTAAGGATTTTATTAAGTGCTTTAAAAAGTCGACCCTTGCGTGGCTGCTTCTGCTTTTGGCGTTGGGTATTTTTGCGGGCGACGCGTATTTTGCCTACTACGTCTGTGTCCCCGTAAGTAAGTTTTTCCTTATCTTTGCGGCGGTTATGGGCGTGTTTGTCCTCGGAACGGGGATATGGCTGTTTCCGCTTATTGCGCGATATGAAAACAAGCTTGGAACGCACATTAAGAACGCGTTTCTTATGATGCTCGCAAACCTTCCGAAGACGCTCCTTTCCCTCGTCGTTTGGGTGGTGTGCATCGCGTTTCCTGTTGTTATGCCGAATATTTTCGCGTATGTCGGCTGGATGTGGATAGCCTTTAGCTTTTCGCTTCCCATGTACGTTACCGCCCTTCTTTTCCGCAAGCAGCTCGCCTGTGAGATTCCCGCGGACGAGGAGAAGAAAGAGGACTAAGCTTAATGTAAAAACAAAGACGGTGATTTCGCCAGTGCGAGGTCGGCCGTCTTTTTTTGTTCATTTATTTCGCTTTACGCTCAATAAAAAATGAAGTATACTATAAACAGAAAAAATACGCCGAAGAATGCTCAAATTTGGGGGAATAATAATGATTATTACGGTTACGTTAAATCCCGCTCAGGATAAGTCGGTAGTTATCGACAATTTCGGATTCGACAAGGTGAACCGCATAACCGAAATGCGTCTTGACGCAGGCGGAAAGGGCATAAACGTTTCAAAGGTCGTGAAGTCGCTCGGGGGCGAAACCCTTGCGCTCGGAGTGCTTGGCGGCACGATTGGCGGATATATTATGCACAGTATGGACGAGATGAACATTCGCCACGATTTCGTTCACGTTGCGAGCGAAACCCGCACAAATCTTAAGATATACGACCCCACAACAAAGATGTATACCGATATAAATGAGCCGGGCTTTGAGCTTCCCGCCGAGCGTCTTGACGAGGTGGAAACGAAGCTTTTTTATTACGCGAAGCCGGGCGATTACGTTGTCTTTGCGGGCGGCGCGCCGAGCGGAGTTCCGAACGACACGCTGTATAAGTGGACGAAAAAGCTTAAGGCGCGCAACGTTTCTGTTATCGCAGACCTTGACGGTGAGCTATTGAAAAACACAGTTGCGGCGCGACCCTTTATGATAAAGCCTAACCTTGCGGAGCTTATGAGGCTTTGCGGTCTTCGCGACACGTCGATATATACGCTTGTCGATGTGGCGAAAAAACTGGTTGCCGAGGGGATAAGAACCGTCGTCGTTTCTCTTGGCTCGGACGGCGCGCTGTTTGTCAACGCCAACGAGGCGCTTTATGCGAAATCCCCGCGCGCGGAGGCAATAAGCACCGTCGGCGCGGGCGACGCTATGACAGCCGCGTTAGTCTATTCGCTTTCCTGCAATCACCGCTGGCGCGACGCAATAGTACTTGCCATGGCTACGGCTACGGCGAAGGTTATGTGCGAGGGCAACACACCTCCTCAGCTTGAAAAGGTCAAGCAATATATGTCACAGATAACCATAGAGAGCTGCTGAAATTAGCAGGGGGAAATAAAAATGTATGTTTTCTTATGTCGGCTCTACCAGTTTTTTATGAGAATAGCGATGAATTTTCTTCCGTGGCGCGAGCCGATACTCATTAAGGGCGAAGGATCGTTAACCCGTCTTCCCGAGTTCATTAAGAACGAAGGGGTAGAACGCGTTCTCGTTGTTACCGACGCAGGGCTAATGGAGCTTGGTCTTCTGGAGCCGCTTTTTTTGGAATTGAAAAAGGTTGGAATAGCCTATACCGTTTATGACGAGGTTGTGCCTAACCCGACGATAGACAATATCGAGCAGGCGCTTTCGCTTTATTTGGCGAACGACTGCAAGGGGGTTATCGCTTTCGGAGGCGGTTCGCCGATGGACTGCGCGAAGGCGACGGCGGCGCGTGCGGCGAAGCCTCGCCAGAGTATACCACAAATGAAGGGCGCGCTTAAGGTTCACAAAAAGCTTCCTCCCATATACGCCGTGCCGACGACAGCGGGAACGGGGAGCGAAACCACCCTTGCCGCCGTTGTAACAGACAGCGCGACGTCGCACAAATACGCAATAAACGATACCTCCCTTATTCCTCACGCGGCGGTGCTCGACCCGCTTCTTACGGTAAAGCTTCCGAAGTCGATAACCTCTACGACGGGAATGGACGCCCTTTGTCACGCGGTCGAAGCATATATCGGGCGAAGCAACACGAAAAAGACCAGACAATACGCCCGCGAGGCGGTTTCGCTTATATTTGATAATTTATATAAGGCTTACGAGAACGCAGAGGACATAGAGGCACGCCATAATATGCAAAACGCAAGCTATCTTGCAGGTCTTGCCTTTACGCGCGCGTACGTCGGCTACGTTCATGCCATAGCGCATACCATCGGCGGGAAATACCACGTCGCCCATGGACTTGCGAACGCTATAATTATGCCCTATGTTTTCAAACAGTTCGGAAGCTCGGTTTATAAGCCCCTTTCGGAGCTTGCAGACCTCGTCGGCTTGAGCGCACAGGGTGACTCTTTGAAGGATAAATCGGACAGGTTTATCGCCGCAATCGAGAGCTTTAACAGCCGAATGAATATCGGAACGAAGATACCGCAAATCGAGGAGGACGATATTTCACAGCTTGCCGACTATGCAGTTGCTGAGGGAAATCCCCTTTATCCCGTGCCGAGAATTTTTGAAAAAGCTGAATTTGAGGAGCTTTTTAGAAGGATAAAAGAATAAGTATCTGTGAAAGATAAAGGAAAAAAGAGGACAATAAACATGGGAAAGCGTGTTTTTATATTAGTTATGGACAGCTTTGGTATCGGCGAAGCTCCCGACGCCGCCGATTTCGGAGACGTCGGCGCGAATACAATCGCGAGCGTAGCCTGCTCGACGAGGTTTAACGCGCCAACCCTTACAGAAATGGGTCTTTTCAATATCGAGGGGGTAGACTGCCGCGAGGGAACAGCGAACCCGACGGGTAGCTTCGGACGTCTTCGCGAGGCGTCGCGCGGCAAGGATACTACGATAGGCCATTGGGAGATAGCGGGCATAATCTCGAAAAAGGCTATGCCGACCTTTCCCGACGGCTTTCCAAAGGATTTTATCGACGCCTTCGAAAAGGCCGTCGGACGCAAAACGGTCTGCAATATGCCGTATTCGGGAACCGAGGTCATAAAGCAGTACGGCGAGGGTCACCTCAAGACCGGCGACCTTATCGTTTACACCTCCGCCGACAGCGTTTTTCAAATCGCCGCACATGAGGAAAAAGTACCGCTTTCGGAGCTTTATGACATATGCCGCACGGCGCGAAAGCTTTTGAACGATATGGGTTATCCCGTCGGAAGGGTTATTGCGCGGCCCTTTGTCGGAACGAATAAGGACAACTTTTCGCGCACGACCAACCGCCACGATTTTTCGCTTACTCCGCCCAAAAATACTATGCTTGATTATATCTGTAAGGCGGGTCAAAGCGTAATCGCAGTCGGCAAGATAAACGACATTTTCGCGGGCGTAGGGGTCAGCGAGAAGACGACGACAAAAGGGAACAAGGACGGAATGCGGGTTGCCGCCGAATACCAGTCAAAGGACTTTGACGGACTGTGCTTCGTCAATCTCGTCGATTTTGATATGCTCTACGGACACCGCAACGACATTGACGGTTACGCCGCGGCGATAAGCGAGCTCGACGCAGAGCTGAAGGGCTTTATTGCGAATATGAAAAAGGACGACCTTTTGATTATTACCGCCGACCACGGCTGTGACCCCGGCTTCACCGCGTCGACCGACCATTCGCGCGAATATGTGCCAATGCTCGCCTACGGCGCGAAGATAAAGAGCGGCGTCGACCTTAAAACAAGGGACAGCTTCGCCGATATTGCCGCCACTGTTTGCGACTATTTAAATGTCAAAGCGGACATAGAAGGTACAAGTTTTTGGGAAAAAATTAAGGCTTAGAGAAATAAATCGTGAGTGCACAAAGCAAATAATATGTGCATTCATTCATCAAATTGTTAAATAATCGACAAAATCAAGCATATTTATTCAGAAAATGCCTTATTATTGAAAAATAATGCATAATGACCAAAAAATATATTAAAAAAGTGTAACAAATTAGAACAGTTGACATTTTATTGTGAATTTGGTATCCTATTAAAATGAAATATTTATAAATAAGTACAAATTTATTTATATTTCTATTCAATTTTCAAACCATATATTTATGGCACAGTGGGATATTAAATTTAAAAAAATGGCGTATATACAATGGAGTATAGCGACACGGGCTGTGCGGATTGATTTACCGCCAGACAGTGTCGCCATTTTAATGTAAAAAAGCGCAAAGGGATATCCCTTTGTTCGTTCTTCAAAGAAGAACGAATGGCTTTATATATGCGAAAAAATTAGCATTGGAGAAAACGTATGACAAGATATATTTTTAAGCGATTGCTTATATCGGTGGTCACGATATTTTTAGTCGCGTGTATAACGTTCCTGCTTATGAACCTTGTTCCGGGAGGACCGTTCCAAAGTGAAAAGGCGCCGACAGCTGCCGCGCTTGCCGCAATGGAAAAGAAATACGGACTTGATAAGCCGCTTCTGGAGCAGCTTAGAATATATATTGGCAACTTCTTGAAGGGCGACCTTGGCGTGTCGCTTAAAATGCAGAAAAATCGCGCCGTGCTTGATATTATTACCGAAAAGTTCCCCATATCGGTTAGGGTCGGCGTTTTTGCCCTTTCGTGGGCGATACTCGTCGGCATACCGCTTGGAAGTCTGGCGGCGTTTAATCGCGGGAAGATAGGCGACAGTATAATTCGCGTCGTTGCCACGGCGGGCGTCGCGGTGCCGAGCTTTGTTGTCGCGACACTCCTTATGGTTATCTTCGGCGTTAAACTCAACATACTTCCGACGATAGGCTTGACCTCGTGGAAGAATTATATTTTGCCATGCTTCTCGCTCGGGTTTTATCCGATGTGTTATATAGCACGACTTACCCGTTCGTCAATGCTCGACGTTATCAATCAGGACTATATCAGAACGGCGAAGGCGAAGGGGCTGCCGACGGGGAAGATTATATTCAAGCACGCTCTTCGCAATTCACTCATTCCTGTCGTCACCTATTTGGGACCGCTTACGGCGTATATCATAACAGGAAGCTTTGTTGTCGAATCGGTTTTCTCTATCCCGGGGCTCGGCAAATACTTTATTCAAAGTATTTTGAACCGCGATTATCCGATAATTATGGGAACGACGATTTTTTTGGCGTCGTTGCTCGTTGTGATGATGCTTGTCGTCGACGTGCTCTACAAGGTCGTCGACCCGCGCATACAGCTTGGGAAGGAGAACTGATATGAAGAAGGGAAAAGTATTAGGGAGCCTTCAGGTGGACGTCGACCCGATTTTGGCTATGAACGAGCCTTCGACGCCGTCGAAGGAGGACTTTGTTCTTGCAACGTCACAGGAGAAGCAGAGCGTCGTCGAGCTAAAGCCGCGAATGACCTATTGGCAGGACGCTTGGCGAAGACTTAAACAAAACAAGGTCGCGATGGTCGCGATGTTTATCGTTATCTTTTATATTCTGTTCGCGTTTATCGGCCCTGCGTTAGTGCCTTATACCTATAAGCAGCAGATTAGACATTCCGAAAACCTTCATCCGCTCGAATATTCAAGCGACGAGATAGCGCTCAAGGAAGCGGGAGAAAAGGTGTTTCCGCATCTTTTCGGAACCGACGACCTTGGACGAGATATCTTGGTCAGAATTATGTACGGAACCCGCGTGTCGATGATAATCGGCGTTGTCGCGGCGTTCATAGTGCTTATAATCGGCTCAATTTACGGCTCGGTTTCGGGCTTTATCGGGGGAAAGACCGATATTATAATGATGAGGATAGTCGATATAGTCTATTCCATTCCCGAAATTCTTGTCGTGCTGCTTTTGCAGGTCGTTATCCAAGACCCGCTTAAGACATTGATAAACAAAAGCGGCGGCGGCGCGTTCGCAAATCTAATCGGAACGCTCGGCGCGGGACTTATCAGTATATTCATCACCTTTGCAATCCTCTATTGGGTCGGAATGGCGCGTATAATTCGCGGACAGGTGCTTATGCTTAAACAGCAGGAGTATATTACCGCGGCGAAGGCGCTCGGCGCGTCAAATTCGAAGATAATTAGAAAGCATCTTCTTCCCAACTGTATAGGACAAATTATCGTCACGACCTGTCTTCAAATACCGTCGGCGATATTCCTTGAGTCCTTTCTTTCGTTCTTGGGTCTTGGCGTTTCAGCTCCTCTGGCGAGCCTTGGCTCGCTTGCGTCGGACGGACTTGGCGGAATTTATTCCTATACGTACCGCCTTGTTATCCCCGCGATAGTGCTTTCAATTATGATTTTATCGTTAAATCTATTCGGCGACGGGCTTCGCGACGCGTTAGACCCGCGGCTTAAAAAGTAAAGGAAGGAGAAAGCCTTATGAGCGAAAAAACATTACTTGAAGTTAAGAACCTAAAGGTTTCCTTCTTCACCCCGGCAGGAGAGGTAAAGGCGGTCAACGACATAAGCTACGACCTCAAATACGGCGAGGTTATGGGAATAGTCGGCGAGTCGGGAAGCGGAAAGAGCGTCGAGGCGTACTCGGTCGTCGGTCTTCTTCAAAGCCCCGGAAGGGTTGTCGGCGGAGAGGTTATTTTTGACGGCGAGAACATCCTTGATTATGACGCGGAGCAGATGAGACAGTTTCGCGGAACCAAGGCGAGTATGATTTTTCAGAACCCGATGACCTGCTTAAATCCCGTTTATACCATAGGCGACCAGCTTACCGAGGCGCTTTTCTGCCACGAAAAGGCCGAAAAAGCCGACGCAAAAAAACGCGCGGTTGAGATGCTTAATCTTGTCGGTATAAATAACGCTGAACAAAGAATGAGGCAGTATCCTCACGAGCTTTCCGGCGGTATGCGCCAGCGCGTGATGATAGCGATGAGCCTTATATGCAATCCAAAGCTTCTTATTGCAGACGAGCCGACAACGGCGCTTGACGTAACGATACAAGCTCAGATAATTGAGCTTATGAAGGATATCCAACATCGAACCCATATGGCTATCGTGTTTATTACACATAACCTTGGCGTCGTCGCGGAGATATGCGACAAGGTTTCGGTTATGTATGCGGGCAAGATAGTCGAACAGGGAACGGTCGAGGACGTCTTTTATCGTCCCGCCCACCCTTATACGAAGGGACTTCTTCGTTCGATGCCGCGCGTCGACGCCGATGAATACGAGCGGCTTATACCCATTGAGGGAACCCCCGTCGACCTTCTCAATCCCCCAAAGGGCTGCGCCTTCGCGCCGCGGTGTGAGCACTGTATGAAGATATGTCTTAGCAGACAGCCTGATTATACCGCCATCGGCGACGGGCACATATCCTCCTGCTGGCTTCACACAAAAGATAAGGGGGCGGCGAAATGAGCGAGAAATTAATCGAGATAGAGAACCTGAAAAAATACTTTAAGATAAAAAGAAGCGCTTTTAGAACCGACTATGTTCAGGCGGTTGAGAACGTCAGCTTTTATATCAATAAGGGTGAAACCCTTGGCTTGGTGGGCGAATCAGGCTGCGGAAAAAGCACCCTCGGACGGACTATACTTCGTCTTTACGAGCCGACGTTGGGCGTAATCAAATACGACGGAAAGGCGATTTTCGACAGCTCCGACAAGAAAAACAAGGTCGATATGCTTTCCTATCGCCGCAAAATGCAGATTATCTTCCAAGACCCCTCGGCTTCGCTCGACCCCCGTATGACGGTCGGAGAAATTGTCGGCGAGGCGATAGATATCCACAATCTTTTCCCGAACAAAGCCGAGCGCAACGAGCGCATACAACAGCTTTTGGTTCAGGTCGGACTTAACAGTGAGCATTCGAACCGTTACCCCCACGAGTTTTCGGGCGGTCAGCAGCAGAGAATCGGTATCGCCCGCGCGCTTGCGGTCGAGCCCGAGTTCATCGTCTGCGACGAGCCGATTTCCGCGCTTGACGTTTCTATCCAGTCACAGATAGTAAATATGCTCGAGGATATGCAGGAGCAGTTGGGGCTAACCTATCTCTTTATCGCCCACGACCTTTCGGTCGTTCGGCATATATCCAACCGCATAGGGGTTATGTATCTCGGCGAGCTTGTTGAGCTCGGCGAAAGCTATGAAATTAACCGAAACCCCATTCATCCATATACAAAGACCCTTATTTCGGCGGTTCCCATACCTGACCCGATAAAAACGCGGGAAAGAAAGCGGCTTGTTTTGGAGGGCGATATTCCAAGCCCGATAAATCCGCCGTCGGGCTGTCGCTTCCACACAAGATGCCCTTATGCGACCGAACGGTGCAAGCAGGAGCTCCCGGAGTTCCGCGAAATAGAGCCCAACCATTTCGTGGCTTGTCACATAGTATAGCGTTTATTATTGCGGCTTTTGGCGCATTAATAATAGAAAAAATTCAGGAGGAAAAAAGAAAATGAGAAAAATCACCAAAGCACTTGCTGTGTTGCTCGTTCTTTGCATGGTGTTCAGCCTTGCGGCGTGCAAAACAACCAAATCCGGCGAAGATTTTGGCGTTACCGCGTGTATCGCTTCTGAGCCAGAAACTATCGACCCGAGCTTAAACTCCTCGGTCGACGGAGCGACGTATATTATGCATGCCTTTGAGGGCTTGTATAGATACGTTCCCGAAGGCGACGGAATAGACGTTACTTATGATTTCGGCGCGGCAAAGAGCGTTGACGTAAGCGAAGACGGTCTTACCTACACCTTCACACTTCGCGACGGAATGAAGTGGTCGGACGGTGAGCCCGTAAAAGCCGCTGATTTCGTATACGGCTGGCAGAGACTTGTTGACCCTGCGACGGCTTCTCCCTACTGCTACATGATAGACGTAGTTGAAAACTCTGTCGCAATCCAGAACGGCGAGGCCGACGTTTCCACACTTGGAATTAAGGCTCTCGACGAAAAGACAATCGAAATCAAGCTTATTGCTCCGTGCTCCTATATGGACAGCATCTGCGCGTTTGCTTCCTGCATGCCTCTTCGTGAGGACGTTATTGAGGCGAACGGCGACGCATGGGCGACCGACGCTGGAACCTATATTGGCAACGGCGCATACAAGATTAGCGAGTGGGTTCACGATTCTTATATCACAATGGTTAAAAACGAAAACTATTGGGATTATAAGAACCTCACAGGACCTGAAACAATTACATGGCGTTTAATGGACGACGATAACGCGAAGTACGCGGCTTTCAGAAGCGGCGAGCTTGACTTCTGCGATACCTTCCCCGTTGATGAAACACAGGCCCTTCTTGCTGACGGAACGCTTCAAATCGCTCCTCAGATTGGAACTTATGCCGTAGTTTTCAATACAGAAGTTGCTCCGCTTGACAATGTTGATGTTCGTCACGCGCTGGCTCTTGCTATTGACCAGAACTTTATCGTAGAAAACGTTACCGGAACAGCTGAAGTTCCCGCGACCGCTTGGGTGCCTTACGGCTTCTCTAACGGTAAGGGCGGCGATTTCCGCGAGACAGTAGGAGATTTCCTTGACCCGTCGACATATGAAGCCAACTGTGAGGAAGCGCGCGCGCTTCTTGCAAAAGCGGGATATCCCGACGGAAAGGGCTTCCCTGTTATGACCTACAGCTTTAACACAAGCGACCGCCATCAGACTATTGCTGAGGCTATCGTCAACATGTGGGAGACCGAGCTTGGTATTACCGTTAACGTAACCAACCAAGACTGGGGCGTTTTCCTCCAGACCCGTGAAGACGGCGACTTTGAAGTTGCCCGTCACGGCTGGGTTGCCGACTTTACCGACGCGATGAACTTCCTTGATATGTGGCAGACCAACCAAATCGGCGGAAACAACTATTCGCGTTTCTCGAGCGCCGAATACGACAAATTAATTCAGGATTCTATCACCGCTCCCGATGAAGAAACCAGAATAGGCATGCTTATGGACGCAGAGAAGATTATTATGGAAGACTGGATTCTTGCTCCTGTTTACTTCTACTCTGACCCGTATATGCTCAGCGACAATGTGACGAACCTTCGTCACACCTCGCTCGGTTACTTCTTCTTCGTATGGGCTACGCCCGCGGCGAAATAACCTTTAGACTTTTATGAAAAAAGGAACGCCCCTGAGTTAACGCTTAGGGGCGTTCTGTCTTTTTTCGCTTGTTTATATTTTGATTATTGTATTTTTGTTATATAATAAGTTATAATCAAGCTTCACACACACGCTTTTTTACAGGAGAAACTAAATGCAGGTTGACGAAGTTCTCAACAATCAAAAAAACTCAATGATTCGAATGACGGCGTCGATATTTTTTATTGACCTTTTCAACATACTCGTAAACAACGTAGACCAGCTTATGATAAGCCATTATTCCCAAACAGCGGTTGCCGCTGTCGGAAACGCGAACCAGATTTCGTGGGTGCTTATGCTGCTTCTTACGGTATTATCCAACGCGACGGTTATTCTCGTCACCCAATACAAGGGTGCGAAGAGCGAGGAGCTTGTTAAAAAAACCTATGCTGTCGCGCTTGTTTCGAATATAATTCTCGGTATAGTTCTCGGCTTGGTTTTTATCTTTTTCGGACGCGGTATTTTTGCGATTATGAACGTAAAAGACCCCGAGATACTTAATTACGCCTATGAGTATATTGCTATTACGGGCGGCGGCACGGTTTTTATGGCGCTTATTATGTCATACAGCGCCTTCTTTAGAAGCAACGCAATGATGAAGGAAGCGCTTATAATTACAATTATCGTGAATGTGCTTAACATCATAGGAAACTGGCTTTTAATCTACGGCGTCGGTCCCTTTCCCGAGCTCGGCGTTATTGGCGTCGCGGTTTCGACGGTTGCGGCCCGCG
>CAYWQL010000034.1:0-11822 GCA_964460755.1 uncultured Oscillospiraceae bacterium | reverse complement strand
TCGCCGCGTCCTCAACCGCCTCGGCTATGCCCTCGGCAAATGTGGGATGAGGCTTTATCGTCCTTAGCATATCCTTGGCGGTCAGCCCGCTTACTATCGCCGTCGACAGCTCGGCGACCATATCCGTCGCCCGCGGGCACATAAGCTGAGCACCGATTATTCTTTTGCTGTCACCGTCGAAAACAACCTTCACGAAGCCGCGCTCGTCGGTTTCGATAAGGGTTCTTGCGTTCGCCGTCATAAGGTATTTACCCGTTATCGCCCTTATGCCCTTTTCCTCCGCCTGCTTTTCACTCAGTCCCACCGAGGCGATTTCCGGGCAGGTATAGACGCAGGACGGGACGACCCTCATATCATATCGCGCTTCTTCGCCGAACATAGACAAAACCGCGTTCACCGCCGAAGCCGAGGCGACGTGCGCCAACTGCACCGCGCCGAAAACAACGTCGCCCGCCGCGTATATTGAATCCTCGCTCGTCGCTCCGCTTTCGTCCGCAACAATGTATCCGCGCTCGGTTTTAAGCGAAAAGCCGTCGGCGAAAAGTCCGTCGATATTCGCCCTTCTTCCGACCGACAAAAGCACCCGTTCTCCGCTTACCATTTTACTTTCGCCCTTCTCCTCGTATGAGCACTCAAGGCCTTCGCTTTTTTCGATTTTCACAACCTTTGCCGACGTCACAAAAGTGACCCCGCGCTTTTTAAGCGACGCCGAAACCGAACGCGAAAGCTCAACATCAAGAAGGGGAAGTATGCGTTCGGTCGCTTCTATGACGCTCACCGAAACGCCGAGTGCGTTAAACAGACTTGCGAATTCAATACCGATTACCCCTCCGCCGATGATGACTATACTTTTCGGCAGCACCTTTTCGGCTAAAAGCTCGTCGCTCGTCACGACACCCGAAAGCTCGACACCCTCTATTGGTATGCGGGCGGGAACCGAGCCCGTCGCGATTAATATTTTGTCCGTCCTTATATCTTCGCCGCCGACCGTTACGGCTCCCGAATTCTTTATCGTCGCTGAGCTTTCAACATAATCTATGCCGTTTTGTTTAAAAAGAAGCTCTATTCCGCCGCGAAGCTTTGCGACAATTTCGTCCTTTCGCGCAGTCATTTTATCATAGTCGACCGTCACCTTTTCCGCCGCTATCCCAAGCCGCTCGGCGCTCTTTATTTCCGCGAACAGCTCCGCAGAATGAAGAAGTGTTTTGGTCGGAACGCAGCCGCGATTAAGGCAGGTTCCGCCCGCCTCGCGACACTCGACCACCAACACGCTTTTATTAAGCGACGCCGCCTCGACCGCGCCGACGTATCCCGCCGGACCCGCTCCGATTACAATAAGGTCATATCTGTCTTTCATAACTCCTCCGTGCCGTTTTCTAATACAAATTTTGCGATATCGTCGCGTATACCTTTTTCTTCGCCGTCCGCCGCAAGCAGTCCTTCAACCGTTCTCGCAATATCCTCTTTGGTCGCCGCCGTGCCGAGCAGTGAGCGCTCAAGCCGCTTGAATATTTCGGTTTCAAGCGAATCGGTCGTGATTTTTGCCTCAGCAATTCGCCCATTTTGTCGGTTAAACTTTAAACAAAAGCCGCCCCACGAAAACCGCTTCCGCATTTCGCTTTCAAAGCTCTTTGAGCTGTTGTATATCCATTTTTCATTTGAAAACTCCGCCGTGCGCACTTCGGCAACAGCGGAATAACGTCCTTCGTCAAGCGGCTCAACCTCGCCGCCGTAAACCTCGCCAAAAGCTTTTTTTAGCGCCGAAGCGACCCCCTCGACAGTTACGCCGGGGCAAAAATCCGAAAGTGAGCAGACCCGCGCGCGAACCGAGCAAACTCCATTTGATTTTAGCTTGTCCCCGTCAACGGCGAGATACCGCTCAATTTTCTCCCGCGAACAGCGGGTCATTATCGTTCCGTGATGAAGGCATACGCCGCCCGAACGGTAAAAGGCGTTGCCCGAAAACTTGCGCCCGTCAATCTCAATATCGTTTCTTCCCGTCGCTTTTGAATTTATACCAATCGTATTAATTGCGTTTGTTATAACGGACAGTTGCTTTGGGATGTCATAGTTATCGGCCGAAGCGATAAAGGTAAAGTTGAGGTTGTCAAGGTCGTGGTAAACCGCGCCGCCGCCCGAAATGCGGCGAGCGATATGCCCGCCGTCCGCCAAAAGGGTGTCAACTTTGACCTCGGAAAAAACGTCCTGATTTTTCCCGATTACGACGGTGTTATCGTTGCGCCAAAGAAAAAGGATTACCTCGTCTTTATCTGCCTTTTCAAAAAGCGCCTTTTCGAGCGCCTGGTTTTTATATACGTCGACGACGCTTGTTGAAAAATACTTTTGCTTCATAATAATTAAAAGACAGGCGCACCGCAAGGATGCGCCTTTTCATTAGTTGTTAAAAACAAATTTAAGCCGCGGATTTCGCGCCGCGCCAACCTCGTCGAGACGCCGCACAGGGGTACTGTGAGGCGCAGAGTGAAGGGATTCGGGCTCGGTCTTGGCTTTGTCGTAAAGCTCATTCATAACCGCCGCCGCACGCTCGAGGGTTTCGCGTCCTTCGGTTTCGGTCGGCTCGAACATAAGCGCCTCGTGCACGATAAGGGGGAAGTACATCGTCGGCGGATGTATGCCGTAATCAAGAAGACCCTTCGCGATATCAAGCGCGGAAACGCCCGTTTCCTCCTTGAGCTTTTCAAGACTTAAAACAAACTCGTGCATACAAAAGCCATCGTATGCCGCGTCATACTTTTCCGTCATAAGCGCCTTAAGGTAGTTGGCGTTCAGCACGGCGTTTTGCGCCGCCTCCTTTACCCCGTGACGCCCGATTGTAATTATATATGTAAGCGCCTTGACGACGACAAGGAAGTTTCCGTAAAACTCCTTTACCCGTCCGACCGATTTTTCGGGGTTCTCAAAGACGAAGGCTCCGTCGGCTTTTTGTACGACATAATTGTTAGGAAGGTAGCGTTTCAGAATCTTCTTACATCCGACCGCGCCGCTTCCCGGGCCGCCGCCGCCGTGGGGGGTGGCAAAGGTTTTGTGAAGGTTCAAATGAACGACGTCAAAGCCCATATCTCCCGGACGCACAACCCCCATTATTGCGTTGAGGTTGGCGCCGTCGTAGTAGCAAAGCCCACCGACCCCGTGAACGAGCTCGGTTATTGTAAGTATGTTCTTATCGAAAATGCCGAGTGTGTTCGGATTCGTCAGCATAAGCCCCGCGACCTCGTCGGAAAGCGCCGCCTTGAGCGCGTCGATATCGACACCGCCCTCGTCGTTCGACGGAACCGACACGACCTCAAAGCCGTTCATTGCGGCGGAGGCGGGGTTTGTTCCGTGCGCCGAATCGGGCACGATTATTTTCGTTCGCCTTTCGTCGCCCCGTTCGCGGTGATACGCTTTTATAAGGAGAAGTCCAAGAAATTCGCCGTGCGCTCCTGCCGCGGGCTGGAAGGTCATCGCGTCCATACCCGTGATTTCGGTAAGATATTTTTCCGCCGTCGCTATAACCTCAAGGCAACCCTGTGCGGTGCTTTCGTCCTGAAGGGGATGAATGTTCGCAAACTCCGCGAGCGCCGCCGCCTCCTCGTCTATGCGCGGGTTATATTTCATTGTGCAGGAGCCAAGCGGATAAAACCCGTCGTTTACGCCGTGGGTCTGCTTGGCAAGCTCGGTATAGTGGCGCGAAATGTCGGTCTCCGAAAGCTCGGGAAGATGCGGCTTTGTCTGCCGCGCATATTTTTTATCGAGCGAATACTCCTTTACATCCGAGGGCGGAAGTATCGAAAGCGCGCGCCCCGCTCTGCTTCTTTCAAACAAAAGCTCCATTACGCGCACACCTCCTTTATCGCCGCGACAAGCTCGTCGATTTGCGATTTTGAGTTCATTTCGGTCGCGCACCAAAGCATAGTATCCTCTTCAAGCGGAAGCCCAGAAAGTATGTCGTATTTAATAAGCGTTTTTGAAAGCTCCGCCGAATTAATCGGCGTTTTCGTGACAAACTCATTAAAAAACTCGCCGTTATATAAAAGCGAAAAGCCCTTTATTTTAAGCAGCTCGTCCTTTAAATAATGCGCCTTGTTAAAGGAAAGGGAAGCAGCCTCGCGAAGACCCTTTTCGCCCATAGCCGCGAGATAAACCGACGCGGTCATCGCGCAAAGCGCCTCGTTCGAGCAGATGTTGGACGACGCCTTTTCGCGACGAATGTGCTGCTCGCGCGCTTGAAGAGTAAGCACGAAGGCGCGTTTTCCGTCAACGTCGACCGTCTCGCCGACTATTCTGCCGGGAAGCTTTCGCATCATCTCGCCCGTCGCCGCCATAAAGCCCAAATACGGCCCGCCAAAGGAAAGGGGCAAACCGAGCGGCTGTCCCTCACCGACCGCGACGTCCGCGCCGTATTCGCGCGGGGATTTAAGAAGTCCGAGCGAAATGGGGTTGACGCTCATAACAAGCTTGGCGCCCCGCTCGTGAACGACGCTTGCGATTTCGTCTGCGTCCTCGATAAGCCCAAGGTAGTTTGGGCTCGCTATGATAACACACGCCGTTTCGTCGTCAACAAGCTCCGCCAGCGCCCCAAGGTCGGTCTTTCCGTCCCTTTGCGGCGCGACGATAATTTCCGTGTTGGAGGCAAAGCAGTAGGTCTTGACCGTTTCAACCGTTCGGGGATTGACGGTCGCCGAGATAATTGCTTTTTTTCTTTTGCGGTCGGTACACATCGCGACCGATTCCGCCGCCGCGCTCGCCCCGTCGTAGACCGACGCGTTCGAGACGTCCATACCTGTGATTTCGCAAATACCTGTTTGATATTCGAAAATCGACTGAAGCACCCCTTGGCTGATTTCAGCTTGGTATGGGGTATACGCCGTTAGGAACTCCTCCTTCGACGTGACGCTCTTCACGATAGCGGGGATATAGTGATTGTACGCGCCCGCGCCGCGAAAGATTGATTTAAAAACCTTGTTCTTGCGGGCGATTTGCTCAATCGCCGTTTTTACCTCAAGCTCGCTTTTTCCTTCGGGAATGTCGAGCCTGCTTAAAAGCATACTTTTCGGCACGCTTTGATAAAGCTCGGTTATATCATTTATGCCGAGCCGTTCCATCATTTCCTGCCGTTCTTCAACGGTCGACGGAATATAGCTTCCCATAGCGTTTCCTTTCGGGCTGAATTTATTTGTTGCTTTCCTTTTCGCAAAAAGCCGTGTATTCCGCCGCGCTTAATAGTTCGGCGTGCGCCGTAAGGCTTCCGACCTCGATAAACCACGCCTCATAAGGGGTTTCGTTTATCTTTTCGGGCGCGTCGAGAAGCTCCTCGTTAATGGCGACAACCTCGCCCGAAACGGGGGAATAAACGTCCGACACCGCCTTGACAGATTCGACGTCGGCGAAGGGTACGCCAAGAGAAACCTTGTCGCCCACCTCGGGAAGATTTACGAAAACGAGGTCTCCGAGCGCGTCCTGCGCGTAGTCGGATATGCCGATTTTAACGGTGTTTCCTTCATTTTTCACCCACTCGTGGGAGTCGGAATACTGAAGCTCGTCTAAAACTTTCATTTGTTTCTCCTTTTGTTTTAAATGGTTATGTTAATTGATTTTTATTTCGACTTTTTATAAAAGGGAAGCGCAACGACCTCAACCTCAACCCTTCGTCCGCGAACGTCGACAAAAAGCTTTGTTCCGATTTCGGAATATTCCTTGCCGACGAGCGCCATGGCTATGGGGTAGCCGAGATAGGGGGCGTGGGTGCCCGACGTCGAAAATCCGACGAGGGCGTCGCCTAAGTATATGTCCTGATGCTCCCTTACTATACCGCGGCCCGTTACCTTTAGGCCGACACGCTTCGTCCTCGGCTCGCCCTTGCGCACAAGCGCCGCCTTGCCGACGAAATCGGGCTTATCAAGCTTTACGCCGAAATCAAGCCCCGTTTCAAGCGGGGAAATTGCGTCGTCCATCTCGTGACCGTAAAGGGGCATCGCCGCCTCGAGCCGAAGGGTGTCGCGCGCGCCAAGACCGCAGGGGATAAGCCCCTCGTCCCGTCCCGCGGCGAGCAGCATATTGAAAAGCTTCGCGGCGTCTGAGTTGTCGCAATAAAGCTCGAAGCCGCTTTCGCCCGTGTAGCCCGTGCGCGAAACAATACAGCTTATTCCGCTCACGTCGACGTCGGGAATAAAGGTGTAGTACTTTTTTGGAATAAATCTTTCATCGACAAGCTTCTTTAAAATCGTTTCGGCAAGCGGCCCCTGAAGAGCAAGCTCGGCGGTTTTGTCGGAAAGGTCGGTGAATTTTACATTGCCGAACAGGTGCGCCTTCATCCAAGCGACGTCCTTTATTCGGTTGCCCGCGTTGACGACGACCATATACTTTTCGTCGCCGTATTTGTATACGATAAGGTCGTCCACCACGCCGCCGTCGTCGTTGCACATAACGCTGTAACGCACGCGTCCGTTCGTCATATCGGTAAAATCGTTGGTTAAAAGCATATTTAAGTTTTCAAGCGCGTCGGCGCCCTCATAAAGCACCTCGCCCATATGCGACACGTCGAAAAGCCCCGCCTTGGTTCGAACCGCCATATGCTCGGCGATAACCCCCGTTTCATACTGAACAGGAAGAAGATACCCCGCGAAGGGCACAATCTTGCCCCCGCATTTTATATGCTCGTCATACAACGGCGTCTTTAAATCCATTTTTCGACCCCTTTTCCTCGTCGTTTTTTCACCATTCAAGTGTATCAATCCCGCCCGTTTTAGTCAATCGTTATCGCAACTAATTTTACGACGTTTTTATGTACGAAAAGAGCAGGCTTTAAGCCTGCTCCTAAAATGCAATATACTATTTTGTGCCGAAAATTCTGTCGCCCGCGTCTCCGAGACCCGGAACGATATATTTGTGCTCGTTAAGCTTTTCGTCGACAGCCGCGCAGTAAATCGTGACGTCGGGATGCTCGACCTTAAAACGCTCGATAGCGGGGCGCGCCGCGATTATGCATAGCATACGAAGGTCTTTACAGCCAATGCTTTTTAAGTAGTCGAACGCCGCCGAAGCGCTTCCGCCCGTCGCAAACATCGGGTCGAGCACCATAACGGTGCTTTCCGCTACGTCGTCGGGAAGCTTGCAGTAATACTGAACGGGCTCGGCGGTCACGGGGTCGCGATAAAGCCCGATATGCCCGACGCGAGAATTGGGAAGAAGCTTTTGAACCCCCGCCACCATACCAAGGCCCGCGCGTAAAATCGGAACGAGCGAAATCTTTTTGTCGGTCAAAACCCTTGTCTTCGTCTTGGCGACAGGGGTTTCGATTTCAACCTCGGTCAGCGGAAAATCCTTGGTCGCCTCATACACCATAAGCATAGCGATTTCGTCGATAAGCTCGCGGAAATCCTTTGTGTTTGTATTTTTGTCGCGTATTATGGAAATTTTGTGCTGGATAAGCGGATGTTCAAAAATGAAAACGTTGCCTTCTCTCATAACTAACTCCTATATCTTTTTGTTATTGTATATGATAACACTTTTCGCATATACGCGCAACAATAAACGAACGCGCCGGAAGCCAAAATTCCGGCGCGTTTTTTGTTAATAATAATATTTGAAGGGATAGTAGGTGAAGGGGCGTTCTATGGGAGCCTCCTCGGCGAGAAGCACCTGCTCCGCCGCCGCCTCGTTTAGCTTGTTGGTGAACTCCGCCGCGCGGCTTCCCGCTATTCTTCCTGTTTCAACCGCCTCGGCAAGCGAAACGCCGAAGCCGGGGTAGCGATAATCGAAATATACTCCGTTGACGACCTCGCCCGCGGCGTAAAGCCCCTCAATCGCGCCGTAGTCCGAAAGGACAGCACAGCTTATGTTTGTATCAATTCCGCCCGTTGTTCCGTATACAACCGAAGTATATGGAACGGCATAAAACGGGCCTTTCTCGATTGACCTTAAATATTTCGACGGCTTGCCGTAAAGCGTGTCGTTTCCGTTTTCGCACATTACGTTATAGCTCGTCACCGTTGAAGCAAGCGCGGGCGCGCCGATAAGCTTTCCAAGCTCGTCTATCGTTTCGGCTTTGATGATATCGCCGTTTTTAACCCCTTTTGCGAACGCGGAGGAATAACCCCTCGCGTCGGTTATAAAGAACGCTTTGGTATATCCCGTCGCGAAAAGCGCGCCGCTGAGGTCGAACGCCGTCGCGTCCTCCGCCGCGAAGCGGTTTCCCCTTGAGTTGACGAGTATGCCCTTATAATTCCCGTTGGTGTCTGCGTAATAGTCGTAAAGCTTGGCAATGGGCGCGCCTTCGAGAATAATGGCGTCGACCTCTTTTGCGAGATTAATCCCGTCGCCCGTGTTGCCAAGAGCCGTGAGCGAGAGCACCGTGCTCGGATCAACCGACGCTAACTCGTGCATAAGCCCCTCGTTCCGGTCGTAGCCGCCCGTCGCGATAATCGTCGCCGTCGCGTAAACCGAAAGGGTGCTTCCGTTCACCTGTCTCGCCCTTGCGCCCTTTACGATATTGGTCGCCGTGGAAATAAGGGTGTACGCCTCGGTTCCGTAGTAAATCTCGACGCCGTTCGCCTTCGCCGCGCGCACAAGCGGCTCGATAAGGTATCCGCCGCCTACGTCGTTCCCGTCGCTTATAAGGTGAACGCGCTCGGGCTCCTGCCCCTCGTAGGTCGGAAGTATCTGATTGGAAAACCGCACTCCGTAGCGGGTCAGCATATCAAGGTTCGAGGAGGTGTGCGCCGACATATCCAAAAGCCGCGCGCTGTCCACCTGTTTGCCTGCATAGGCATACAAAAAGCTCGCAAGTCCCGAGCTTGAATCGTCAATTACGTTATATTTCTGAATAGCCGTTCCCGCCGCCATAATTTTTCCGTCGCTTCGCGCCGTCGTTCCGCCCGCAATACCCATTTTTTCAACAACGACAACCTTCGCGCCGTTTTCCGCGGCGGTTATCGCGGCGGTAAGCCCCGCTCCGCCCGCGCCGATTACAAGCACGTCGCAGTATACCGACTTGTCGACAATGTTGTTTGTTTCAGCTCTTGATTTAAGCTCCTCTATGTCGAAGCCGGTTTTTCTAAGCGCCTTTTCCGCCGCTGTCATCGCCGCCGAGCTTGTTTCGGTCGCGCCCGAAATAACGTCCACGCTAAGACTCTGGCGCGCGTTAACCTCCTCGACGAAAAGCTCAAGGGCGTTGCTTCCTATCCCCGCCGTTTCCTTCGACTTTTCTATCGAAAGCACAAAGCTGTCGTCCTCCCTTTGTGCCCGAAGAGTTATGTCCCCGTTATACCCCTTCGCCGAGCCGAACGCGGTCGACGTCAGCGAGCACCCCGAAACCGAAAGAGCAAGGCACAAGCACAGCGCGGCGCAAATTGCTTTCATAATTATTTTCAAATTGACCTCTCCTTTACAAGAACTCTTCCATAATGGCAGAGATTTATGTTAAAATGATGAACAGACAGAAACCTATGAACACAGGACAGAGGGTAATGCTTTGAAGAAAGAAAAAAAGCGCAATTTCTACGCGGTAAGAAAACCGCTCGGCTTGCTTTATTGGTTCGCCGTAAATGTGATGAGTCTTTATTTCAGGCTGATTTACGGCCTTCGGCTCGACCGCTCGCAGATGAAGGGACTTAAAGCCCCCGTGCTCGTGCTTTCCAATCACGAAAGCAACTTCGACTTTTTTGTATCCGCCTTCGCACTTTATCCGCTTAAGCTTCATTTTATGGTGAGCACCTATTTCTTTCACCACTCGCTTTTGGGGCGGCTTCTCTACCTTATGGGCTGTGTTCCCAAAAAGCAGTTCGTACCCGACACAAGCGCCATAAAAACGGTGCTTCGGCTCGCCGAAAACAAGGAGAACATCTGTATCTTTCCCGAGGGTCAAACCTGTTATACGGGAGAGGTAAGCGATATTGATATGAGCACGGCGAAGCTTGTAAAAAAGCTCGGAATAACAACCGCAGCCGTGACGGTGAGGGGAAATCACCTTACCTTTCCGAAGTGGGCTAACGGAAGGAAATATCCGAGCCGCGTCGAGGGTAAGGCAAAAATCATTTTAACCCCGGAACAGATAAAAGAACTGTCGCTTTGTGAAATCGAGCAAATATTGTCCGCCGCCCTTTATTATAACGATTTTGAATGGCAGCGCGAAACAATGGCAAAATCAAGAAAGCCCCGCACGACCGACGGGCTCGAAAATATCGTCTACCGCTGTCCGAAATGCAACCGGGATTTCGCCATGCGCTCGGACAAGGGAAGAAAGCTTATCTGTGAAAGCTGCGGCTATTCCGTAGTATATAACGATTACGGCTTTTTTGAAACCGAGAACGGCGAAAAGCCGGTTTATGACAACTCCGCCGACTGGTTCAATTTCGAACGCCGCGCAATAAGCGAGGAAATCGACTCGGGCGGGCTTCCCTTCGTTTGTGACTGTTCGCTCGGAAAAACCGTCGAGGGAAAACAGGGCTACACCCCCTGCGGCGAGGGAACAATGATGCTTGACGAAAAAGGAATCCATTTTGTCGGAACGAAAAACGGCGAGCCCTTCGAGGTGGGGGCGCTTTATGAGCACCAAACCACCCTTCCGCACAACGCGGGGCTTTGCGCTATCGACATTCACGGCGTCGGGGAAAATTACGCGCTCATTCCGGACGACAGGCGAAAGATGATAAAATTTGTCGAGGGCTATCTAATAATGAGAAAGCGGCGAGACGCCGAAATGTCAAAATAAAACGCCAAAAAGCTTCCGCTTGCTCGCGGAGGCTTTTTTTATATATAAAGACCGATAAAGTCCTTCACTTTTTTTTCGTACTCCTCGGTGCTGTCAAAATAGCTTACGCCGTGACGCGCTCCCTCAATAACAAGCATCTGCTTATTGCCGCCGTGGGCGTCGTATAATTCACGCATCATCTCGAAGGGAACGACGTCGTCGTGGGTTCCGTGTATAAAAAGCATGGGGAAGGCGGCGTTCTTTATAAGCTTTTTCGCCGAAGCCTCCAAGAAGCCGTAGCCCGCGAAAATCCGGGAAAATCCGCCCGACACAAGCACGAGCAGGCGCTTAAAGGGAAGCCCTTTGAAGTCGCGCTTAATGTGACTTAAAAAGGTGCCGTACGCGTCGGTATAGCCGCAGTCCTCAACGGCGCATTTCACCTTATCCGAAAGGCTTTTCGACCCGCTCATCATCATAACGGTCGCCGCGCCCATGGATATGCCGTGGAGCACTATCTCGGTGCTTTCGCCAAGCGTTTTAACAAGCTCCTCTATCCAGTCGTTCATATCCTCGCGCTCAAGCCAGCCCATTCCGATATATCTGCCCTCGCTCTTTCCGTGAGCGCGCTGGTCGGCGCAAAAGACGTTGTAGCCCATATTATAATACATTTTCGATATAAAGCCCATCTCGCCCGACACACAGCGGTGACCGTGTACGACGAAGGCAAGACGGTCGGTTTTCTTTTTTGCCATAAGCAGATGTCCGACAAGCTTCAGGCCGTCGAAGGAGGTTATCTCCATTCTGATAAGCTTCTGCTTGTTCCACCATATGTTGCCGTCGCGCGAGTTGGTGCGATAGGGGGACTTTCCCGACGGGGGAAAGGTGGCTTCGTCGTCGGTTTCGGGTTTAAAGTTATAGTCCTTTGCGTCGGTTCTTATAATCGCCACGCGAAGAAGCACAAGGCTTACCGCAATGACATAAACGACCAAAACACCCGCCGCTACAAGCAGAATTGCAAGCCACTGCATACCGACGCCTTCCCTTCATAATTTCATTACGCTAAAAATATAACATATTTGTTGGCTTTGTTCAAATATTTTTCTAAAAACTGTTACAATTCACTATTTTTTGT
>CAYWQL010000033.1:0-12438 GCA_964460755.1 uncultured Oscillospiraceae bacterium | reverse complement strand
AGTACACTCCCAAGGCTGCCTGCGAGCCCCTTTTGAAGCTCGTCAATTCGGCAGCAGCAAACGCAGAAAACAATTTCTCAATGGATAAAAATTCGCTTTACGTCGCAGAATGTTTCGTAACGCCGGGACCGACTCTCAAGAGAATTCGTCCGAGAGCACAGGGCAGAGCGTTCCGTATTCTTAAGAGAACATCGCACATAACCGTCGTTCTCAAAGAACGCGAAGCTTAAGCGGGGGAGGATAATATGGGACAGAAAGTTAATCCGCACGGCCTTCGCGTCGGCGTAATCAAAGGTTGGGACTCCAACTGGATTGTCAAAAAAGGCGAAATGGGCAATCTCATTTTGGAGGACTACAAAATCCGCGAGTATATCAAGAAAACCTTCTATGCCGCGGGTATTTCAAGAATTGAAATCGAGCGTTCGGGCGACGACGTTAAAACGAAAATCGTCTGTGCCAAGGCCGGTATGATAATCGGTCGCGGCGGCGACGAAATCGCTAAGCTCGAAGGCAAGCTCAACAAATTAACAGGTAAGACGGTTAAGGTCGCTATCGAAACGATAAAGAACGCCGACGTTGACGCGCAGTTGGTCGCGGAAAACATCGCGGGACAGTTAGAGCGCCGCGCCTCCTTCCGTCGCGCTATGAAGCAGAGCATTCAGCGTGCAATGCGTCTTGGAGCGAAGGGAATTAAGGTTATGGTCGCCGGACGTCTTAATGGCGCCGATATCGCGAGAAGCGAAGCTTATCACGAGGGAACAATACCTCTTCAGACACTTCGTGCCGACATCGACTATGGCTTTGCTGAGGCAAAGACCACATACGGTATTACAGGCGTAAAGGTTTGGATATACAGAGGCGAGGTTCTTTCCGCAGTCAAAAAGACCTCTAAGGAAGGAGGCAACAAATAATGCTTTTACCGAAGAGAGTTAAATATCGCCGCGTCCACAGAGGACGCATGAAGGGCAAAGCTCTTCGCGGCAATACCGTCACATACGGCGATTACGGCTTGGTTGCCCTCGAGCCCGGATGGATAAAGTCCAACCAAATCGAGGCGGCCCGTATCGCTATGACGCGTTACATCAAGCGCGGAGGAAACGTCTGGATAAAGATTTTCCCCGACAAACCCGTAACTCAGAAGCCTGCCGAGACCCGCATGGGTTCCGGTAAAGGAAGCCCCGAATATTGGGTCGCCGTGGTTAAGCCCGGCCGCGTAATGTTCGAAATCGGCGGAGTTACCGAAGAAGACGCAAGAGAAGCTATTCGTCTTGCAGGACACAAATTGCCCATTAAGTGCAAATTTGTAAAGAAAGAAGAAATGGGTGGTGAGCAGTAATGAAAGCGACAGAATTACGCAATATGTCAGAAAAAGAGCTTAATGATAAGCTTGCTGATTTAAAAAGCGAATTATTCAACCTTCGCTTCCAGCACGCCATCAATCAGCTTGAGAACCCAAACAAAATCAAGGACGTCAAGAGAGATATCGCAAGGGTTAAAACCTTAATCCGCGCGCTCGAAATTGGCGCCGCAGAATAAGAGAGGGAGGAAAACTTAAATGAGCGAACGCAATCTTAGAAAAACTCGTATAGGAAAAGTCGTCAGCGACAAAATGGACAAGACCATAGTTGTTGCGATTGAGGACAGCGTAAAGCACCCTCTCTACAAAAAAATCATTAAGCGCACCGTTAAGTTCAAGGCACATGACGAAAACAACGAGTGTGGCATCGGTGATAGAGTGGAAATTATGGAGACGCGCCCGTTATCGAAGGATAAAAATTGGCGTCTCGTAAAAATTCTGGATAAGGCGAAATAGCCGAAAGGAGGAAACTTCTGTGGTACAGATGCAAACCTACCTCAAGGTTGCCGATAACACCGGTGCAAAAGAGATAATGTGCATTCGTGTGTTGGGCGGCTCCCGCAAGAGGTACGCCAACATAGGCGATGTAATAGTAGCGTCAGTTAAAAAGGCCGCGCCCGGCGGTTCGGTCAAAAAAGGCGACGTAGTAAAAGCGGTTATCGTGCGCAGCAAAAAAGGCATGCGCCGCGATGACGGAAGCTATATCCGCTTTGATGAAAACGCAGCAGTTATCATCAAAGAGGACAAAAACCCAAGTGGAACCCGTATTTTCGGACCGGTAGCAAGAGAGCTTCGTGAAAAAGATTATTTGAAGATTCTTTCGCTCGCGCCCGAAGTGCTGTAAGGAGGTAATGATATGAATAAACTTCACGTCAAAACTGGCGACAACGTAATGATTACTGTTGGTCGCGACCGCGGCAAGACGGGAAAGGTTCTTGAGGTTTCACCCGATGAAAAGAAGGTAATCGTACAGGGACTTAACACGGTAACAAAGCACGTAAAACCCCGCAAGCAAGGCGAAGCGGGCGGATTAGTTGAGGCCGAAGCACCTCTTTATGCAAGCAAGGTTATGCCTGTTTGCCCGAAATGCAACAAGCCGACGAGAGTCGGTCACAGCGTTGCAAAGGACGGCAGCAAGGTTCGCGTATGCAAGCATAAGGGCTGCAACGGTACGTTCTAAGTAGGAGGAGTAAGAGATAATGGCAAGACTAAAGGACACCTATGTCAAGGATATAGCGCCCGCTCTTATGAAGAAGTTTTCCTACAAGAGCGTGATGCAAATTCCGAAGCTTGTTAAGGTCGTGGTCAACGTTGGCTGCGGCGAAGCAAGAGATAACCCAAAGATAATGGAAGCTATCGTTTCCGACCTCGGCAAAATCACGGGTCAAAAGGCTATTGTCTGCAACGCGAAGAAGTCGGTTGCTAACTTTAAGCTCCGTGAGGGTATGCCCGTAGGCGCGAAGGTAACCCTTCGCGGCGACCGTATGTATGAGTTTGTTGACAGATTGTTCAGCATAGCGCTTCCCCGTGTCCGCGATTTCCGCGGAATTAACGGCGACAGCTTTGACGGACGCGGCAACTACTCGCTCGGTCTCAAAGAGCAGCTCATTTTCCCCGAAATTGAGTTCGACAAAATAGACGCGGTACGCGGCATGGATATAGCCTTTGTCACCACCGCAACAAACGACGAAGAAGCGAAGGAGCTTTTAAAATTGCTCGGCGCTCCGTTCGCGAGTTAAGGGGGAGGACAAATAAATGGCTAAAACATCAATGAAATTAAAGCAGCAAGCTGCCCCGAAGTTTTCGACACGTCAGTACAACAGATGTAAAATCTGCGGACGTCCTCATGCGTATCTTCGCAAATACGGTATTTGCCGTATCTGCTTCAGAGAGCTCGCGTATAAAGGACAAATCCCCGGCGTAAGAAAAGCAAGTTGGTAAGAAGGAGGAGAAAACAGTATGCATATCACAGACCCAATCGCTGATTTGTTGACTCGCGTTCGCAATGCAAGCAGTGCGAAGCACGATACTGTTGACATTCCCGCTTCCAATATGAAGAAAGCCATAGCCAAGATTCTTGTCGAAGAAGGCTATGTCAAGGGAATGCAGGTTGTTGAGGACAACAAACAAGGCGTAATTAAATTAACATTAAAGTATGGCGAAGACAAAACTCCGGCTATCTCCGGTTTAAGAAGGGTAAGCAAACCCGGTCTTCGTATCTACACAAACTGCGAGAAAATGCCCAAGGTTTTAAAGGGACTCGGAATTGCTATCGTTTCAACACCGAAGGGTGTTATGACCGACAAGCAGGCGAGAATCGAAAACGTCGGCGGCGAAGTCCTCGCGTTCGTGTGGTAGGGGGTGTAACAAAATGTCGAGAATTGGTAGAAAGCCGATAGTTATTCCCGCGGGAGTCGATGTAAAAATCGAGGGGAATACCGTTACGGTTAAGGGTCCGAAGGGCTCGCTCACCCAGACCATGGTAAGCTCTATGAAGCTTAAGATGGAAAACGGCGAGGTTACCGTAAGCCGTCCCTCCGACGATAAGGAATACCGTTCGCTTCACGGTTTGACGCGAACCCTTATCAACAATATGGTAGTTGGCGTTACCGAAGGCTTCAAGAAAGAGCTTGAAATCAACGGCGTTGGCTATCGTGCGGCAAAGCAAGGCAGCGACCTTGTTATGAACCTTGGTTATTCTCATCAGGTAATAATGAGCGATAACGACGATATCACTATTGAGGTTCCTGCACCTAACAAGATTATTATCAATGGTATTGATAAGCAAAAGGTCGGTCAGTTCGCGGCTGAAGTCCGTGAAAAACGTCCGCCTGAGCCTTACAAGGGCAAGGGTATTAAGTACATTGACGAAGTTATCATCCGCAAGGACGGTAAGGCCGGCAAGGGCGCTAAAGGTTAATGAAAGGAGCGAAAAGAAATTATGGTAACAAAACGCGACAGTAACAAGCAACGTCTTAACAGACATAAGCGTGTACGCGGTAAGATTAGCGGCACGACAGAGTGTCCGCGCCTTGACGTATTCCGCTCCGCAAGACACATTTACGCTCAAATTATAGACGACACAAAGGGCGTCACTCTTTGTTCCGCCTCATCGCTTGATAAGGGCTTTGAAGGTTATACAGGAAACGCCGAAGCCGCGAAGAAGGTTGGCGAAGCGGTTGCGAAGAAGGCACTTAAGCTCGGAATAACCGAGGTTGTCTTCGACCGTGGAGGCTTCGTTTATCACGGACGTGTCAAGGCACTTGCTGAGGGAGCCCGCGAGGGCGGTCTCAAGTTCTAAGAGGGAGGAGAAAGATTTTGGAAAGACTCGACGCAGCAACGTTAGACCTTAAAGAAAAGGTTGTAACAATAAATCGTGTATCTAAAACCGTAAAGGGCGGTCGTATTTTCAAGTTCTCGGCTCTCGTGGTTGTCGGAGACGGCAACGGAATCGTAGGTGTCGGACTCGGAAAGGCGGGCGAAGTTCCTGAAGCTATTCGCAAGGGACTTGAGGACGCGAAAAAGAATATAGTTAGAATTTCACGCAGAGGAACAACAATTCCTCACGAGGTTATCGGTAAGTTCGGAGCAGGCAGCGTGCTTCTTAAGCCCGCCGGTCCCGGTACCGGAATTATCGCAGGTGGCCCTGTCCGTGCGGTTATGGAGGCTGCGGGCATAAGCGACATTCGTACAAAGTCGCTTCGTTCGAACAATCCTAACAACGTCGTTAGAGCGACGCTTGAAGGTCTCACGACTCTTCGTACGGTTGACGAGGTCGCCGCAGTTCGTGGAAAATCCGCGAAAGAAATTATAGGTTAAGGGGGATAAAGGTTATTATGGCAGAAGAAAAGAAGACCACGGCAGCTTCCGAGAAGAAGCCCGCCGCCAAGACGACCGCATCCGCCGAAAAGAAGACTACGGCAACAAAAACAACGACGGCGAAAAAGCCCGCAGCGGCAAAGACAACGTCGACCGCCGCGAAGAAGCCCGCCCCGAAGGCAGAAACAAAGGCCGTCGCCAAGGCGACAGCCGAGGAAAAGCCCGCAGAGGTTAAGGCCGAAGCAAAGGTTGAGGCTAAGAAGCCCGTCGCAAAGAAAAAGAGCGGAATCAAGGTTCGCCTTATAAGGAGCCTTGTCGGAAGGTCAGATAAGCAAATCGCAACAGCAAAATCGCTTGGACTTCGTAAAATCAATGATTTTTCTATCCAGCCCGACAATGCTGCGACACGCGGTAAGCTTACACAGATATCTCACATGGTTGAAGTAACCGAAGCATAAAGCAAGGAGGTGCATTCCTATGAAGCTACATGAACTGCAACCCGCACAGGGTGCAAGCAGCGAAGTAAAGCGCAAGGGTCGCGGCGCCGGTTCTGGTAACGGAAAAACGGCAGGCAAGGGACATAAAGGTCAGCTTGCTCGTTCGGGACATAAGCCCGCTTACTTTGAAGGCGGACAGCTCCCACTCGTTCGTCGTATCCCAAAACGTGGTTTTAAGAATATTTTTGCGACAAAATATGCGACTATCAACGTTTCTGACCTTGATAAAAGGTTTGAGGACGGCGCGGTCGTAGACGCAAAAGCAGTCATAGAATCCGGTTTAATCAATAAGCCTTTAGACGGAATAAAGGTTCTCGGCAACGGAAAGATTGACAAAAAGCTTACCGTTAAGCTCGCGGCATATTCCGAAACAGCTAAAAGTAAAATTGAAAAGGCTGGCGGAAAGACCGAGGTGATTTGACGATGTTCCAAACCTTTAAAAACGCTTGGAAAATCGATGAGCTTCGGAAGAAGATAATCTTCACATTATTTATTCTTCTGATATTTCGTCTTGGCGCGGCTATTCCTGCTCCGTTTATTAACGCCGCAGTTTTAGCAACAAGTTCGCTGGCAAACAAAGAAACCATCTTCGGATTTTTCGATTTGATGACGGGCGGAAGCTTTTCAAACGCAACATTGTTTGCTCTTTCGGTTACGCCTTACATCAACGCCTCGATTATTATCCAGCTTCTTCAGGTGGTTATTCCCGCCTTGGAGCGTTGGTCTAAAGAGGGCGAAGAGGGCAGAAACAAGATAAACAAGCTCACAAGATATTCGTCGATATTCATTTCGCTTTCATTGGCAATAGTCTATTACATTCTTCTTCAAAACCAGGGTGCGCTTACCTACAATTTCAGCGACGGTTTTGCCGGAGTGTTCTCGGCGATAGTCATTGTTATGTGTCTTACCGGCGGCTCGGTCTTACTCATTTGGCTTGGCGAGCAGATTGACCAAAAGGGTATCGGAAGCGGCATTTCGCTTCTTATCTTTACAGGTATCATCGCGAACCTTTCAAAATTTGTTCAGACCTTTATCTATTACTTCCAGCTTGCTGCGGGCAAATATATGGACCCCACAACGGGAACCTATAACACGCCTATTCCAAGCTTTTGGGTAATACTTCCGCTCATTCTGATTATGTTTGCGGCGATGTTCGTTTTCATAATCGTTATGACGAACGCGGAAAGACGTATTCCCGTTCAGTATGCGAAGCGCGTTGTCGGTCGTAAAATGTACGGCGGACAGAACACGAATATTCCCATTAAGGTGAATATGACGGGCGTTCTTCCCATAATTTTTGCAAGCACGTTTCTTTCTGTTCCTGCAACGATTAAGAACTTTTTCTCGATTGATTCCAAGTTCTTAAGTCTGTTTGACCCTGACGGTTGGCTTTATGCGGTGCTGTACGCGCTTCTCATAATCGGCTTTAACTACTTCTATGTAGCCGTTCAGTACAATCCGATACAGATGGCGAACGACCTTCGCAAAAACTCGGGTATGATTCCCGGCATTCGCCCGGGCAAGCCCACTACCGATTTTATATCGAGGGTTATTTCGAAAATTACCTTTATCGGCGGCATATTCCTTGTTCTTGTCGCGACTCTTCCGATAATTATTGCCAATACCACAGGCATTCAGATTTCGCTTGGCGGTACGTCGGTTCTTATTATTGTCGGTGTTGCGCTTGAAATTTCCAATACGCTTGAATCGTATATGCTTATGCGTCACCATAAGGGCTTCCTTGAATAAGGATGTGAGTGAAAATGAAGCTTATATTATTAGGCGCGCCGGGTGCCGGCAAGGGAACGCAAAGCGAGATAATCGCGGGGCGGCTTTCCATTCCGATAATCAGCACAGGCAATATTCTTAAAGAGGCGGTACGCGAGGGAACCAAACTCGGCAATAAGGCTAAAAGCTTTATGGACGAGGGCTCTCTCGTTCCCGACGACATAATAATCGGCATAATCAGCGAGCGTCTTTCGTGTGAGGATTGTATAGATGGGTTTATCCTTGACGGCTTTCCGCGCACGATTGAACAGGCTAAAGCACTCGAAAATATGGGCGTCGAAATTGATAAGGTTATCAGTCTTGAGGTTCCTGATGAGGCGATTGTCGAGCGTATGTCGGGCAGACGTATTTGCCCAACCTGCGGAGCAAGCTATCATATCGCGTTTAAGCAGCCGAAAAACGACGGCTTGTGCGACAAATGCAACGTTCCGCTTATTATTCGAAGTGACGACGAGGCGGCGACGGTTAAGCATCGCTTAGACGTCTATCACGAGGTAACCGAGCAGCTTAAGGACTTCTATCAAAAGAAGGGCAAGCTTCGCGAGGTTATGGGCGCAGGAGCGGTCGCGGACGTAACCCGCGCAACGCTTCAAGCGCTCGAGGTATAACAATGATAGTTCTCAAAACGGCGAAGGAACTCGAAACGATGAAAGAGGCGTGTCGGATTTCCGCCGGAGCGCTAAGAGTTGCGAAAGAAGTCCTTGAAGTCGGCGTCTCCACCGCTTATGTTGACGACAAGGTACGGGAATACATCCTTTCACAGGGAGCAACTCCGACCTGCTTAAATTATGAGGGTTTTCCGAAGAGCACCTGTATTTCCATCAACGAACAGGTTATACACGGCATTCCAAGCAAGAACACCATCGTAAAGCAGGGCGATATTGTGAGCGTCGATTTGTGCGCGTCTTACGGCGGATTTGTCGGCGACAACGCCGCGACCTTCGGGGTCGGCAGGGTGAGCGATGAGGCACAACGCCTTATGGACGTCACCAAGCAGAGCTTGATGGAAGCGTTGAAGGTCGCCTACGCAGGAAACCGAATAGGAGACATAAGCAATGCAGTGCAAAGCTATGTTGAAAAGAACGGTTTCTCGGTTGTGCGCGATTTTGTCGGGCACGGCATAGGACGCGATATGCACGAAGAACCTGAAGTTCCGAACTATGGAAGACCCGGACACGGCGCACGCCTTGTTCCCGGTATGACCATAGCGGTCGAACCCATGGTGAACGCGGGCGGGTACGGCGTCAGGATTTTGGACGACGACTGGACCGTGGTCACCAAGGACAGAAGTCTTTCGGCGCATTTTGAGTACACGATAGCCATTACGGACGGCGAACCGGTTATTCTTACAAAAGAATAGAAAGGCGGCAAAGTATGGATATTGTGAAGGGCTCTGTGGTACAATCTAAGGCGGGACGCGATAAGGGGAGATTTTTCCTCGTCGTTGAGGTCGAAAACGACCACGCTTTGATTGCCGACGGAGATTTGAGAAAACTAAACAAACCCAAGCGAAAGAAGCTAAGGCACTTAGGTGCTACTAAAACCATGCTGACGCTTCAAGAACCGTTAAGCGACAAATCGCTGTACGCCGAAATTAAGGCGAGATTTTACAGCGACGACCGTCAACAAAAGGAGGGTTAGAATTTGTCTAAAGAGGATGTATTAGAGTTAGAGGGTGTGGTCAAAGAGGTGATGCCCAACGCGACTTTTCTCGTTGAGCTTGCTAACGGTCACAAAATTCACGCCCACATCTCTGGCAAGCTTCGTATGAATTTCATACGTATTCTGGCCGGTGATAAGGTGACGGTTGAGATGTCGCCTTATGATTTAACAAAGGGTCGTATAACATGGCGCTCCAAGTAGCGCAGATAAACTTAGGAGGTACTAATTATGAAGGTCAGACCTTCCGTAAAACCCATCTGCGAGAAATGCAAGGTAATCAAGCGTAACGGAAAAGTTATGGTTATCTGCAAAAATCCGAAACACAAACAGCGTCAAGGTTAAGACGCTATAACGAACTAACCGGAGGAAAATTAAATGGCGCGTATTGCTGGTATTGACCTGCCGAAGGATAAGCGGGTCGAAGCAGGACTTACCTATATTTACGGTATTGGCCAAAGTAAGGCGAAAAAAATCCTCGAGGAAACAGGCGTTAACCCTGATATCAGAGTTAAGGACCTGTCCGACGACGATGTCGCCAAACTTCGCGAATATATCGACAAAAACTTGACGGTTGAAGGCGACCTTCGCCGCAACGTTTCGCTCGATATTAAGCGCTTGGTTGAAATCGGTTGCTATCGTGGTGTACGTCACCGTCGCGGCTTGCCCGTTCGCGGTCAGAGGTCTAAGACCAATGCCCGTACACGTAAGGGTCCGAAGAGAACGATGGCAAACAAGAAGAAATAAGGGAGGAGTCCGACAAAATGGCAACAAAAACAACTAAGAAGGCGACCACGGGAACACGTAAGCGCCGCGAGAAAAAGAACATTGAACGCGGAGCCGCGCATATCCAGTCGACCTTCAACAACACTATTGTCACAATTACCGATGTCAGCGGTAATGCCATATCGTGGGCAAGTGCTGGTGGCTTGGGCTTTAGAGGCTCCCGCAAATCAACACCGTTCGCGGCTCAGATGGCCGCGGAAGTCGCAGCTAAGGCGGCGATGGAGCATGGTATGAAGACCGTTGAGGTCTATGTAAAAGGACCCGGTTCGGGACGTGAAGCCGCTATCCGTGCTTTGCAGGCAGCGGGCTTGGAGGTAAGCTTAATCAAGGATGTTACCCCCGTTCCTCACAATGGATGCCGTCCCCCGAAAAGACGTCGCGTATAATAACAGGAGGTTAAATAGGATATGGCAAGATATACCGGTGCTGTGTGCAGGTATTGCCGCCGCGAGGGCGAAAAGCTCTTTTTGAAAGGCGAACGCTGCTACTCCGACAAATGCGCATTTTCGCGCAGAAATTATGGACCCGGTCAGCATGGTCAGGGTCGTAAGAAGGTTTCGGAGTACGGAATACAGCTGCGCACAAAGCAGAAAGCAAAGAGATATTATGGCGTACTTGAAAGCCAGTTTGCAAAATACTTCGAGATGGCAGAACGTCAAAACGGCGTAACTGGCGAAAATCTGCTTAAAATCCTTGAAAGCAGATTAGACAATATAGTCTATCGCGCAGGCTTTGCAGCTTCCAGAAAAGAAGCTCGTCAGCTTGTTCTTCACCGTCATTTCACAGTTAACGGCAAGACCGTTAACATTCCGTCTTACCTCGTTTCGGCGGGAGATAAGATTGCGCTAAAGTCAACCGACTGCAACAAGATTAAGGACACCTCCGCGGCGAATACCGCGCGTCCGAAGCCTGTTTGGATGGACGTTGACAACGAAAAGGTCGCGGCGACCGTAACACGTCTCCCCGAGCGTTCTGAAATTGACTTTGAGGTCGAAGAACACTTTATCGTCGAGCTCTATTCCAAATAATAGCTTTTAAACTAAGGTTATTTTTGGGAAAGCGAAAAACGACGGGTTAACCGTCTAATGGGAGGGTTTTATTTAATGATAGAAATAGAAAAGCCCAAGATAGAATCTATCGAATTGGAAGAAGACGGCTCTTTCGGAAGATTTACATTAGAGCCTCTCGAACGCGGTTTTGGAACTACGCTCGGTAACGGGCTTCGCCGCGTTCTCCTATCCTCGCTTCCCGGCGTTGCCGCGCAGTCGATAAAAATCGACGGTGTGCTGCATGAGTTTTCAACGATTGAAGGCGTCAAGGAAGACGTTACAGAAATCGTTTTGAACGTAAAGGGAATAACCGCGAAGCTTCATTGCGACGGTCCGAAAACGGTCACAATCGAAGCCGAGGGCGAGTGCGAGGTAACCGCAGGAAGCATTAAGCCTGATTCGGAAATCGAAATACTCGACCCCGATTGGCATATCGCCACCTTAAGCAAGGGCGCGAAGTTCGTTATGGACATCACGTTCGACAAGGGCAGGGGCTATGTTTCCTCCGAACGCAACAAACAAAACACAGCGGGACTTATCGGCGTTATCCCCGTGGACAGCATATTTACCCCCGTTCTCAAGGTCAACTATACGGTTGAAAATACCCGCGTTGGTCAGATTACGGACTATGATAAGCTTACACTCGAGGTTAAGACCGACAAGACGATAACCGCCAAAGAAGCGGTTTCGCTCGGCGCGAAAGTTTTGTGCGAGCATCTCAACTTGTTTATGAACCTTTCCGAGGATATTATGGACACAGAAATTCTCGTTGAAAAGGACGTTAAAAGCAAGGAAAAGGTGCTTGAGATGACTATAGAAGAGCTCGACCTCTCGGTAAGAAGCTTTAACTGCTTAAAGAGGGCGGGAATCAATACAGTCGAAGACCTTATAAACAAGTCCGAGGAAGATATGATGAAGGTCAGAAACCTCGGTGTTAAATCGCTCGAAGAGGTGCTCGAGAAGCTTAAGGCGCTCGGATTTAACCTCAGCTCAAGCGACGACTAAGCCTAAAGGGCGCTAAAAGGAGAGAAAAGCCATGGCTGGAACGAGAAAACTCGGCAGGACGACAGACCAGCGCAAAGCTATGCTTCGTGCGATGGTAACGTATCTTATCGAGAACGGCAAAATCGAAACGACCGTCACAAGGGCAAAAGAGGTTCGTACGGTTGCCGAAAAGATGATTACTCTCGGAAAATCCGAAACACTGCATTCTAAAAGACAGATTTATTCTTATATAACAAAAGAAGCGGTTTCGAAGAAGCTTATCGACGAGATAGCTCCTTCCTACAAAGAGCGTCAGGGCGGATATACCCGTATTATTAAAATCGGACCCCGTCGCGGCGACGCCGCTGAAATGGCTATAATTGAATTAGTATAGTCTTATAGCGCAAGAAAAAAGCTCACCGATATTTTCGGTGGGCTTTTGTGTTTTTGTTTTAAGATGAAATGTGATACAATGATACAAATAACAGTTGGGAGAATA
>CAYWQL010000032.1:0-14036 GCA_964460755.1 uncultured Oscillospiraceae bacterium | reverse complement strand
CCTTAATTTCGCTAAACTTTCATTTAGCGAAATTGCGCCCGCAGAAAAAGTATACACAAAATCCGCTTCCCTGTCAAGAAAACCCGCCAAGAAATAATATTCACAGCTCTTATCAGCATAAACGTAATTAAACTATTCATTTCTGCGACAGTTGTTATTAATTCGTTGCGCCGGTTGTGAAAGTTATTTTTATGTTACCATAGTAAAATTATTATATAAAAGATTTATTACTGGACTTTTGTTAGAACATATCCTTGTTTAGTTTCGCTTAGTTTATACTCGCCTATTCCGTCAAAGTATCTCAAAAAATTTTCTGCGTCAAGCCAATCGTCCTTTAAAGTGTAAACAATGTCGGGAATCTTTTTTGGATTTATATTATAATAATCAATCAAGGTTTTGTTAATTGAAGCATCAGAATCAAATTCAAGTTTAAACCACGTTGAAGGACCGCTGTTATTTTTTTCGTCATCTAAATAAAGCCACGGCGCGTAAACATAGTATAAAACCGATTCGGCGTCGCTATAGCGAACTGAATTTGTGTCTTCAAATAAAGCTTCATATTCTTCTTTTTTGCTTTCCGTTGTGTGAATGCCCTTTTGAGAACCGCATGCTACGACGTATTTCATCTCGTTAATTGTTTCGTCTCTATAAAACACAGTGCAACGAGTAATGGTTTCTATTGTTAAGAACGCCGTAAACAAACAAACAATGACAGCTTTACAAATTATAATCGTGGGCTTAGGGAGCTGTTCCTTCGATAAATTTTGCAAGAACGATACGATAATTAGAATACTTCCGAGCGAAGAAATAAGTGCAGCTTCAGAAATTGCATAAAACCCGTTATTTGATGAAATGTTAAGGAAAAAGCCATAAATCATTCCGGGCAACCACAAGAAAACAAATTCACGAATATTATCTTTCGGCATACAGCAAAAGCAAAAGAAGCCGAGGATATTTAGAGCAAACATCAAAAAATTAATCTTAATATCCTCTAACATAAGCGACGCAAGATACGCCACAGTTAAAATCAACGCAAAAGAAAAATAAAGCAAATATCTTTTGCTTTTATTTTTGTCGAAAATAATAACCGCAAAAAGTATTGTGCAGCAAATAAAAATCGGTTTTCCGTATCGACTGCTGTGAACAATATTCTGAAGATAATAAAATATAATTTCCCAAAAACTATTTTTAGGAGGATGCGAAGGGTCATCTAAAATATGAGGTACAGATTTTATAACATCACTTAAGGAGCATCTTGAAAAGATGAAAATACAAATAAACACGGCTACAACGCCGGCACCGACGGTAAACGCGAGAACATCTCTTAACAAAATATTCTTCTTGACCGGGATCCCCATCTTTTTTATGAGTAAAGAAATTATATAAGCAAAACAAAATATTAAAAACGGAATAATTAAATAAGGACAGCATAACACAGCAACGGCAAAACAGGCTCCCGAAATAATCAATGAATAGTAATTTTTGCCTTCATTCTTATAATTATATAGGATAATGCATGATATCGCTGTCATTGCAATTCCCATAGAGTTATATGAAAGAGCCTTGATCCCAAACGGCGTAAAAACAAGATAAATAAGTGAAGCAAATACTGCGCCCCAATTTGTTTTTCTAAGTGAAAGAAAAATAAAAACAGCTACCGCCGCGTGCAAAAGCGTATAGATATATCTGAATGATAACAATATGCCTTCTGTTGTTCCCGCAATAAGCGAATACAGCTTCAGCAAGGGATATATAAGCAAAGACGACAAATGAGCGATGTTCCACTCTTCTTTTATTAAAGCGTCTCCCTGCATTAACCGATATGGCACCGCTAAATAGAACGACTCATCCGTGCTTGCGAAACCATATTTACACAGCAACAAAATTATGGTTAATGCTATGCCAAAGGATAATAACCAAATAACATCTGTTATCGCCGGTCTTTTTCTTTTTAACATTATTTTACCTCAACATACTTTTTATTATTTGTGTTACAATCTAATCGCGCCGCCTATATCGGTCAGCGGTTCGTCGGTTATTTCTTTTGACAAAACTTCGTGTTTTTTAAGGAATTCCTTAATTAACCCGAAATATGAAATCTCGCTTGCTTTTCCGAAAAAGGCGAGTTCTTTGTCGTCTGTCATAAATGAGCTTCCGCCGATAAAGCCGTATTCATATCCGGAAAGCTTGATTTCGCCCTTTGGAATAATTAGAACGTCTATTCCCTGCTCTTGTAGGGTGCGTGCAAGTCCATCGTCAGCGGTTATTGCCGCTTTATCGCCGATAGGGCAAACAGAGCAGCGCGAATAGCCTTGATTTGAGGCAATCAGAGAAAAACCCTTGCTAAAAAGAAGCTCTCTGATTTGAGCGTTCAGGGCGGTCTTGTGCGATGCTGCCGTTTTGCCCATTAGAAGGCAATTTAAGATACAGTCCGCGGGATATTCATTTTTGGCGCCCGTAACTTCAATTACATCATACTCGAGTGATTTGAGAGAGTAAATAAGCGATGCTTGCTCGGCGAGAACCGCGATTGTATTTTCGCCAAGATAAAGGCAGTTAACGTCGGCGTGAGAGGCAATGGGTGGTGGAAGCGACGGATTCCGTTCGCATAAAAGTGTCGTTATCCCCTCTTTTTTAAGTGCTTCGACAAAAATTTTATTTTCGCCTGAGACAATTACCGTTTTCTTTCGTTCACTTGGATTTTCTGGCGTTATGCAACAGTTCATAATTATTTAAACAAGGTTTTTAAGTCGTTTATATTCTTTGCTCCGACAAGCTTTATTGCGTAATCCTTTTCGTTAAGCTTTGAAAGGGATATCGCCGGCAGAACGCACTGTTTAAACCCAAGCCTTTGCGCCTCGATTATGCGCAATGTCGGATTTTGTATTGCTCTTATTTCCCCGCCAAGACCGATTTCACCAAAAGCAACCGTGCCGGTCGGAACAGGCTTGTCCGTTACGGCGGAAATAAGACTAATCGCAACGGCGAGGTCGCAGGACGGCTCGTCAAGCTCAAGCCCGCCGATGACGTTGAGATAAACGTCAAGACTCGAAAGAAAATATCCCGCACGCTTTTCAAGCACCGCTAAAAGAAGATTAGTTCGGTTATAGTCGAAGCCCGATGACGTGCGCCGCGGAGTTCCAAAGCCAGTTTTTGTCGCAAGTGTCTGGATTTCGGCGAGTATGGGGCGTGAGCCCTCCATAACGCAGGTCACACAGCTTCCTGCTATATTTTCGTCACGTCCATCAAGCATAAGCATACTCGGATTATCAACGCCGAAAAGCCCTTCGCCCGTCATATCGAAAATTCCGATTTCGTTGGTCGAGCCGTATCGGTTCTTCGCCGCGCGAAGGATACGGTATGTTAGGTATTTGTCGCCCTCAAAATAGAGCACAGTGTCGACGATATGCTCCATAACCTTTGGCCCTGCGATAGCGCCGTCCTTGTTGACGTGTCCGACGATAAAAAGCGGTATGCCGCTCGTCTTCGCCGATTTCATAAGTGTTGAAGTGCATTCCCTTACTTGGGTAACGCTTCCGGCAGACGAGCTTATGTCCTCACTCGTCATAGTTTGTATTGAGTCAATAATAAATAAGTCGGGCTTCATTTCGTCGACTATGCTGACTATCGTTTCTACGTCGGTTTCGTTGGCAATGACTATATTCGACGTGTTCACGGCCAGGCGGTCGGCGCGAAGTTTAATTTGGTGTACAGATTCCTCGCCCGAAACATATAATATTTTCGCCGTTTTTGCCATTTTCCCGCACATTTGAAGAAGAAGTGTTGATTTTCCAGCGCCAGGCTCGCCGCCGATTAGCACAACGGAGCCTTTAACAATGCCGCCGCCAAGCACGCGGTCAAGCTCAGGTATTTCAGTGGTATAACGTATTTCGGTATCGAACGCGACGTCGCTGAGCGCAACGAGCTCGCTCGCCTTTCGCTTGGCGGTTGCGGTTTTGTGCGTCGCCGCCGCCGTTTTCTTTTCGACGACGTCCTCGACTATCGTGTTCCATTCGCCGCACTCGTTACAACGTCCAAACCAGCGGCTTGAGGTAGCTCCGCAGTTTGTGCAGACATATACGCTTTTTAACGACGCCATTCTTTTGCTCCTTATTCGCTCTTAATATACGCTTTATAATCAAGATATCCCAAAAAGATACTGAACGCCATACGCCGTTGGTATTCCTCGTCCTTGAGCTTTTTTAGCTCCTCTGAGTTAGTCATAAAACCGCACTCAACCAAGACGGTCGGAGCTTTGGTGTTGACGAGAATATATATGCTGCTCGTTCCTTCTTTCAGCGGACGAGTATTCTCGGGCTGTATTTTGTCAACGACGCTGCCCATTATCGCCTCGGCTAAAAGCTTGCTTTCGTCATTTTTTGTGCCATAAAACAGCTGCGTGCCATGCGAGGACGATTCGGTATAGCTGTTTTGATGAATGCTTATTAAAACCGAATCTGTAAAGGAATCGGCATATTTCACCCTGTTATGCGTGTCGGTCTTTTTTTTAGTCGAAACGCTCGTTGCCGATTTGTCGGCAAGCGTCGTGTCGTCACTGCGCGTTAATACGGCGGTATAACCGTTCGCGGTAAAAATATCGTACAGCTTAAGCGCTATGGAAAGGTTAATGTCCTTTTCCCTCGTGCCGTCGCTCGCGACCTTTCCCGGGTCAAAATCGCCGTGTCCCGCGTCGATAACGATAACCTGTTCAGCATAATACGGCGTCGTGCTCGAAACCTGTATTGCAAACGAACCGACGACATTTATGATAAGCGCAAGGGTTACGCTCAAAACTACAATTTCAAAAAATAAAAGCTTGGATTTCAAAAAAATCACCTCATTTAAAAAATATGAGGTAAATTCTTTTTTTATTATACTTTATTGCGGCGACTTTAACAACAAAAAAGTCTTTAATACTTCACAGCTTGACCCTTCACTTAGTGACGTTTTCCGCAAGCCAGAACAGAAGAAAGCCGACTATATCAATCGCCACAATGGTCGAGCCGACGGGGGTTCCCGCAAGTATTGAAATCAATATCCCGACGACCGCGCAGACAACCGAGAAAACTGCCGAGCAGATGATGACAGCGCGGAAGCTTTTAAATACTCTCATTGCCGAAAGGGCGGGAAAAATCACAAGAGCGGAAATAAGCAACGAGCCGACGAGATTCATAGCCAGCACTATAACGAGCGCGATAACGACAGCTATAATAAGGTTATATAAATTGACCCTTGTGCCGGTAGCTTGGGCAAAGCTCTCGTCAAAGGTAACGGAAAAAATCTTGTGATAGAAAAGAATAAATACCGCGATAACAATGACCGACATCGCCACGCACAGCCACACCTCGCCCATTGTAAGGGTTAATATTGACGTCGAACCAAAAAGGGTCGAGCATACGTCGCCCGAAAGGTTGGTGGAGGTTGAAAAAAGATTCATAAGAAGATAGCCGACGGCAAGCGCTCCGACCGAAATCATAGCCACTGCGGCGTCACCCTGAATTTTCGTGTTTTGTCCTGTCCTTAAAAGCAAAATCGCACACACGATAGTTACAGGCACGACTATCAGCATATTGTTCGAAAGATTTAGCACCGACGCTATCGCGATAGCCCCAAAAGCGACGTGGGAAAGACCGTCGCCGATAAATGAAAAACGCTTTAGCACAAGGGTTACACCGAGAAGCGAGGAGCAAAACGCAATAAGCACTCCGACAATCAGCGCGTAGCGAACAAAGGGAAACTGAAAATAAAGAGCCAACTGCTCAGTCATACTATTTTCCCTCCTTAATCGAAGCATAGCTTTTTCCGATAGGGCTTTTAAGATAATCCTTTGTCGAGCCGAAAAAAAGCGGTTTGTGCCCGATATGGAGGATACGGCTCGCATATTTCGTCGCCGCTTCAATATCGTGGGAAATCATTATAATCGTAATGCCGTCCTCACGGTTAAGCTTTTCTATCAATTCGTACATATCCGCCGTAACCTTTGGGTCAAGCCCTGCGACGGGCTCATCTAAAAGAAGAAGCTTTTTTGTTGCCAGAAGTGCGCGAGCCAGGAGAACACGCTGCTGTTGTCCCCCTGAAAGCTCCCTGTAACACCGTTCGGCAAGCTGTGTAATGCCCATTTTATCCATACAAGCCTTTGCAAGCTTCTTTTCTTCCCTGTTGTAAAACGGGCGAAGTCCGCAGCGGTTCAAACAGCCCGACATAACGATTTCAGAAACACAAGCGGGAAAATCACGCTGCACCACCGTTTGTTGCGGAAGATATCCTATTTCGGTTGCTTTCAATCCGTCGCCCATAATAATTTCGCCCGAAATAGGTTCCCTTAGTCGAAGTATCGTCTTCATTAGCGTACTTTTGCCGGAGCCGTTTTCACCGACGACACAAAGATAGTCGCCCGTGTTGACGTCGAAGCATAGTCCCTCGACAACCTTGTTTCCCTCGTAACCGAGCGTCAAATTTTTTGCGGTCAGAAGTGCCATTTTGTTTCCCCCATCAGTTTAATGCGCTATTCAGAACGCTAAGGTTTTCTGTCATAATTGAAAAGTAGGTCTCCCCCGCCGCAATATCTGCCGAGGTTATGCCCTGCATAGAATTAAGCGTTAAAATCGTCTGGTCCTTCGTCGCGGTATTATCAATAATTGTTTTCGCTATTTTTTGTTCGCTTCCCTCAAGGGTTATTATGCTTTTCAGACCAAGCTCGTCAACCTTTGACGAAAGAAAAGCGATTGTTTTAAAGCTTGCTTCGGTTTCCGCCGAACATCCGACAAAGGCGGCATAATAGTCAAGAGCATAGTCGTCGATGAGATATCTGAAAGGAAAACGGTCGGCAAAAAGGATAACGTTGCGCTTCGCGCCATTTACCGTTTCGCCAAATTCTTTGTCAAGCGCCTCAAGCTTTTCAATATAATTCTTCGCGTTGGCTTCATAAACATCTGAAAAATCGGCGTCTATCGCACAAAGCTGTTCTGCGATATAGGTCGTGAATAATTCGGCGTTTTTTACTGAAAGCCAAACGTGCTCGTCATATTCAATCTCGTCCTGCTCGTCTTCCTCCCCTTCCATTCCCTCGACCAGCTCCTCTTGCTTAACCGCGTCACCGAGAACGTCAAGAAGGTTTATAACTACCATATCCTTATTAACCGCCTGTTTTAAAGCGTCGCTTACCCACGCGTCGGATTCGCCGCCGACATAGATAAACAGGTCGCAGGTAGAAACCTTAATTAGGTCGTCGACGCTTGGCTGAAAGCTGTGCAAATCAACTCCGTCGTCAAGAAGCATTGTAAGATTAACGTCGTTGATACGCTCGCCTATAATGTTTTTCGCCCAGTCATATTCGGGAAAGATTGTACATAGAACATTAAGCTTTCCATCGTCATTCGACTGTTTTTTATTCGTACAGCCTGAAAACAGACCAAAAAAAAGAGCAAGGCTCAATAACAGTGCAATTATTTTTTTCATAAATATTTCTCCAAAGCTTTACTTATTTGCAGTCGGTACATACTCCGAAAAGAACTGTCGCGTGTTCGTCGAGCTCAAAGCCGTTTTTCTCCAAAAGCGCGGTAATGCTCGTCTCCTCTTTTTCGCTTTGAAGATGCATAAGCTTTCCGCATTTCTCACAGCGAAGGTGAAGCCTTTCACAGCATTTATCGTCGGCGTTAAACCGATAAAATGTCTTTCTTCCCTCTGGGCTCACCGTCTTTTCGAGCAAGCCCTCACGCGCCATTTTGTCAATGTTGCGGTATATCGCGCTTCGACTTATCTGCGCTTTGCCCTCAAGCTCGTTTTGTATATCGTCAATCGACATCTTTCTTCCGATATTATCTTCAAAAAGGCGCATTAACAGCTTTCGCTGCTCGGTCATATAATCCTTCAAAGCAAGCACCTCCACAAAACATTTGCGATTAAGTCGCAAATGTTATTATACCCGTTTATAACAAAATGTCAATGTAAAACACAAAAAAAGACCGCTCGAAAGCGGTCTTTGCTGAACTGTCCAGTAATTATTTGTTTTTTAAATAACTCACGGCTCGAGATGAAGCTTTTTGTAAATAATATGTCGGGCGGCTCAAGCTTTCCTGCGCCGTTATCCCCTCGCTTGTTTCAAACGCGACGATGTTGCTCTTTAAAAGAGCTTCTTTGTCACATTTGTTAACTCCGCAGATTGATATAATCTGAAGACCGTTTGAAGCCTTAATTATACCCGAAAGCACCTTGCCCATAAGGCTCTGCTCGTCAAGCTTTCCTTCGCCCGTAATTATCGCGTCCGCGTCCTTAACGAGTGCATTGAAATCGCACAGATTAAGCATTGCTTCTATTCCGCTCGTAAGCTTCGCGTCAAGAAATGCGACGCAGCCCGCGCCAAGTCCTCCCGCCGCGCCACCGCCGACAATATGTGAAACATCCTTATTCAAAAGCTTGTGAAGTAAACCGCCGAGCAAGCGAAGTCCTTCGTCGAGTACGCATGTTTGTTCCTCGTTCGCTCCCTTTTGCGGAGCGTATCTATATGCCGCTCCGTTTTCGCCAAACAGAGGATTTTCTACGTCGCACATAACTGTAAAGGTGCATTCCCTGATACGCTCGTCAATTTTCGAAAGGTCAATTTCGACGATATCCATAAGTGTTTTGCCGCAAGGACAAAAGCTTTTCCCATTTTTGTCAAGAAAACGAACACCGAGTGCCGCCGCCATTCCGCAGCCGCCGTCGGTCGTCGCGCTGCCGCCGATACAAAGAGTGAAGCTTTTCGCGCCAAAATTTAACGCGTCGAGAATAAGCTGCCCGAAGCCATAGGTTGATGAGGTCATTGGATGCAGCCCCTGCTGCCGCGCAAAACCGCTGCTTTCAGCGAGCTCAAGAATTGCACGCCCGTCATCGGTGATAAGGTACTTTGCCGCAATTTCACTTCCGTCGGGAGAAATCACAGTTGTTGAGCGCTTTTCGCCGCCTGTAAGAAATACAATTGCGTCAAGGCTTCCCTCTCCGCCATCTGCGATAGGAAGCTTTTTGATTTCACATTCCGGAAAAACGCGGAGCGCCTCCTGTTCAATTATGTCCGCAACCTCGCTTGAGCTCATTGAGCCCTTGAAGCTGTCCGGCGCTATAATCAGTTTTTTTATATTCATATCTGTACCCTCATAATTAGTCGGCAAACGCCTTAATTCATTTGACGTTTATTTAATCATACCAACTTATCAACAGAAAAACAACGTTTTTACTTATTCGTAACGAAGCGCTTCAATCGGGTCAAGCTTTGCCGCCTTGTTCGCGGGATAATAACCAAAAAATATTCCTATCGCCATAGAGAAGCCGACGGCGATAATTATTGCGGAAACCGAAGGCGGCGAAGCATATCCGAGGATACTCGAAGCAATAGACCCGATTGTAATTCCGAAAACTATACCGATTATACCGCCGATGACGCAAATAATAACCGACTCGACAATAAACTGAAGCCGTATTGCTCCGTTTGGCGCGCCGAGTGCCTTTCGAGTTCCGATTTCCCGAGTCCGTTCGGTTATGGTGACGAGCATAATATTCATAACGCCTATACCGCCGACAAGAAGGCTTATCGCCGCAATCGCCGCTATGGCGTACTGAACCGTTGAAAGCATATCGGTTACGGTATCAAGAAGAGTCTCCATATTCGTAGCTTCGACAGTATACGACGGATTTCTTGTATAGTAGCTTGAGAAAAACCTTGTAGTCGCGTCGAGAAAGAAGGCGCTGTCTATATCCGGCGCGGTCGTTACGGTAAAGCTCTGGTATCCGTCGGCACTGCCGGCATACTTTTTCGCCGTTGAAAGTGGAACATACGCCGTCGTGGCGTCAGAGGTAAACATACTCCATATCGAAGCCGTTTCGCTCGATTCGCCGTCGTCGTATATTCCGATGATATAAAGCTTTATTGCGACGCCGTTAATATTGACGGTGAAATCCTTGCCTATAACGTCGACATTTTCGCCAAAAACGTCGTCGACGAACGACCGCGCAACCACGCATACCCGTTTACTATCGTCAATGTCGTCCTGCTTAATGAAGCGACCGGTTTCCATAACGATGTCGTTCGCCTTTTTATAGTCAAGGTTAACCCCGGTGAAATTGACGCTTGCGCTGTTTCCGTTGTCGGAAACGGTTGAGCTTCCAAGGCTTTCACTAAGTGAAATCTCCGAAATATAATCGCCATAGGCGTCCTTATATTCCTCAATCATTTCATCAGTTATGAGGTCTTCGTCGTCGGGCGTACTGCGTCCGAACATAAAGGCGTCTCTGCCATAGGTTATCGTCGTTTCACTTTCCTGCTCGTCCTCATCGCTTCTTTCAGTAAGGCTTACGGTCATATTATTCGCGCCCAAGCCCTGCATACTGCTCGTTATCGAGCCTGTGAGCGAACCGCCGACGGTAACTATCGCGATAACCGAACCGATGCCGATAATAATACCGAGCATAGTTAAAAAGGAGCGCATTTTGCGCGAAAGAAGGCTTGTTATCGCAAGCCGTACGTTATCCCATAATTCCATGTCCGACACCCCCTCGCTCGCTGAGTATACGCCCATCAAGAAGCTTAATAACTCGCTGTGTTTCCTCGGCGAGACTTTGGTTATGGGTAATAAGCACGACGGTTTTGCCGTGCTTTTCATGGAGCTCATGGAATATATCCATAACATTTCGGCTGGTTTCCGAATCGAGCGCACCCGTCGGCTCGTCCGCAAGGATAATGGACGGGTCGTTTGCGAGTGCTCGCGCTATTGCGACGCGCTGTTTTTGACCTCCTGAAAGCTCGTTGGGCTCATGCTTAGCGCGGTCGGACATACCGACAAGCTCCAAAAGTTTTTTTGCCCTTTTTGTCCTTTCTCCTGCCGCAACGCCGGCATAAAGCATAGGCAGCTCGACATTTTTCAGCGCCGTCGTACGTCCGATAAGGTTGAAGGTTTGAAAAACAAAGCCGATTTTTTGATTTCTTATTTTTGAAAGCTCTTTATCCTTTGCGCTCATAATATCAAACCCGTCGAGAAAATAGCTTCCCTCGGTCGGCTTATCGAGCGCGCCGATTATGTTCATAAGCGTTGACTTGCCGCTCCCCGATTCACCGACTATCGAAACGAACTCGCCCTCGCGGACGGTTAAATCAATTTCGTGAAGAATTTCGAGCTCATTTGGTTTTCCGATATAAAAGCGTTTAATTATCCCTTTCATATCTATTACGGGAAGCTTATCGAAGTCGCCTTTCACGTCGCTCATCGGCTGCCCCCCATATTCGGCGGCATATTCCCACCGCCTCCCGACGGCATTTCGCCCCCAAAGGATACGTTTCCTCCGAAGCTTCCGAAGCCATTGTCAACCGTAACCGTCGCTTCCTCTTCAACCGCGCTCGAGCGTATTTCCATACCCTCGCGAAGTGAATCTCCGGAAATTTCGACATAGTAGTCGTTGCTCTTTCCGACAGTTACGGAAACGGGCGTAAATACCGGCTCAAAATTCGTTCCGCCGGTCTTTTCATAAATAATGCTTTTCCCCGTTTCGTCGGTTTCAACCGCGTCCGAGGGAACGGTGAATACGTTCGCAACGCTTGAAACTATGATTTCGACCTTTGCGTTCATTCCGACAAGAAGCCCGTTTGAACCGCCGAGAACCGTGACCTCGGCGTCAAAGGTGCTGCTCGTCGAGGTTCCCGCACCCATGCCCGTTGAAGCGTTCGCAACTGGGCTTATCATACTAAGCTCGCCGGCGATTTCCCCGTCGGTTGCGTCGGTCTTGATTACGCAGGGCATTCCAACCTTTACTTTTGAAATGTCGTATTCGGCTACCGAAATAGCGACCACGAGATTGTCGGTGTCTTGAATTGTCGCGGCGTTGCCCGTTACGATGTTACCAACCGTCGCGTTGACCGCCGTAACCTTTCCGGACGTTTCAGCCACAAGCGTGCATTTCTCAAGCTTATCGTAAAGCTCCTCGAGGGTGTCGCTTGTCTTGCTTTTTGTGTAGGCTGTGTACGCTGTATTCTTCGCGTTATACCTTTCGTCAACCGCGTCGCAAGCGGCGGTATAGGCGCTGTATCTCGCGTCATAGACAGTTTTCGAGGCACTATAAGCCGATTCTTTTGCCGAAAAGCCGACCGAGCTTTTAATGCTGTTTAGATTGTCGGAAGCCGTTTGCTTATTATTTGTCGCTGTTTCAAACGCGGTTTTTGCGCTCGCCATATTGTCATATGCCAACTTACAGCCGTCTTGAGGTTCGTTTGCAAAAGAAGTAGAATCGCTCTCGATATGTGTTGTCGGGTCAGCACACGCCGCGCGCGCAGAAAGATACGCTGTATATGCGTTGTTATATGCCGTTGCCGCGGCCGCTTCCGCTGTAACTGCGGCGTCATACGCCTTTTGCTCCGCCGCAATTAGGCTTACCGCCAGGTCATATACCGCTTTAGCATCGGTATAGTTTTTCGTTACCGCGTCGAGTGCGGTTTTTGCCGTCGACCTTGAGCTTACAGCGGCGTCGTACGCCGTACACGCCGAGGAATAAGCGGAGTTTGCCTTGTCGGTTGAGTCGGCGAGGTCTTCCTTTGCCTTGTCAATTTGTTTTTGAAGCTCGCTTGTATCGAGCGTCAGGATAACATCGCCCTTTTTGACGATATCTCCTACCTGAACCTCGATAGTTTTAACGGTTAAATTAAGTGTGGTCGTCACGTTTGATACGTCGGCGCTCTTTACGCTTCCCGTCGCGCTTATCGTGTCGTCAAGCGAAGTTTTTTGAAGAATAGTCGTTCGTATGTAGGTTTGCGTTCCGGCGTTTTTTTGTGAGTCAGTCCTTAGCTTAGAGGACGAAGCAAAAAGGGCAATAACAATAACGAGCGCGACTGCAATAATAATAGAAAGCGCTTTGTGTTTTTTTATAAAGCCCCAAACTCCGCCAAGGACCCTGCTTGCGAGATTTTTTGTCTTTACGCCTTTTATATCTTTCATATTATTCTCCATTTTCACAATAATGCGATAAGTATACTTGAATAATCTTAAATTATGCTTAAATCTACAGATGTTTAACAAAACACCTTTTTTACAATGAGCAAAGCTTATCACTTGCGTTTATGTATGTCAAGTATTAATTAATGATAAACGTTAATTGCTCGATTTTTTTTGGGGGATACAGCAAGTCGATAAACTGTAAAATAAGTAAATAAAAAATCGAACCAAAAAACTTGAGATTTGAGGTTGACTATTTCGCCCTTTTATATTATTATAATAACTGCGTTTTTAACTCGATGGCGCCATAGCCAAGTGGTAAGGCAGAGGTCTGCAAAACCTCTATTCTCCAGTTCAAATCTGGATGGCGCCTCCAAAATTAGGTTAATTTTATTTAACCTGAACAGCTCGCAGGGCATATGTAAAATCATATGCCCTGCGTTTTTTCTTCATATGCAATTTAAATTATCATAAATACTTTTCGCCCCACCAGTCGGGCATAAGCTCGCCGAGTCGCACAGTCTTTTTGCTTTCGTAATCAAGAAGGATTTCGATATCCTTGCTTGTTTTATCGAGCTGCATCATAAACTCTCTGCACGCTCCGCAAGGCGAAGCGACGCTTCCGTCGTCCAAAACGGCGACAACTGCAACAATTTTGCTTTCACCGTTTGTTATCATATTTGCCATGGCGTTTCGCTCCGCGCACATTCCGAGCGAGCTCGCCGTATCTATGCAGACACCTGTAAAAATGTTTCCCTTGTCGGTCATAATCGCCGCCGCAACACCTCCTGCCGACATAAGCCCGGTTAGACTTCTGTCGTTCACGAGCGCCTTTGCGCGCGCATACAGCGTATCCCACGATTTATTATTCATTAATATTTCCTCTTTCTCTATCTTCCTTGACGAAATAACGCCGTTCTTTTAAATCAAGCTTTCCGCGTTTAATAGCATCAAATTATAATTCATTATAACATAAAAATCGTCGCAAACTGTTAAAGCTTGCGACGATATGGAGCGGGTTACGGGACTCGGACCCGCTACCTCCACCTTGGCAAGGTGGCGCTCTACCAGATGAGCTAAACCCGC
>CAYWQL010000031.1:0-15630 GCA_964460755.1 uncultured Oscillospiraceae bacterium | reverse complement strand
ATATGGCTTCAAAGCATCTGCCGATATTGTGAAAACGGAAAGACGGATTGTTATGCCGAGAACGCGTTCAACGAAGTGTCGGATGCTTGTGATCTGTATCCTCTCGAGATCGGAGAGAATCTTTGCAGCGAGATCGATTGCCCGGCAGATCTTGCAGTAGTATCGGAAAAGGTCAGAGCTCTTTCTGAACAGACTGTCTATATGTGCTTTTCAACTGATATGATCCACAGTGGGCATATTGCAATAATCCAAAAGGCAAGACGCCTGGGCAAGTTGATCATTGGCGTTCTTTCAGATGAGGCAATCGTAAGTTACAAGCGTTTTCCTCTCCTGCCATATGCGGAAAGAAAAGCAATGTTCGAAAGCATTAACGGCGTTTTTGAAGTAGTGGAGCAACGCACGCTCAGCTATCGCGAAAACATTCTTAAATTCAGACCTGCATTTGTGGTACACGGAGACGACTGGGTCAATGGTTTTCAGCGCCCCATTCGCGACGAGGTCGTGTCTGTACTTTCAGAATACGGAGGAAAGCTTATTGAACCTCCCTACTCTAACGACCCAAAATACAAGGCTTTGGAAAACAGAGCAAGGGCAAAATTGTCCCTGCCGGATTTGAGAAGATCGCGCTTAAAAAAAGTTCTTTCAATGAAAAGTCTTGTTACCGCAATGGAGGCGCATAGCGGCATAACCGGTCTAATTGTTGAAAAAACAGCAGTACATATGAATGGAGAAACACATCAGTTCGACGCCATATGGATTAGCTCGCTATGCGATTCCACCGCCAAGGGAAAGCCTGACATTGAATTGGTGGATATGACCTCGCGCTTTCGTACTATCGACGATATCGTGGAGGTCACTACGAAGCCCATTATTTTTGACGGCGACACCGGCGGACTCGCAGAGCACTTTGCATACACCGTTCGCTCGCTCGAACGTATGGGCGTGTCGATGGTCATCATAGAAGATAAGACAGGGCTTAAGAAAAACTCTTTGTTTGGTAACGATGTTCCTCAGACGCAGGACTCCATAGAAAGCTTTTGCGAGAAAATTTCCGCGGGAAAACAGGCGCAAAAAACGAATGATTTTATGATATGTGCGCGTATAGAGAGTCTAATTCTTGATAAAGGATTAGCGGATGCTCTCGAAAGAGCTTTCGCATTTATCGATGCGGGTGCAGACGCCATCATGATACACAGCCGTAAAACAGAGCCTGACGAAATTTTTGAATTTGCTGATTGTTTCAGGAGAAAAAACTCCACCACCCCTATTGTAGTTGTTCCGACTTGCTTCAATGCAGTAACCGAAGAAGAGTTCAAGTCGCATGGAATAAATGTTGTCATATATGCAAATCAATTTACACGAAGCGGTTTCCCTGCAATGAAAAAAACGGCGGAAAGCATTCTTGTACATCACAGAGCGAAGGAAGCCGATGAACAGTATTGTATGCCTATAAAGGAAATTATTACGCTTATCCCTGAGCAATTATGAATGCAAGCAATCTTTTTCCCCTAAACGTATGAAAGGAACTTTTTCAAATGACTCCAAAGTCCTTTGAACAATTTGATTTTTTCGCCGGTGTTCCGGACAGTCAGCTCAAGCCGCTTTGCAACTGGCTTATGGCGCGCTATGGCATATCCTCCCACCACATCATAGCCGCAAACGAAGGCAACGCTGTCGCCCTTGCTGCAGGCTATCATCTCGCAACAGGAAAAGTTCCTGTTGTCTATTTGCAGAACAGCGGAATAGGGAACATCATTAACCCAGTCGCGTCGCTGTTGAATGAAGATGTCTACGGTATTCCGTGTGTGTTTGTTGTCGGTTGGCGCGGAGAGCCGGGCGTGCACGATGAGCCGCAGCACATTTTTCAGGGTAAGATTACGCTTCAGCTTTTAAGGGACATGGGTATGGCGACATTCATAATCGGAAAAGAAACCTCCGAAAAACAGTTTTTCGATAAAATGAGTGAGTTTCGTCCACTGCTTGCGGCCGGTAAACAAGTCGCTCTTTTGATTTCAAAAGACGCGCTTGAATATGAATCAGACATAGTGTACAGCAACAAAAACGTTTTGCGGCGGGAAGAAATTATCAACCGCATTCTTGATACAGCGGCGGACAATATAGTGGTATGTACAACCGGTAAAGCGTCAAGAGAGCTGTATGAGCTCCGGCAAGCACGGGGGCAGAGCCACGCGCATGACTTTCTTACCGTCGGTTCAATGGGGCACAGCTCATCAATCGCGCTCGGTATCGCACTTCAAAAGCCCGAAAAAAAAGTTTGGGCTATCGACGGCGATGGCGCCGCATTGATGCATTTGGGCGCAATGGCCGTAATCGGAGCGTGCAGACCGAACAATCTTATTCACGTCGTCATAAACAACGCAGCCCATGAATCGGTCGGCGGAATGCCCACCGCAGCGAGCCAAATAGATTTTACAAAAATTGCGGAGAGCTGCGGGTATTCCAAAGCCTTCCATGCATCCGATATTAACGAGCTTGAATTTGCACTTAAAACAGCGGCGGAACATAATAAATTATGCTTCATTGACGCCGTATGCGCGATTGGGTCAAGAAAAAATCTTGGAAGACCGACCAAATCCCCTCAGGAAAACAAAGCTGATTTTATGGCTTTTATTTCTTAAAGTATTGACGCCCTTAAATGATAAGCCCGTGATTTCAGTATATTTTATAAACCCTAAAACAGCTTGAATGTCAAAGAAATTGTTTCACGATATTTCTTTTTTGTATGCAAAAGCAGTCCCCTAATGTGCTTAAATCCGAAAACGCATTAGAATAATTATCATTCGGAACGCTACAACCCATCAATCGACGCAAATCATCAGTGCTAACGGCTCTATGTATAATGCTGCGACGGGATAACGCACACAAAGGACGCCTTTAATTCAAGGCGTCCTTTGTTATTTTCCTCGTTTTGTGGTACACTATTGTACACGATAAATAAAGGAGTTCTGACAATGGCTGATTGTTCGCATAACTGTGAAAGCTGTTCCGAAAGCTGTTCGGAACGCAAGGAAGATTTTATTAAAAAGCTTAACCCTCTTAGCAGCGTTAAAAAGGTCGTCGCCGTCGTTAGCGGCAAGGGCGGCGTAGGAAAGTCGCTTGTAACGAGCCTTCTTGCCGTGCTCTCGCAAAGAAACGGCTATAAAACCGCCATACTCGACGCCGACATAACAGGACCGTCAATACCGACGGCGTTCAATATTCACGAGCGCGCGCTTGCGACCGACGCGGGAATGTTCCCCGCAAAATCAAAAACAGGCATCGACGTTATGTCGCTCAATCTTCTTCTTGAGGACGAGACCGCACCCGTTGTTTGGCGCGGCCCTCTTATTGCGGGTATGGTTACCCAGTTTTGGACCGACGTTATCTGGAAGGACGTCGACTATATGTTCATTGATATGCCTCCCGGAACGGGCGACGTGCCGCTTACGGTGTTCCAGTCCATTCCTATCGACGGAATAATTATCGTGACGTCTCCGCAGGAGCTTGTTTCAATGATAGTCGAAAAGGCCGTCAATATGGCGAAAATGATGGACGTTCCCGTTCTCGGAATTGTCGAAAACCTGTCGTATTATGAATGCCCCAACTGCCACGAAAAGCACGCCGTTTTCGGAGAAAGCAATATTGAAGCCACCGCAAAGCGCTTGGGCATCGACACGATAGCACGGCTTCCCATTAACCCCAAGCTTGCCGCGGCGTGCGACAGCGGAACGATTGAGCTTTTTGAGGGCGACTGGCTAAACGATATGCTCGACAAAATAACGAAATAACCATAGTGAATTTTTGTTCCGTCACGATGGAAATACTCATTTTGGGGCGGGATAAAAGAGGAAAACAAGAAAGCCCTCTCAAAAGGAAGAGTTGACTGCTTTTAATTCTTTTTTGAGAGTCAAAAAGCTTCTTAAATAGTTTTACATTAAAAAGCCGCCGAGGTTAACCTCGGCGGTCTGTTTTTTTGATTTAGTGAAGAATTGAGCTTAAAAATGACTTCGTTCTCTCGTTCTTCGGGTGGTCGAAAATATCCGCAGGCGTGCCCTGCTCAATTATTTTCCCCTCATCCATAAAGATAACCCGGGACGCGACCTCTCGCGCAAAGCCCATTTCGTGGGTGACGACAACCATCGTCATTCCGCCCATGGCAAGCCCGCGCATAACGTCGAGCACCTCGCCAATCATTTCGGGGTCAAGGGCGCTCGTCGGCTCGTCAAAAAGCATAACCTCGGGCTCCATACAAAGCGCGCGAACTATCGCGATACGCTGCTTCTGTCCGCCCGAAAGCTGGCTTGGATAGGCGTTCGCCCTCTCGGCAAGATTAACGCGCTCAAGAAGCGCCCTTGCCTTAGCGTCCGCCTCCGCCTTGGTAAGTCCAAGCAGCTTAATGGGCGCAAGGGTCATATTTTGAAGTATCGTTTTATGGGGAAAAAGGTTGAAGTGCTGGAACACCATACCCATCTTCTGACGGTGAACATTGATGTTGACCGACGGGTCGGTTATGTCGATGCCGTCGAAAAGTATGCGCCCGCCCGTCGGCATTTCAAGAAGATTAAGGCAGCGAAGAAATGTCGATTTACCGCTTCCCGAAGGCCCGATTATGACAACGACCTCGCCTTTAAATATCTCAAGCGAAACTCCGTCAAGCGCCTTTATGTCGCCGCCGTCAAAATGCTTTTCAAGTTTCTCCGCTTTAATCAAAACCTCAGTGCTCATTTGACCTCAGCCTCCTTTCAAACTTACCGACAAGCCATGTGAAGAACATAACAAGGATAAGATAAATCAGCGCTGCGGCAAGAAGCGGCAAAAAAGACTGATAGGTAATTCCGCGAATGATGTTCGCTCCACGGGTAAGGTCGGTCAGCGCTACGTAGCCCGCGACCGCCGTTTCCTTCAAAAGCACTATAAACTCGTTCGCAAGACTCGGAAGCACAACCTTAAATGCCTGCGGAATAATGATGTGTATCATCGTTTGAACGTAGTTGAAGCCGAGCGAACGCCCCGCCTCCATTTGTCCGCTGTCGATAGACATAATGCCGCCGCGAATAATTTCGGCAACGTATGCGCCGGAATTAATTCCGAACGCCACAACTCCCGCGAGCATCTTATTGTTCGAGTTCGCCATAATGACGAAGAATATTATCATTATCTGCACAACAACGGGGGTTCCGCGAATAACGGTAAGGTAAATCTTCGAAAGGACATTAAAGAAGCCGAGCGTAACCTTTCCCGCTCCGCCTCTCATAGTGTCGTGAGCGCTGTCCCACGCCGTGCGAACAAGGGCAACGACGACGCCGAGAACAATGCCGACAAGGAGCGCGAAAAAGGTCAGCTTAAGGGTATTCCAAAGTCCTTCAACAAGGTACATATACCGATCGTCGTCGATGAACGCCACCTTAAACTGAAGAGCTAAATTTTTTAAGTGGTCGATGAACTCCACCTTAAACTGAAGAATTAAATTTTTTAAGTGGTCGATGAACTCCACCTTAAACTGAAGAACTAAATTTTCTAAAGAGTTGTGCAATATTCTTCCTCCCCATATGGAAATATGGGGGCACTCATAGTACCCCCGTAAAATATCCATTGAAATAAATCAGTCAATTATTCAGCAGCGATATATTTGCTTAGTATCGTTTTAACCGTGCCGTCGGCGATAAGCTCTTTGATTGCCGTATCAATATCATTGCAGAGCTTCGTGTTGTTCTTACCGACCGCAATCGAGTAATCCTCTTCGGCATATGCGGTATCGAGTATCTTTAATCCCTCGTTTTGCTTAACGAAAACCTTCGCGGGCTCGTTGTCGATAACGACGCAGTCAACCTTGCCTGTAGTAAGCGCCATAACAGCGTCGGCGCCTGTCGCATAACGCTCAACCGTGCCAAGTCCCTCGTCCTCAATATCCCATGTGCAGTAAAGGTCGCCCGTTGTGGCAAGCTGCGCGCCTATCTTGTAGTTGCCGTCGCCAAAAAGGTCGTCGCTGCAGGTGATGGGGCTGTTTTCGGGAACGATAATAACCTGTACGCCCGTGCAGTAGCTGGTCGTCATATCAACGACAAGAAGACGTTCTTCAAGTATCGTAAGCGCCGCCATAGCCATATCTGCCTTTCCGCTTTGAACGGAAGGAACAACAGACTCAAATTCCATATCCTCGATTACAAGCTCAAGTCCAAGCTTGTCCGCGATAGCCTTCGCTATGTCCGCGTCGATACCTACAACCTCGCCGCCCTCTTTGTACTCATACGGTGAGAACGCCGCGTTTGTCGCCATTGTGAGCTTACCCTCGCTCACGAGCTGATAGCTTTCTTCGCCGTTGCCCGCCTTACCGCCGCAGGCGGCAAGCGCGAAAACAAGCGTAAGGGTAAGTAAAACCGCAATAATCTTTTTCATAATTTTTTCTCCTACCTATTTTTCTTTTTCTCATCAATATATTTTTTAACGATAAACTTATCGCTGAATGAGCTAATCAAAACCTTGTTGTATATTTATTCGATTTGTTGTGTCTATTATGCATATTATTTGCATAAATGTCAAGTGTTTTCACAAATTATTTCATATTTATACAACAGTTTTTCGTTTTTGGCGTGTTTTTTTCATTATTATGCATATATCAAGCACCCTTTGACCACACTTTCAATATAACAAGGGTGGGGCAAAACACGCTTTTTTCTAATAAAAGTGTAATAAATACATTTTTATGCGTTAGGTATATTATTATACAACAATTATTCACGCCTGCAAGGGGTTTTTTCGTTTTTTCGCATATCATATCACATTTTCGTCAAAAATGCGTTTAAGCAAAAAGGCAAGTATAAAAAACGCCCTCGTGGGCGTTTTTAGTCAGAATAAGCTTATATCTCAAAATCGCAGGAAACCCGCTCGGTTATAACCTTGTGGACAAAGGACTGAACCTCCTTGTGCAGGGGGTGGTCGCGATAAAAGGCAAGCGCCTGTTTATCCGTGTATTCCCCAACAAGGCAAAGGTCGTATCCGCCTTGCGTAACGTTTCGCCCAACGGTGAGCGACAAAAGACCGTCGATTTTCCCTTCTAAGGCTTCGAGCCGCTTTTTTATAATCGCAGCGTTCACTTCTTTGTCGTTTCCTTCCGCCGTTTCTTTCAAATTCCACATAACGATATGCTTTATCATTTTTTGCCGTCCTTATCGATTTTATGCGATAATGATAGCATTGGCGTCGACGCTTTTCAACTTTTTTTGGTTTTTCTCTAAAGTTGATAAACTTTAATTGACCTTAGCGCGTTTTTATTATAGTATAAGCATAATGGTTACATTTTCTTTTGAAACGTTATGAAAGGGCCTGCTTTATGAAGGACAAAACCAAAAAAATCGAAGCCTCGTCTTCCGTAGAGGACATACCTGTCACCGATATGACCGAGGAGCAGCTTGACGACTTAATTGTCGAAAAGCGCCGAAGATTTATCATCAAATTTTTATATCTCGCGCTTGTGCTCGGGATAATTTATGTCGTATTCAAATACGCGATAAACATTATTCTCCCGTTTATTATCGCCTTTGTTGTCGCGGCAATAGCGAAGCCGATAATAACATTCTTTATGAAAAAGCTTAAATTCAAACGCGGACTCGCCGCTATAATCACGATTGTGCTCTTTTACGGCACGGTCGGAACGTTGCTTGTGCTTGCGGTAATCAACCTGATAATCTCCGCGAAGTCGTGGATAGTCACCGTTCCCGACATATACAAGAACTCTATCGCGCCCTATATTGCCATTCAGCTTGACAACATCGAGCAGTGGATAGCCAAGCTTAACCCAGAGCTTGTGTCGTATGCGTCGACCCTTTCGGACACCGTCGTCACCAAGCTCGGCACCGCGCTCACCAATCTTGCCCAAAGCTTCGTCAACTGGACGATATCAACGGCGTCCTCGCTTCCCGGGCTTTTTGTCAACATCATAATCACCATAATCTCCACCTTTTTTATGGCGCTTGACTATCCGAAAATAACCGCCTTTATCAAGCTTCAGTTGTCCGAAAAGCGCGCTTTCACTCTCATAAAGGTTAAAGAAAGTCTTGGCTCAACCCTTGCCAAATATATTAAATCCTACGCTCTTATTATGCTTATGACTTTTGCGGAAATTTTTCTGGGGCTTTCTATTGTCGGCATTAAAAATGCCGTACTTATCGCGGCAGTTATCGCGATATTCGACATTCTTCCTATCGTCGGAAGCGGAATGATACTCTTTCCGTGGGCGGTCATTTCCGCTATCCAAGCAAACTATAAGCAAGCCATCGGTATCGGCATACTTTGGATTGTCGTCATAATTGTTCGGTATATTATGGAGCCGAAAATCGTCGGCGACGAGGTTGGGCTTCACCCCGTGCTCATTTTTATGGGCATGATTGTCGGCGCATATTTCTTCGGCGGCTTCGGGCTTCTCGGGCTTCCCGTTACCCTTGCGCTCATTAAAAAGCTCCACGACCAGGGCACAATTGGACTTTATAAATCCTTCGGTCCCGAAAGCGAACACTATGTTTCGCACGAGCCACAGCCCGTCGTCGTCAACGCTCCCTCACCGGAGGACTCTTCAAGCGAAGACACAACAAAATAATAACCGGTTTTTAGGCGGAATTAATTAAAATAATTTCGCTTTTTTCTTTTGCTAATTGTTGAAACAGACGCCGCGACTTTGTATAATAGAAACATTAAATATTAAAGGCAGTATATGACGAAGGGAATGCGTAAAAACTTATGATGAGAATAGGCTTTGACAACGAAAAATATCTTAAACTCCAGTCGGAGCATATCAACGAGCGTCTAAAGGAATTCGGCGGAAAGCTCTATCTTGAGTTCGGCGGAAAGCTTTTCGACGACGTACACGCTTCCCGCGTGCTTCCCGGGTTTCTTCCAAACAGTAAGGTTAAAATGCTCTTGAATTTGAAGCAGGACGCCGAAATCGTAATCGCGATTAACTCAAACGATATCGAAAAAAACAAGGTTCGCGGCGACATCGGCATTACCTACGACCTTGATGTGCTTCGCCTTATCGATGCCTTTCGCGAAATCGGGCTCTACGTCGGAAGCGTCGTTATAACTATGTTTGCCAACCAGGCGTCGGCGGTTTCCTTTCAAAAGAAGCTTGAGGCGCAGGACATAAAGGTTTATCATCATTACGCTATCGACGGATATCCGTCCGACGTTCAAAAAATCGTAAGCCCCGAGGGCTTCGGGCAAAACGACTATATCGAAACGACCCGCTCCCTTGTCGTCGTAACCGCCCCGGGACCGGGAAGCGGAAAAATGGCGACCTGCCTTTCCCAGCTCTATCACGACAACGAGCGCGGCATAAAAGCGGGGTATGCTAAATTCGAGACCTTCCCCATATGGAACCTTCCCTTGAAGCATCCGGTTAACCTCGCGTACGAGGCGGCGACCGCCGACCTCAACGACGTAAATATGATTGACCCGTTCCACCTCGAAGCCTACGGCAAAACGGTCGTTAACTACAACCGCGACGTGGAAATTTTCCCCGTTCTCTATGAAATCTTTACCCAAATTCTCGGCGAATGCCCCTATAAGTCGCCAACAGATATGGGCGTAAATATGGCCGGCAACTGCATAATAGACGACGACGCGGTAATCGCCGCATCCCGCGACGAAATAATCCGCCGATACTTCAACGCCCTTTGCAAGGCGCGCAAGGGCGAGGAAAACGCCGTCGGCGAAATACGCAAAATCGAGCTAATTATGAAGCAGGCGAACATCGCCGCCGACGAGCGCAAGGTAATTGCGGCGGCTGAGGAAAAAGCCGAGCTCACAGGAAGCCCCGCGGTCGCTATTGAGCTTCCCGACGGCACCATAGTCACGGGCAAAACGACCTCCCTTCTCGGCGCCTCCTCGGCGGCTCTTCTCAACGCCTTAAAGGTGCTCGGTCATATTCAGGACGAAATACATCTTATCTCTCCCGTAATTATCGAGCCTATACAAGACCTGAAGGTCAACCACCTCGGCAACCACAACCCCCGCCTTCATACCGACGAGGTTTTGATTGCGCTTTCCATTTCCGCGGCAACAAACTCGACCTCAGAGCACGCCATGCGCCAGCTTCAAAAGCTCCGCGGTTGCGAGGCTCATTCGACCGTTATTCTCTCTCAGGTCGACGATTCGGTCTTCAAACGCCTTGGAATCAATCTCACCTGCGACCCGAACTATCAAACCAAAAAGCTTTATCACAGATAAATAAAAAACGAGTATTTTTGAGTATTCGGAAGTATAAAAGAGCATTTTGAAGCATTTGCCCCGCTTCGCCCCGTCACGCTCGGGTAAGACTAAGGCAGTAGGTTTTAAAAATCAGCTGTTTTTGACCCAAATCGACTGAAACCGCGTGTTTTTGATGTTTGTTAATATTTTGACGTCATGGTAATATACATACATACACCGGTGGCAAAACCTCGCGACTCTGCAGAAAGGAGTTTTTCATATGGATACCTATGCATGGATGTGGCTGATAATCCTCGTTGGATTTATCCTACTTGAGGCGTTGACCGCCCAGCTTGTTTCACTTTGGTTTATAGTGGGCTCGGCTGTCGCGTTTTTCTCCTCGCTCGTCGGCTTGCCCATCGTTTGGCAGGTTGTCCTTTTTATCGGCGTGTCTATCCTTTCGCTTTTCATAATAAGACCTATGGTGAAGGATAAAATAGCTCCCCGAACAGTTCCGACAAACGCCGATATGGCAATCGGAAAAATCGCCGTCGTTGCCGAGGACATCGACAACGAGCTCGGAAAGGGCAGAGCGACCCTCGACGGCCTTACATGGACGGCGCGGTCGTTCGACGGCTCAATCATAAAAAAGGGCACTCGCGTTCGCGTTTACTCCATAGACGGAGTAAAATTAATTGTTGAAAATATTAAGGAGGCATAATTATGGGTGCAGGAGCATACGCACTAATCGCGTTTTTCATTATTCTTGTTATTGTTATTGTCAGCAACATCAAAATCGTTCCGCAGGCGACGGTCTTCGTAATCGAGCGTCTTGGAACCTATAGCCAGACCTGGCAGACGGGGCTTCATGTCAAGCTCCCCTTTGTCGACAGGATTTCAAAAAGAGTCTCGCTCAAGGAGCAGGTTGTTGATTTCCGTCCCCAGCCCGTTATCACGCGTGATAACGTCACCATGCAAATCGACTCGGTTGTTTTCTTCCAGATAACCGATGCAAAGCTTTTCACATATGGTATCGAGCGTCCTCTTTCGGCTATCGAAAACCTTACGGCGACGACCCTTCGTAACATCATCGGCGACCTTGAGCTTGACCATACCCTCACGAGCCGCGACGTAATCAACACAAAGATTACCGCGCTTCTTGACGAAGCAACCGACCGTTGGGGCATAAAGGTCAATCGCGTTGAGGTTAAGAACATCATTCCTCCCGAGGAAATTCAGAACGCCATGGAGAAGCAGATGAAAGCCGAGCGTGAGCGCCGTGAAAGCATTCTTCGCGCCGAGGGCGTAAAGAGAAGCGCAATCCTTGAGGCCGAAGGTCAAAAGGAAAGCCAGATACTCGTCGCCGAGGCGGAAAAGCAGGCGGCTATCCTTCGCGCCGACGCCGTTCGTGAGCAGAAAATCCTCGAAGCACAGGGCGAAGCGGAAGCCATTAAGCTTACCCAGACAGCCCTTGCCGAAAGCATCAAGCTTCTTAACAGCGCCAACCCAAGCGAGAAGGTTATCTCCCTCAAGGGTATCGAAGCCTTCGGACGCGCCGCCGACGGACAGGCGACAAAGATTATTATCCCAAGCGAAATTCAATCTCTTGCGGGACTTGCGACCTCGCTTAAGACAATCGTTGAGGACGATAAAAAACCCGCAAAGAAATAAAAACCGCAATTATCCACAACAGGGCGGCGCGTGCTGCCCTGTTTTTTGTCGCGTTGCGACCAAATGACCTTATTCCCTTGAATTTTTAACGTATTAATAGTATTATTATTGTGGTTATCAATGGACAATTTTTAATATAAGGAGATATTTTATGAACGCATTAAACAAAAAGACAGTTGAAGACCTCGACGTAAAAGGCAAGCGCGTACTCGTCCGCTGCGATTTTAACGTTCCCATAAAGGACGGCGTTATCACAGACGACAAGCGTATTCGCGAAAGCCTTAAGACAATCAAGTACCTTATCGACAACGGCGCGCGCGTTATTCTTTGCTCACATCTCGGACGTCCGAAGGGCGAATTTAACGTCGACTTTTCTCTTGAGCCCGTTGCAAAGCGCTTAAGCGAGCTTCTTTCTCAGCCCGTGGCTATGGCGACCGACGTTATCGGAGAAGACGCCAAGGCGAAGGCGGCCGCGCTTAAGGACGGCGAGGTTATGCTCATTGAGAACGTGCGTTTCTACAAGGAGGAGGAAAAGAACGACCCCGAATACGCAAAATCCCTCGCTTCTCTTGCAGAGCTTTACGTCAACGACGCGTTCGGAACCTCCCACCGCGCTCACGCTTCTACGGCGGGCGTTGCGGATTATCTTCCCGCGGCGTGCGGATACCTTATTCAAAAAGAAATCAGCGTTATGGGCAAGGCTCTTAACGACCCGAAAAGACCCTTCGTCGCTATTCTCGGCGGAGCCAAGGTTTCGGATAAAATCGGCGTAATCAACAACCTCATCGACAAGGTCGATACCCTGATTATCGGCGGCGGTATGGCTTATACCTTCATTAAGGCGAACGGCTACGACGTCGGCAACTCCCTTCTTGAGGCGGACAAGGTTGACCTTGCGAAGGAAATGATGGAAAAAGCGCTTAAAAAGAACGTTATGTTCCTTATTCCTGTTGACAACGTCGTCGGCGACAAGTTCGACGCAAACTGCAACTCCAAGGTTGTTGACAGCAAGGAAATTCCCGAGGGCTGGGAAGGACTTGATATCGGTCCGAACACAATCAAGCTTTTCTCGGAAGCCATCAAGGGCGCGGGCACAGTCGTTTGGAACGGACCTATGGGCGTTTTTGAAATGGACAGATTTGCCGTCGGCACAGAAGCTATCGCCAAGGCGGTCGCGGACAGCGGCGCAATTTCCATTATCGGCGGCGGCGACTCTGCGGCGGCTGTCGAAAAGCTCGGCTATGCCGACAAGATGACCCACATCAGCACCGGCGGCGGCGCGTCGCTTGAATTCCTTGAGGGTCTTGAGCTTCCCGGCATCGCGGCGTTAAACGACAAATAAACATTTTTGCGTTAAAAAATATATTTTTAAGGAAGTGGGGCGAACGCCCCATTTCCTGTCATATTATCATTTAGAGGAGCAAACAATAATGGATAAATCAAAACGCTCGGCGGTTATCGCCGGCAACTGGAAAATGAACAAAACAGCGTCGGAGGCGAAAGCCCTTATTTCCGACCTTATTCCCCTTGTAAAGGACGCCAAGTGCAAGGTTATTATCGGGGTTCCGTTTACCGACATCTATGTCGCTGTTGAAGCGACGAAGGGCACGAACATCGCCGTCGCGGCGCAGAACTGCCACTTCAAGGAGTCCGGCGCATACACGGGCGAGGTTTCGGCTCTTATGCTTAAAGAAGCCGCGGTCGAATACGTTATCCTTGGACACAGCGAAAGACGTCAGTATTTCGCCGAGACCGACGAAACGGTTAACCTTCGCTCAAAGGCGGCGCTCGCGGCCGGCTTAAAGCCGATTATCTGCGTGGGCGAGCTTCTTGAGCAGCGCGAGAACGGCACAACAGAAGAGGTTATCACACGTCAGACAACGGCGGCTCTTAAAGACGTCAGCGCCGAAGAATTAAAGAGCATTATCATCGCCTACGAGCCCGTATGGGCTATCGGCACGGGCAAAACCGCGACGAGCGAGCAGGCGAACGAGGTATGCGGCAAAATCCGCGCCATCGTCGCTTCACTTTATAGCCAAGCCGAAGCCGACGCACTCACCATTCAGTACGGCGGCTCGATGAACGCGGGCAACGCAGACGAGCTTTTGGGACAATACGACGTCGACGGCGGACTTATCGGCGGCGCGTCGCTTAAGCCGAACGATTTCGCTGTTATTGTCAACGCGGCGAGCAAATAAGAAAGGCACAAAATTTTATGAGTAAACCTCTCGTTTTAATGATACTTGACGGCTTTGGATACAGCCCCGAGGAAAAGGGCAACGCCATCGCTGCGGCGAAAACTCCCATTCTTGACGAGCTTTTCAACACCTGCCCACACACCCTTATCGGCGCGTCGGGGCTCGACGTCGGTTTGCCCGACGGACAGATGGGAAATTCCGAGGTCGGTCACACCAACATCGGCGCGGGCAGAGTAGTCTATCAGGAGCTTACGAGAATTTCAAAATCGATTGTCGACGGAGATTTTTTCGAGAACAAGTCGCTTTGTGAAGCTATGGACAGCGCCGTAAAGAACGGCACCGCGCTTCATCTTATGGGGCTTCTGTCCGACGGCGGCGTTCACAGCCACATCGACCATCTTTTTGCCCTTATTGACATGGCAAAAAAGCGCGGCGTAAAGACCCTTTACGTTCACGCCATTCTCGACGGGCGCGACACCCCGCCGCAATCGGGCAAGGGATATGTCGAACAGCTTCAAAAAAAGCTTGACGAGGTCGGCTTGGGCGAAATCGCTACCGTTTCCGGTCGCTATTATGCTATGGACAGAGACAACCGCTATGAGCGGCTTGTGCGCTCATATAACGCGTATGTTTGCGCCGAGGGCGAGTTTTATCCTTCCGCTGTCGAAGCCGTTGAGGCGAGTTACAACTCGGGTGTGAACGATGAATTTGTGCTTCCCGTCGTATGCGCTAAGAACGCGGAGATAAAGGCGAACGACAGCGTCATTTTTTATAACTTCCGTCCTGACCGCGCTCGCGAAATCACAAGAGCCTTCGTCGACTCCGAATTTGCGGGCTTTGAGCGCAAAAAGGGCTTTTTCCCTCTTTGCTACGTCTGCATGACCGAATACGACGCGTCGATGCCGAACGTCAAAATTGCCTTTGCTCCCGAAGACCTTACAAACACCTTCGGAGAATATATCGGTGAAAACGGACTTACCCAGCTCAGGATAGCCGAAACGGAAAAGTACGCTCATGTCACCTTCTTCTTTAACGGCGGCAACGAAACGCCGTATAAAGGCGAAGACCGCTGCTTGATTAAATCCCCTGCCGTCGCAACATACGATATGCAGCCCGAAATGAGCGCCTATCTTGTTACCGACGAGGTCGTAAGCCGTATCGAAAGCGGAAAATACGACGTAATTATACTCAACTTCGCCAACTGCGATATGGTCGGACATACGGGCGTCTTCAGCGCGGCGGTCGCGGCGGTTGAAGCAATCGACAGTTGCGTAGGACGCGTAATCGACTCAATCGACGCTATGGGCGGCATATGCCTTCTTACCGCCGACCACGGCAACGCCGACAAGATGCTTGAGCCTGACGGGAAAACCCCCTTTACGGCGCATTCGACAAACCCCGTTCCCTTTATGGTTATCGGTCACGAATGCAAGCTTCGCAAGGGCGGACGTCTTGCCGATATCGCGCCGACGATGCTTTCGCTTCTCTCCCTTCCTGTGCCGAAGGAAATGAACGGAAAAAGCCTTATCGCCGAATAGCCGATAAATTATTTTGTTTTTCGCTTCACTGCTCGACTATT
>CAYWQL010000030.1:0-15950 GCA_964460755.1 uncultured Oscillospiraceae bacterium | reverse complement strand
AGACAAGGTAAACAATATTTTCAAAATGAATATGACAGAATTATTAACTTTTTAGTCCGATTAAATTGATTTTACATAGAAAAAGCCTTATAATATAAAAACCGTGTTTAATATGCCCCAATAGTAAAATGGATATTACGAGCCCCTCCTAAGGGCTAATTGTAGGTTCGATTCCTACTTGGGGTGCCAAAAAAAGACAGTGAGCCAAACGCTCGCTGTGTTTTTGTTATTGTACCTTTATTCGGTATTCCCCGAGCCCGCCCCGCTAAAGCTGTATTCCTGCTTTACGAATTCTTCGACAGTATGCGCCTTGTTAAAGAAGTGCGACGTAATTTTAAATTCAATCGCCTTGTGCGAGGAAAAGCATAATAATGAGCGAAAGACGTGGAAAAATAATACTGGATATGATAAGATATATCTTAATAGCGAAAAGGGTTCGTTTAGAGAACGAACGAACATAAGGAAGTTTAAATTGGGAGGAAAGCTTGCTTGCAAATAGGTTTTATTTGGTTTGTAACCGAGGCTGTAAAAAGTCCGATACTGCTCATCACGGTGCTTTTGACACTTGGGGTCATATTTGTTAACGGCTGGACCGACGCGCCCAACGCGATAGCGACCTGCGTTGCGACAAGGTCGATGTCGGCTCGCGCGGCGGTGCTTATGTCGGCGGTGTTTAACTTTTTTGGCGTTCTTGTTATGACGCTCATAAATTCGACCGTTGCGATGACGATTAAAAATATGGTTAATTTCAAGGGCAACAATCAAGACGCGATAACCGCGCTTTGCGCCGCGCTGTTCGCAATAATAATTTGGGCGGTTATGGCATGGTATTTCGGCATTCCCACGAGCGAGAGCCACGCGCTTATAGCGGGGCTTTCTGGCGCGGCGATTGCGCTTCAGGGCGGTATTTCGGGCATAAACGGAAGCGAATGGGTCAAGGTGCTTTATGGACTTGGACTTTCGACGGTGCTCGGCTTTGCTTCGGGCTTCGGGGTGACGAAGCTTGTAATGCTGCTTTTTCGCAAGGCCGACCGAAGAAAAACGGCAGGCTTCTTCAATGGCGCGCAGATATTCGGCGGTGCGGCGATGTCCTTTATGCACGGCGCGCAGGACGGTCAAAAATTTATGGGCGTACTTATTTTAGGTGTTTTTCTCGCCAACGGAAGCGACTCGACGGGCAACGTTGCGCTTCCTGTTTGGATGATGATTCTGTGCTCGGTGGTTATGGCGCTCGGCACGTCGATAGGCGGATATAAGATAATCAAGGCGGTTGGAATGGATATGGTAAAGCTCGAAAAGTATCAGGGCTTTGCCGCGGATATGGCGGGCGCGCTTTGCCTTCTCGTTTCGTCGATTTTTGGCATACCCGTAAGCACGACCCACACCAAAACAACGGCTATAATGGGCGTCGGCGCGACAAAAAGGCTTTCGGCGGTCAATCTGCGAGTGGTAAAGGATATGGTACTCACATGGGTGCTGACATTTCCGGGCTGCGGGATAATAGGATTTTTAATGACAAAGCTGTTTATGCTTATATTTTAAGGAGGACAAATTATGTCTAAAAAGAGCGAGGATTTTTATTTTGACAATTTTACCAAGAGCGCCGCTTGCGCCTGTGAGGCGGCGGAGTTTTTAAAGGACGTGCTTGTCAATTTCAACGCATACGAAATGCAGGACAAGCTTAAAGAGCTGCACGATATCGAGAACCGCGCCGACGGCGTAAAGCACGCGATGACCGAGGAAATCGTCCGCGCGTTCATCACTCCGATTGAGCGCGACGATATAACCAACCTCAGCCAAAATCTCGACGATGTGACCGATTCGATTGAAGACGTGCTTATTCACATATTCCTTAACAACATCACGGAAATACGCGAGGACTGCATAGAGTTTGCCGAGCTGATTATTCGCTGCTGCGGCGAGGTCAAGCTGTTGACCGAGGAGTTCCAAAACTTTCGAAAATCAAAGACCCTTTCAAGCCACATCATCGAAATCAACCGACTCGAGGAGGACGGCGACAGGCTGTATATCGCGGCGATGAGAACGCTTCACACAACCTCAAAGAACGCGATAGAAATTATCGCTTGGCGTGAGATTTACGCCTTCCTTGAGAATTGCTGCGACAAATGCGAGGACGTCGCGGATATTGTCGAAACCATAGCGATAGTCAATTCATAAGAACAGAATTATGCCCCTCGGCAATAAGCCGAGGGGCTGTTTTTTATATTTAGCGTATTTGTCCGTCACCGTGGATTTTGTATTTATAGGACGTCAGCTCGCGAAGCCCAAGAGGACCTCTTGCGTGAAGCTTTTGGGTGGAAATTCCGATTTCCGCGCCGAGACCGAAAACGCCGCCGTCGGTAAAACGGGTTGAAGCGTTGACGTAAACCGCCGCCGCGTCGACGTTATCAAGAAAATATTCCGCCGCTTGCCTGTTGTCGGAAATAATCGCTTCGCTGTGCTTGGTGCTGTATTTTTCGATGTGCCGAATAGCCTCTTCCATGTCGTCAACCACCTTGACGGCGATAATAAGGTCGTTGTATTCTCGACCCCAATCGTCCTCCTCGGCGGATTTAACATCGCTCAAAATCGCTCTCGTTCGGTCATCGCCCCGCATTTCCACGTTTGCCTTGTCGAGCTCGGCTTTAATTAAAGGAAGCGCCGCATTTGCGATATCCGCGTGAACAAGAATACACTCAAGCGAGTTGCAGACCGACGGGCGGGATACCTTCGCGTTATAGATAATCTTTGCCGCCATATTGAGGTCGGCATCTTTGTCAACATAGGTGTGGCATACGCCCGCGCCCGTTTCGATAACGGGAACGCTTGCTTCCTTTACGACGGCGCTGATAAGTCCGCGTCCGCCGCGCGGAATAAGCAGGTCGACATATTCGTTAGCCCGCATAAGCTCGGTCGCCGAGCTGCGCGTCGTGTCGTGAATGAGGTTTATACAGTCGGCGGGAAAGCCGACGCTTTCGATTGCGGCGCGCATAGTGTCGGTGAGCGCAATGTTTGAATTAATCGCTTCCTTGCCTCCGCGAAGAATAACGACGTTTCCGCTTTTCAAGCAAAGAGCCGCCGAGTCCGCCGCGACGTTCGGGCGCGCCTCGAAGATAACCGCGATAACCCCGATAGGCACGCTCACCTTTTCGATGACAAGCCCGTTCGGACGTGTAACCGAAGAAAGGGTTTTACCCACAGGGTCGTCGAAATCAATGATTTCGTCTATGCTGTCGCATATGCCGGATATTCGCTCGTTGTTGAGCATAAGTCTGTCAAGAAGCCCCGACGAAAGCCCGTTTTCTCTTCCGTTTTCAAGGTCGACTGCGTTTGCCGAAATAATCGTTGCCCGATTGTCAAACAAAGCTTTCTTTATCGCCGACAGAGCCGCGTTCTTCTGTTCGGTCGAGATCGTCGAAAGAAAACGCTTTACAGCGCTCGCCTTCGCGCCGCGTTCTTTTACGTCGCTCATTTTTCCACCGCCTTAAAGGTCGTGCCGACCTGTTCGTTTTCAAAAACCTTGTATATGTTGTCAATGGGCGAGCTGTTCATAACGACGGTTTTTATCCCCGCGTCGGTCGCGATTTTTGCGGCGTGAATTTTTGTCGCCATACCGCCTGTGCCGAGCGCCGAGCCCGCGCCGCCGCCAAGGGAAACAATATCGTCTGTAATTTTATCAACATAGGGAATAAGCCTTGCGTCGGAGCTTTCGGAAGGGTTTTTGTCATAAAGTCCGTCGGTGTCGGTAAGGATAATTAAAAGGTCTGCGCCGATTAGCTTGGCGACGATAGCCGAAAGGCTGTCGTTGTCGCCATAAACGATTTCTTCGACAGCAACCGAGTCGTTCTCGTTGATTATTGGGATTGCGCCGTATTCAAAGAGCTTTTCAAAGGTGTTTATCAGGTTGCTTCGGCGTCCCTTGTCGTCGACGTCGCTTTTTGTTATAAGAAGCTGGCCGACGGTGTGGTTGTACTCCGAAAACATCTTGTCGTACATAAACATAAGCTCGCACTGTCCGACCGTTGCCGCCGCCTGCCGTCCCGGAGTGTCGCTCGGACGCTCGCGAAGACCAAGCTTGCCGACCCCGGCGCCGATTGCGCCCGAGGTGACGAGAACAATCTCGCGGCCCTCGTTGCGAAGGTCGGAGAGTACCCGAACAAGCTCGCCGATATGCTTTAAATTGGTTTTTCCCGTCGAATGAATAAGAGTGGAGCTTCCCACCTTAATTACGACGCGCTTAAAATTATCCTTCAAAAACGTTCACCCCGAAAGCTAATAATTATAATCTATTATACAGTTAAGAATTAAAAAAGCAAGGTTATTCATACGAGTTAATCGTCCTTTTTACCATATCGACAAACCGCCCCTTCACCCCGTCGGGAGAAAGAATTTTCACCCTGTCGCCAAAGCCGAAAATCCAGCTTAAAAAGCTGTCGCTTACCGTTACGTCGACGGTAACGCGAAAATGGTCGTCGCCCTCGGGAACGAAGCGAAGGTCTTTTCCGAAACGGTCGATAACGACGGTGGAAAGGGAGTTTGAAAAAAGAAGGGACACCCTTTCGCGTTCGCCCGAAAACATATCAAACGCGCGGCTTGAGTATTCGGCGGGGTCAAAGCCGTCGGTGAGCGCACATTGTATGCGAGGCTCGTTAAGCTCCGCGGCGTTTGTCATACGGTCGACGCGATAGGTTCTTATTTCGCCGCTTTCGTCCGAAAAGGCATAGAGATAGTAGTTCTCGTCATTGTATACGAGCGAAAGAGGGCTTACGGTATACGCGTCTCCGCCATGACGGAAGGCGCGCTCCTTTTCGGGGGTGTAGCTGAAGTATTTAAAAGAAAGCTTGTGGTTATTGCCGATGGTTGTGTGAATAACGTCGACGGTATAAAGGATTGTTTCGTTCATTGTTTTTATGCGGTTGTCCACAAAAACGCTCCGACGAAGCTTTTTCGCGTCGTGAACGCTCGCGAGCCCTTCAAGCTTTTTTATTAGCTCGCGGCTCTTTTTTTTCGTCAAAAACTTCGACGCGCTCACGCTGTCAACAAGGAGCTTGAGCTCGGAAATTTCAAAATCCCTCGAAAGAAGCCGATAGTCGGTGCTCTTGGATTTCGTCGCAAGTATATCCAAGCCGAAATCGCGAAGAAGCTCGATGTCCGCATAAAGCGACTTTCGCTCGGCGCAGATGTTCCGCTTTTCAAGATAGGCAAGCATATCGCCTATCGTCGCCCCGTGCTCGGCGTCGGTCTGCTCATAAAAGAACCTCATAAGATAAAGGGTTTTAAGCTTTTGGTTCGCATTGCCTGCCATAAGCGTCCTCCGTTCAACAAAATAAAAAGGTCATTAATCGGACAGTCGTATACAGCTATAATATATCAAATATCATATTTTTACAACAAAAACACCCTTTTGCATAAAACCCGCCTTGGCTTGGAACAACTAATATGAAATAAAGCATAGGTAGGTTTTTTATGAAGTTAGAGAAAAACGAATATGAAAAACTATATAAAAAAAGAATGCCGAAATCGAAGTTTGTTAAGGACGGGGCGATGGCGTTTATTGTCGGCGGGCTTATCTGTGCGTTCGGCGAGTGGATTAATTCGCTTTACCATATGATAAACGGCGTCGACGATGAAAAGGCGGCGCTTTTAACCTCGCTCACGCTTATTTTTCTCGCCGCGCTTGCCACGGGGCTCGGCGTATACGACAAGCTTTCGCGTCACGCGGGCGCCGGCACACTTGTTCCCATAACGGGCTTTGCGAACGCCGTCGTCTCACCCGCGCTTGAGTTCAAAACCGAGGGCTACGTCCTTGGAACGGGAGCGAAGATGTTTATTATCGCGGGCCCCGTTATCGTCTACGGTACGGCGGCGTCGGTCGTCGCGGGAATACTCTATTATATTTTCAGGTGATAATATGAAAAGAAAAGGAAGGCACACGATTGTTCTTGAACGCCGACCCTCTTTAATCGGTTATGCGGCGTATGTCGGCAAAAAAGAGAAGGAGGGGCCGCTTGGGCAATATTTCGAGCATTTCGATTTCGACACCTATTTCGGGCAAGAGAGCTGGGAAACGGCGGAAAGCGAGCTTCAAAAAAAGACCTTTTCGCTTGCGAGACAAAAGGCAAAGATAAAAAACGAGAATGTCGATATACTTTTCGGCGGCGACCTGTTAAACCAGTGTATCGCGTCGGGCTATGCCGTCAGGGACACCGATATCCCCTTCGCGGGGCTTTTCGGCGCCTGCTCCACAATGGCGGAGAGTCTCGCAATGGCGGCGGTATTCGTCGACGGAGATTTTGCTGAAATTGCCGCGGGGGTGACCTCAAGCCATTTTTGCGCCGCCGAGCGACAGTTTCGCTTTCCGCTTGAATACGGCGGTCAGCGTTCGCCCTGTTCTCAATGGACGACCTCAGGCTCGGGCTGCGTTATCGTCAGCGGGCATAATGAAAAAGCCGTCAGCGTGAGCGAGGTTTGCTTTGGGGCGGTGGTAGATTACGAGGTGTGCGACATAAACAATATGGGCTGCGCAATGGCGCCCGCCGCCGCGGATACCCTTATAAAGTTTTTTGAGGATACAAAAACCGCGCCGAGGGATTTCGGCGCGATAATTACGGGCGACCTCGGCGTAGTCGGAAGCGACGTTTTCTTAGACCTTCTTAAGCGCGAGGGGTACAATGTGGGAAATCATCTTGACTGCGGCAAGCTTATCTATGACCGCGAAAAGCAGGGGGTCTATTCGGGAGGTTCGGGCTGCGGATGCTCGGCGAGCGTGCTTTGCGGATATTTCTTGCCCTTAATGGAGAGGGGCGAAATGGCAGACGCGCTTTTTATGGCGACGGGGGCGCTTATGAGCCCGACCTCGTTTCAGCAAGGGGAAAGTATACCCGCTGTCGCACATTTGGTTCATCTTATTCCGCCGAAAGCAAAATAAAAGCGAGGTAACACCTCGCTTTTTTTAATCTGTTTTTTGACTTAGTTCCGACGGTCAAGCTTCGCAGAAGTATCCGCCGATTCTTTTTTAGCTCGTCATATTCCGCAATCGGGTTTAAAATCTGATTTACAGCTTTTTCACATACTCAACAAGCGGCGCGATAAATTTTTCACTCGACGAGTCGCAGGAATGCTCAAAGGCTTTTAGCATTTCCTTTTCTTCTTCGGTTTTGTTTTCTTTTTTCGCAAGTGAATTTTTCATCATATTGAGAAGAGCCTTCGGGAAAAATTTCATTTTTTCAAAATTAAGCCCGCTTTGAAAATAGAAAAACGGTATCGATTGGCGCTCGTTTTCGGTGAAGTTGGCGTTCTTAAAGCCTTCAATGGTTTCGGCTTCATTAACGTGCGTCGCGCCCGTCGCGAAGACGACAAGCTTTTTGTTTTCCTTAAACGCCGACTTTTTCATTTTTGAAAGGCCCGTAATCATACTTGCCATAATGCCGCCGCCGAAAATAATGAGGTCGTATTTCGAAAGGGCTTTCGCATTCTTTTGGGGAATTGCTTCGCAATCAAGCGCCGCCGCTATCCATTCGGCGTATTTTTGAGTAAAGCCGGTTTTGCTGTTGTAAATTACGATAGTGTTCATATTTTTTTCCTCGGACATTTTTAATACATTTATTTTATCATAGCGGGGGCAGGAACTTCAACAAAAGAATAAAGCCGACGAGAAGCCACAGCAGCCGGCATATTTCGGCTTCGCTGTCGACTTTCGCGAAAAAGTGGTGTATGATTAATTTAGCACCAAACCACCTTGTTTTCGTCGTAATTTTCGCGCGGGGTATGGGCTTCGGCGGGATAACCGAAGGCTATCATAGAAAAGGGAATATACTCGCCCTTAATTCCGAGCGTTTCGCGGTAGAAATCGAGCATTTCCTTATTTTCGCGGTTTATTCCAGTCCATACCGCTCCAAGCCCGAGCGAATGTGCGGCGAGAAGTACATTTTCCGTTGCCGCGCCGCAGTCGTCAAGCCAATAGTAGTCGAGGGTCGCTTTGGTCGGCTCGCCGCATATTACGATTGCCGCCGGAGCGTCTTTTATAAGCTTTACGCCGTTATGAAAGGTCGAAATCTTTTCAAGCTTTTGGCGGTCAGTGACGACCAGGAAGCGCCATATTTGCTGGTTGCAGGCAGACGGAGCGCTCATTGCGGCGCGAAGAAGAAGCTCTATGGTTTCCTTGGAAACCTCCTCGCTTGTGAATTTGCGAATGCTCCTTCGCGAGAGCATATTTTTAATAACGTCGTTCATTTGTTTACTCCTTTGTGTGTGTTTGGTTTCTGATACAATCATAACGTGGAGTTGAAAATTTAGCAATATCGCACTTTATTGTGGGTTACTTACCGTTTTGTAAGGGGGGGAAAGGTATGATAGATTATCACGGAAAAAAATATAACTGTCCTATGGAGCTTGCCGTAGGTCTGATAAGCGGAAAGTGGAAGGCGGTTATTCTGTGGCATCTTTCGGACGGCGCCCTTCGCTTTTCCGAGCTTTGCCGTCGCTTTCCAGAGGTGTCCGAAAAGGTTTTGACAGCCCAGCTAAGAAGCCTTGAGGACGACGGAATAATAACAAGAACGGTTTTTCTCGAGGTTCCCCCTCGGGTGGAATATGCGCTGACCGATTTTGGTAAAACGCTCATACCTATATTAAGAGAGCTTGAGGTTTTCGCCGAAGGCTTTCACAAAAAAGAAGACAACAATTAGGAGAAAAACCAATGGACGCGGAAAAGAAAAAAGCGCTCAAAGAAGCGTATAAAAACAAGACGGTTGTCGGCGGAGTATACTGCATTGAATGTAAAAAGACGGGGAAAAGATGGATTAAATCGACGCGGGATATTGAAAGTATGACAAATCGGTTCAACTTCGCGACAGTTACAAAATCCTGTCCCGAGCCCGAAATGCGCAAGGATTGGGAAGAGTACGGAACGTCGGAGTTTTCCTTCGGTGTGCTTGAGAAAATAGAAAAAAAAGAAGACCGGACCGACAAGGAGTTCGCTGACGATGTCGATACCCTTTTGGAGATGTGGCTTGAAAAGGAAGGAATTACACATGGAGCAGAAAATAAAGCTTGACCGGTTTATCGACGAGGACGGTCGTATAACACAGCTTCCGCGTCTTTTTCTATTTGATGTTTTCATCATAAACAGGGCTTCGGCGCGGTTCTTTCTGCCGCCGCGCTCTGCACTTTCGATAAGCATGGGTATGTCTGCTTTAATCGTTGAATTAGGGTTAAGTCTTTAAATTCAGTCTGAATTACCGCGGTGAGCCGGTTTTTTCGTTTTCTCGAATTTCAGCTATAAGCTCTTTTATTCTTTCAATCGTACGATTTTTCTGAAAATTCCTCATACCCTTGGTGGTCTTGGAAAGGTTGAGTATATAATCCCCGACGGAGGCGACGAAGTTGGGCTCGACTATCTCGAAGAGGGTAAAGGTTGGCGTTGGCTGCATGATGTAGCACACCCCGCCTTCAACCGCGCCAAGCGAGCTTCGAATGGATTTATCGTCGATTACGGTGACTGAATAGTCGGGGTATTTCGAAAGGTAAACGAGAAGGTGTTCAAGATGCTGCACATATTCCTCGGGGGTGTAGTAGCGCTCGGTGCAGTTGGGGACAAGCCTTGACGCGGCGCAAAGAACTTTGCGCGCGCGAAGCTCCTCAAGCGTGGCGAGCGAAATAACCTCGGTGCGGGAATACTTTGTAAGACTCTCCTCGAAAAGCTTTAACATTTCATTAAAAGTTTCTTCTGATGAAGAATTGTTTTTAAGTATATTTTCAAGAAGCGACGGGGGCGTTGTAAGCGCGGGAAGACCGCTGTATTTTGACATTCGAGAACCCGGAATTTTAAGATATTGAAGGAAGCAGTCGCATAGAGTGCTCTCTTCGGTCATATGGGTATGAACGATTGTCATAGGTATGCATTTGTCTAAATAGTCGGTATATTCGCGATAAAGGTTGTTGACCACGTCGGTATCGGTATGAAGAACCGTCATATAGCAATCGGAATGATAACCGACCGAAAGGGAGGACACAGCGATAACATTTTGCACAACAAACAACGAACGGTGGTATACGCCGTCCCTCGTTCTCGGATAGTAATAGGAATCCATTTTCCCTTGCATATATGTGGGAAGCCAGCGGGCAAGCGCGTCAATCGCTTCGCTTGAATTCTGAAATTGCGGCGCGATGCGGCGAAAGGAGTAGCCCGCGCTTGTTAAAGCCTTTAGGGAAGCGTCAAGCTCGAGCGAATACGAAGGGCTTTCGGTTATCCATTCAAGGCTTTCGTCGGTCACAACGTTTATACAGCAGCGAAGGTCGGCTTTTAGAAGGTAATCAAGAAGGATTCTTATCGCCTCACGCTTACCCGAGTTGCCAAAAAAGGCGTTGGCAGGGTTAATTTTATGATTTTGTCTTTCAATCAACGGAAAAAGGGTTTTCGCCACAGCTTCGGAGGAGACAAGCTCCATATCCTGAAGAAAACGCCCGATATTATCTGCCGAGCTTTTTGTGCCGTTAAAAAGCCACTCGTAAATCAGTCTTTCGAGCGAGTCGTTTTTCGTAATAAGCTTGATATGCGCGTCGCCCATTATTTCCGCCAAAGCCGAGAGCTGATAATCGGTCGTGCATTTTTTTGCAAAACACTCCGACATATTTTTGATATGACGAATGTTGTTGGGCGGTTTTTTTCTTTGGTTCCGCATACGGCTGACGAAGGACGGGTCGACCGAAAGCGCGGCGGCAAGCTCTTTGTTTGAAACGTTCGCAATTTGCTGCAAATAAATAAGCTTTTCGGAAAATAGCATCGAATTTCACCTCATATTAAATAACATACCACAAGAAATGTCGAATGACAAGAAAAAAGCGTCATTATAAATGACGCTTTTTAAGCTTTGATATTTTGTTTGCGTATTATCTGAAGCGAAACAGCTTATTATTGCTGCTTTTTTATATAGGCTCTTTTTCAAAAAAAAGTGACGTATTTTTCGGTAAGAGTGTATGCTGAAAGAACGAGAAGGGCGCTCTTGACGTTTGTTCATAGGAGCGAGGTATTTCAGCCTGCCGAAATGGGGGGAGTTTGTTTACATCCATTTCTTTTTCTTGAAAATTATCGCCCATACCGCGCAGACGACAACGCTTAAGCCGATAACCGCCGCATAGCCGTATTTCCATGAAAATTCGGGCATATTAAAATTCATTCCGTACCACCCGACGATAAGGGTAAGCGGAAGGAAAATTGAGGTCACGACGGTGAACACCTTCATTAGGTTGTTTTGGGTAATGTCGATTTGCGCCTGATAAGCCTCGCGCACCTGAGCGACATATTCGCGAAGCGTAACCGCCCCCGCCAAAAGCTTGTCGGTTCGGCTGCCGAGAATAGCGAAATAACGTATTCCCTCGTCGGACAAAAGCCTGTTGTCGTTTTCTTGAAGCTCGTCGAAAATCGAATCGAGCTGCTCGTAGTATTTTCTAAGACGAAGAAGCTCACGGCGAAACTCAACGATGTCGCTCGCGCATTCGTTGACGGCGCCCGTTATGAGCGCGTCCTCGGCGTCGGTGATTTTTTCCTCAAGACTTTCGATGTTCTTTGTGTCGTCGCGAAGCAGGCTTCTGAAAAAATCGTAGAGGGTGCGCTCGTTTGTTCCGAAGTCTCGAAAGACACTTGACGCCTTGTTGAAGGCGAGCTCGTTTTCGCAAAGAAAAAAGATGTCGTCCTTGTCGAGGTAGACCATTATCTGAGACGGCTCGGCTTCTATGTCGTATATATCGTACCAGTCGAACGCGACAATATTAAAATTCGGAAAGCTTTCGAAGGTTTCAATTTGACCCTCGTTTATATAGTCGATAACCGCCTTGTCGACGTAGCTTGAAACCTCGTTTATTTGGCTTGTATAAAGAACCTTTTTCATATTTCACCTATTGTATCAGTTATAGCTTCCCAATCACAAAACGAAGGGAACAAAATGTATTTAACGAGATAAATTATACCCTATATTATAAAAGGTGTAAACCCGAAAACGCATTTGAGCAATGGACTGAGGGTGCTTCGCGCTTTTGATTGAAGTTCGTCGCGCAAAACGGTATAATTTAATTGTGAAAACCATTAAACGCAGAAAGGGAGCCATCGCCGTGACGGAAAAGCTTGACTACAAAAAAGAATATAAAGACCTTTATCTTCCGCCGATAACGCCGACTATTATCGACGTGCCGAAAATGAAGTTTATTATGGTGGACGGAATAGGCAATCCGAACACGTCGGGAGAATATAAGGACGCGCTTCAAATGCTCTATGCGCTGTCATATTCAATAAAAATGAGCAAGATGAGCAAAAACCAACCAAAGGGATATTTTGAATACGTTATGCCGCCGCTCGAGGGGCTTTGGTGGACACAGGACAAAGGCTTCGATGGCATCAGAATTGTTGACAAGGAGTTGTTTTGCTGGACGTCGATGATACGTCAGCCTGAGTTTGTGACCGACGAGGTTTTCGAATATGCCAAGCTGGCGGCGCTCAAGAAGAATCCTCTTATGAAACTCGAAAAGGCGCGGCTCGTTACCTTTACCGAGGGGCTCTGCGTCCAGATTATGCATATCGGCTCGTTTGACGACGAGCCCGCGTCGGTCGCGCTTATGGATAGGTTCGTTTGCGAAAACGGATATCAAAACGACATTTCCGACCTGCGCCGTCATCACGAAATTTATCTCGGCGACCCGCGAAAGACAGCCCCGGAGAAGCGCAGGACGGTCATACGCCACCCTGTTGTTAAAAAATAGCAACAATTTGTCGAGCTTGCGATTTAATTGTTTGCAAAACCGTGGTATAATTATATCAGCAAGACAATAACAAAAGCCGCTTGAAAAAAGAGCTTTGTTGGGACGGTGATAAATTGATAAAAAAAACGAACAAAAAGGGCTTTACCCTTGTTGAGATAATCGTTGTACTCGTTATTCTTGCGATTATGGCGGTGATAGTGCTGCCCTCGTTTACGGGCTGGATAAAAAGAGCCGAAGCGAAAAGGTGTATCGTCGAGCGGAGTATGTTGGCTCGCGACTATCAGGCGAACGCCGCTTACAATGTGTATGAGGTCGCGGATGATACCAAGGCGAACGCGCTTTTGGCAGACAGCGCCAATCAGCTTTTCAAGCTTACGTCGACAAACAACACCCTTGTCGGAACCTGCGGCAACCTTTGGACGGTAACCTACTCGAACGACCGCAATTTTATATCGGAAATATTTTGTGCGAAGCACGGAAGCATTTATGCCTACGACGACGAAGGACTTGTCTATCACGGCGCGTCCCCAGACGTGCTTATCAACAAAGCCATAAAGCTTTCGGGCGTAACCCTTACTGACAACACCGATTCGACCGCGCCAAACGGCATTAACACCGTTCCGATACTCAACTATATGAAGGCTAACGGAATTGATTTAGACGCTCTTCACGTTAAATCGTGGGCTATTCGAAAGGAGAGCGGATACAGTCAAAAAATTATGTTTTGGAGCGACCAGGACATCTCGGCGCTTAATGTCGGCGACAGCGTTAGGATAATTCGGTATAATCCGAACAACAACACCTACACCGCGGGATATATGACAATAACAACGACGACCGAGGGCGGACAGACATACAACGTTTTTTCGGGAGGCACCGGCAGCTCTGTTTGGACGCAGGCGGCAGGACAAAGCGCGACCACCAAGGCAAGCTATGAGGATACCATTAAGATTTTCAACGAAATGAAAGAGATAAAAACCGCATAAGCAATCAAAAATCAAATATAATTTTTGAGCCCGGTCCAACGGAAGAAACCGTCGGACCGGGCTCTTGTTTGCTAGGGTGGTCTAATTCAGGGTCACAATCATAAAGCAGCGGCCGCTGTCCTTTTCATAAAGACCGCTTATGTTCGCAACGCGGTCGGAAATTTTGTTTGACTTAAGCTTCTTGTTTACGGCGGTCACAACGTTTTCGTTGAAGTCCTCGGAAAGCGTCGGATTTTCGCCTGTAATTATAAGCTCGAAGTAACCTGTCTTTTCTATAACGGCGTTATAGGTAAGCTCGGTTATTTTTTCCTCGAGGGCGTCAAAGCTTTCTCCGACAAGCCCAAGCTTTCCGAAATAGTCGTAATCGGTCGTACAGGCGGGCGTTTCGAACACGGCGTCAAGGGTGTGTGCCCTTGACATTTTTTCTTCGTTTACGAGGAAGTAGGCGTGGGAGATAAGATTGTTCCCGCGGGTCTCCGCTTCGGAAAAGCCTGTGCAGCAGTCCCACGTTACGTCGATATAGTAATAAGTGCCTTCAACCCCCACGACGTTCCACGCGTGGGCAAGGGTTTCGCCCTTTGCGGTGGTCGCCTTGCCTTCGACAAAGAAGCTGTCTATGCCGAGGAGGTCGGCTATGCATTGGAAGGCGTGGGAGTAACCGTCGCAGACGGCGGCTTTATTGATAATTGCGCCGTAGGCGGTGTGTATCGTCTTTTCGTCGGCGTTAAGGTCGTACTTAACGTTTTTTACGAGATAGTCGTGAAGATAAAGCACCTGAGCGTATTGGTCGTCGGGGTGCGCCGTTTTTATTTCGGCGGCAAGCGCTTCGCAAGCCGATGTAAATTCCTGCTGCTTTGCCGAAAGCTCGCTTTGTTCAAAGAAATAGGTCGGGATTATCACAAAGCCATCGTTGACGTCGCGGAAATAAAGCGAGGAAAAGTCCACCCAAAAAAGCTCGGGACTGTCGTAAAAAATGCTGTTTCTCACCGCCATAAGGTCGTCAGGGGTGTAGATGTCGCGCTTGACGACGATTTCGGCGGTTCGGTTTATGAGCGCGCCTTTTACAATATCGTAAAGCTGTTGGTTGTCGGGCGAAAGGGCGTCTCGGTTTTTGCCCTCTTGGGCGGATATCGACGCCGCGTAGGGGTTGTCGACCGAAAGGGTGACCTCGTCAAAGCTTGGCGCGCACAAAGTATATACATAGTATCCGCCGCCGAGCGCGAGCACTATGGCGACAATGGTTGATATTATTTTACCCATTTTCAGTTCCTTTTTTGCAAAAATTATTATATATGGTCTTATTATAGCAGATAATTTTCTTTTATAGAATGTTTTTTGAGCAAATGAAGGAAAAAGCCCTCTGTTTTGCGCTTTTGATTAATAAAGAAATGCGTCGAGACCTTTCACGAGGCAAAGAAATCTTGCAATCCATTAATCCGAATGTTACGATATCGGTAACGACAAAGCAATCGGCGCGACTGCGCGGCATATCAACACCCTGTCGAAAGACCGGCGTATCTTAATTGATTAAACCCACATTTAAGGAGTGTCAATAATGAATATTAATACGAAAACAGGCGTAGTGGAAGCGCTTATCGAGATACCGCTCAACTCAAGGAATAAATATGAGCTTGACAGCGTGACGGGAAGAATCCGACTTGACCGCGTGCTGTACGCCGCAATGAACTATCCGACTGAGTACGGCATAATTGAGGGAACTCTCGCTCCGGACGGGGACCCGCTGGATATACTCGTCATCTGCAAAGACCCAACCTTTCCCGGGTGTATCGTGCCTGCGAGGGTGCTCGGATATCTTACGATGACAGATGGAGGTAAAACCGACTACAAGCTTATTTCTGTTGTTGACTGCGACCCGCGCTATGACAACGTGAAGGAGCTTTCCGACATTCCGAAATTTGAGCTTGACGAGATAGCGAACTTCTTTCAAAACTACAAAGTTTTGCAAGACGTGAAGGTCACGACTGGCGAGTATCACGGACGTGAGGAAGCGCTGAAAATCATCGAGAAATGCAAGCTTCGCTAAAGCGTTCCGAATGAAAATCAAAGCGGCGGCACAAACAAAACAGTTTTTATACCGCGGCTTTTCGCAAAACAGACCTTGCATAATTGAACAAAAACCGCAGATAATATTACCAGTAAAACGTAATGGAGGTAATATTTTTGAGAGCAACGGGAATAGTAAGACGCATAGAC
>CAYWQL010000029.1:0-16507 GCA_964460755.1 uncultured Oscillospiraceae bacterium | reverse complement strand
TACGCCCTTAGCAGGGGCGCCTCTTCGGCCAGCTTGAGTACTTCTCCAAAGTTAATTATTGTTTGTTAATTTTTAAGGGAACCGCGCAAGAGATATTATACAATATCGCCGTGTGAAAAGTCAATTAAGTAACAAAAAGAAAGCCGAGAAACTTTTAAATTAAGATTGTTATAAAAAACAAAAAATGATATACTTTTCGAAATAAAACTGCGAGGGTATTTTATGAAACATCTTGGCACACAGCAAATCGAAACCGAACGGCTCATACTTCGTCGCTTTCGCGAGAGCGACGACAAAGATATGTTTAACAACTGGGCAAGCGACGACGACGTCACAAAATTTTTAACTTGGCCAGCCCATTCAAGCATTGAAGTCAGCCGATATATTCTCGAGTCTTGGATAAAAAACTATTCCGACACGAAATATTATCAGTGGTGCATAGAGCTTAAGCGGGGCAAAAAAGCTATCGGCAGTATCGGCGTCGTCGATTATAACGAAGCGGCAAGCTCGGTCGAAATCGGATACTGTATCGGGCACAAATACTGGCACAAGGGATATACCTCCGAAGCGCTTGCGGCGCTTATTGACTTTTTCTTTAACGAGGTCGGTATGAACAGGGTTTCCTCCCGCCACGACCCCAACAATCCGAATTCGGGCAAGGTAATGAAAAAATGCGGACTTCTTTACGAGGGCACAAGAATACGCGCCGACCACAACAACACGGGCATTTGCGACGAGGCGCTTTACGGAATAATAAACCCGAATTTCGAATAGGAGCGTTTTTATGGACGAAATCGAAAAAAAGGTCGTTTCACAGCTTTTTTTGCTTCAGGACCTTAAATACAAGGACTTTCAATGCAAGCTTATGCCGACGGTTAGCCCCGATGCCGTTATCGGCGTTCGCACGCCCGAGCTGCGAAAGCTCGCCAAGGAATTTGCGAAGCTTCCCGAAGCGATGGAGTTTATCGGTCTGCTTCCCCACATCTATTATGAGGAAAACAATCTTCACGGGTTCATTATCGAAACCATAAAGGATTATGACGAAACGGTGCGCCGTCTCGACGAGTTTTTGCCCTATGTTGACAACTGGGCGACCTGCGACCTTATGTCGCCGAGGGTTTTTAACAAACATCGTCCTGAGTTGTTCGAAAAATGTAAAGAATGGATAGCGTCCGGCAAGACCTATACCGTTCGTTTCGGAATCGAGATGCTTATGAGCCATTTTCTTGACGAGAGCTTTAAAAAAGAAGCGTTAGAGCTCGTCTCGTCGGTGCGCTCGGACGAATACTACATCAATATGATGAGCGCGTGGTATTTCGCAACGGCGCTCGCCAAGCAGTACGACACGGCTGTACCCTACATCGAAAACCGGCGGCTCGACGTTTGGGTCCACAATAAGACGATACAAAAATCAATAGAAAGCTACCGCATAACCGACGAGCAAAAGAAATATCTTCGCACGCTGAGAATAAAATAGCGGTCAGCTCAAACATAAAAAACTAAATAAAAACGGGGCCTTCGCTGTCGATATGACGACGAAAGCCCTCTTTTTAATAGCATTATTTTTTTATCTTCTTCTTGCACATACTCGTTTTTCCACACTCGGGGCAGGTCAGCCTGCGCTTTGTGAAGGTGTGATAACCCTTCACGTAATCGCTCATACTCGGCACAAAGCGAACGCCGCAGGACGGACACTCGAAGGTTCCGGCTTCTCTGTCGAGAACGGCGGCGGCGCTGATACCCGCAACGGCTACGATAATCGCAAAAACGATAAATCCGATACGCGCGGCGATGGGGATATTCAAAAAAGCCGCAAGCATCACGAGCGACGTGACGGCGATAACACAGGTGAAGCCCATTATAATCGACAGAATAAGTTTCTTTTTGTTCTCAGCGTTTTCTTCAAGTAGGTTCATAATGTTTTCCTCCGCTTTTTTTTGATAGTCGGCGGCGGAAAGCTTCTGAGCGGAAAGCATTTCGTTTACGTTAATATCAAGCATATCGCAAAGGGGTATCATTAGCGAAACCTCGGGAAGCCCGTTCCCGCATTCCCACTTTGACACCGTCTTGTCGCTGATATTCAGTCCGTCCGCGAGCTGTCGCTGGGTAAGCCCCCGCTCTTTTCGCATAGACGAAATAAATTTTCCGATTTGAACTTGGTTCATTCCGTCGCCCCCTTTCTAAAACTAAGCTTATACCTTCGCTGTTAGGAATAACACCCACGCTCCGTAGAGTTTAAAAAAAGCGTTCAACCCGCATATGAAGCTTGTATTTTTCGCGAAGCATCGCTATGGTCTTCATCATTTCCGATTTGTGATGGTCATCGAGCGCCTTTTGGTCGCTCCAACGGTCGATAAGAAGCACCGTCTTATCGTCCTCAAGAGATGTGAAATATTCGTACCCTTCGTTGCCTTCTTCGGCGCGGATTAAATCGACCGTTTTGCTCGAAAGCATTTCTTCTGCGAAACTTTTTGCGTTTCCGCTTTCGCCTGTGTAATATATGTTGACTGTAAGACTCATCTTTTTTTCCTCCGTTAGATACCGCTTTATTATACCACCGTCCGCGTCGCTCGGACAAGCGTCGGCGAAAAGCACGAAAAACGGACGCGCAGGCACGCGTCCGTTTTTCGCTATTCCGCGGAATATCTGTGGAGGAGGGTTAATATGTTAAGCCAAAGCCCTTTTCGAGCCAGCAGCTTTGTGTGCCGATTTGGTCGGTCGAGCTATACCACGGTGACGGAAGCTTCCCCGAAAACTCGGCGTTGCCGCAAAGCACATTCGCTACGCCTTGCCCCTCCGAGCCGGGAAGATAACACATCACGACAGCGTCCCAATCGTTATAATACTCGTCTATTATGACGTTGCGCCCCGCCACGATACAGGCAACGACAGGCTTTCCAAGGCTTTTCGCCTCATCTATCACCTGTTTGTTGCCCTCAAGCCCAAGCGCACCGCAAAGCTTTAAATCCTCTGTGTCGCCGTTCCATTCGGCGTAGGACTGCTCGCCGAGCGCGATAATTACGACGTCCGCGTCCTTTGCCTGCTCCTTGTCGGTAATGACGGTTATGTTGTTCTTGGCGGCGACCTCTTTAAAGCCGCTAAGAAGAGTTTTTGCGCCGGGAATATTTTTAATCGTGCTTGCGTTCCAATCCATCGTCCATCCGCCGCACTGCGCGACAGCGTTGTCGGCGGCAGGCCCTGTGATATAAATGCTTGCGCCTGATTTAAGAGGGAGCACGCTGTTGTCGTTCTTTAACAAGACAAGGCTCTTTTCTACAAGCGTCTGCGCAAGCTGTCGGTATTCATCGCTTCCCGTTTCATTCTTTATGGTCGTCAAGTTTTCGCAAAGAGGGTCAATGAAAATTCCCTCGTCGAGCTTAACTTGAATAATGCGTCTTACCGCATCGTCGACGCGTTCTTGCGAAATATCCCCGCTTTTCACAGCGGACACGATAATCGACATCGCCTCGTCGTAGGTTTCGACCTCCATAAGCATATCAATGCCCGCGTTTACGGCATTGATAACCTGCTTGTCGTATGTGTCAGCGGAGGTGTTTTGAACCGAGTTCCAATCGCTTACTATAAACCCTTTGAAGCCCATTTCGTTTTTAAGATACTGGATATATTTCGCGTTTTCGTGCATCTTAACCCCGTTAATCGACGAATGAGATATCATAATCGTCTGGACGCCAGCGTCAATCTGCGCTTTGTAAACCTCAAGAAGCTCGGCTATTTCCTCGTCGGTCAGCACCGCGTCGCCGCGGTCGATAAGACGAGATACGTCGGAGTTTTCGCCCGTGCCAAATTCGGCGTTGCCGTCGGCAAAAAAGTGCTTCGCACACGCGACAAGCCCGCCGTCGACAAGTCCCGCCGTGTATTCTGAGCTCAGTTCTTTGATTATTTCAAGGTCGGAGCCGTAGCTTTCATAGGTTCTTCCCCACCTTGGGTCCGCCGACTGGGCGACGCAGGGGGAAAAGGTCCAAAGCATATGGCAAAGTCGCGCTTCGTCGGCGGTCGCGCGCCCCATTTGATAGGTAAGCTCGGGGTCGTTCGCCGCGCCGATTCCGATGTTGTGCGGGAAAATAACCGCGCCCGCGCAATAGTTCACGCCGTGGACGTCGTCCTGCCCAAAAAGATAGGGAACGCCCGCTTCGGATTTAATCGCGCAGTTTTGAAAATAATCGACCGTTTCCTGCCACTGCAAATAATCGTTTGTGTTGAGCTTCGAAAGTATACTGCCGTAGCAGTTCTGCCGCATCTGTTCGGGCGTTACCGCATAAACCGCGGGCTGAACCATCTGCGCCGCCTTTTGTTCAAGGGTGAGCGACGCAACTATTTCGTCGGCGGTCATTGCGGCGTATTGTTGATATTTTGCCGTCTGCTGTGGCGAAACGCCTTCGTTCGCCTGCGGCTTTTCTTTGCAGGACGCCGCCGAGAGCATAACCAAAAGGGCAAGCGTTAAACATACGAGCTTTTTCATATGCGGGCCTCTCTGTCATATTTGTTACAAAAATGATAGCATTGATAAACGGGCAAAACAATAAAAAAAGAATAAACAAAATATAAAAAAGCGACGACCTCTCGGCCGCCGCGCATTTTCTCGAGTAAGCGAAGACAGTTATACGATATCTTTATAGTAAACACGCTCTTTATGACCGTTATAGTTTTTCATTCTTTTCAAAAAAGTATATCCGTATTGTTCATATAAGCCTTTGTGCCCCGTCGAGATATATGTTCGCTTGTCTGCGCGCCTTCTCGCCGCGTCCTCGGCGTATTCGATAAGTCTTCCTACATAGCGGTGTCCTCTGAATTTTGGAAAGGTAAACACAAAGCCTATCCACGGGGAAAGGGACAAATCCTTTATCTCGTCCTGCTTGGCGAAGGTGCAATAGGAAACAAGCGTTTTTCCCTCGACAAGAAGCAGTATTTCCGACGGCTGTCCGCAAAACTCAAAAAAAGTGTTTTCGCATATCATACGGTAAAGCAGCTTTCCCGCGCCCCATTTGCTTTTTCCGATTTCGCCCTTCCAGTATTTCTTCTCATCGGATTCAAAATAGCTGATAATTTCCATTTAAGCCGTCCCTACTTTCTTTAAAAACCGGCACGCCGCGAATCATTTGTTTTACATCTACCCTTTACGCTGTGACTCTATTGGCGTCACAGAAATATTCAAGCGAGTCCGAAACGACAGCTTCGCAATACGCTTTTTTAAGCCTACACCCCAAGGGTCGGAATTAACATCGTTATATACGCAAGACACCCCAGCGCAAGCGTGCCGCAAAGAAGCCGACCCGCGGTTCTGTCGCCGCACTCGAGCTCTATCTCGTCAAAGAGCGAAACGCAAAGCACAAGAAGCGCCGCCATTAGGAAAAACGCCGTCCGTGTGCCGGAAATAACCGCCGTCGGCGAAAAGCCGAGCATTGCCCTTGTCGCCAAGCCCATACCGAAAATCAAAAGCATAACGAGCGTTTTTTTTCGATGGCCGAAGGCAAGATACAGGCAAACCGCGACCGCAACCACCGCCACGCAGCCGACAAAAAACTTGAACGGGGGCGCAAGGGCGGGTTCTCCCGTCAGACCAAGCCAGCCGTATTCAATCCCCGCCTTAGCGAACGACGTCGTAAGCCCTCCGAAAAGCTCGTCAAGAAGCGAGGAAAAGGGGCCGAACGCAAGCGAAACGCAAAGCGGCACAAGGGCAACTGTCCTTGAAAAAACGTCGTTATATTTCTTAAATATCAGAACCGCAAGCAATATCGAAAGAAGTATAAGCAAAAGATTGGTCTGCAGGAAATAATCAAGCGCGCCCGAAACGCCTATATCAAGCTTCTTTGAGAAATCAAAAAACGAAAAACGAGCGTTCCACGTAAGGGTTTCCTGAAGAAGTCTCGAGCTGTTGCCGGGGCAGGTCAGAATAAAAACAAGACTTGCCAAGGACAAAGCCGTCTGCAAAATCACAATTAGGTGAAGCTTCTTTTCAATGAGAAAATTAATACCGAACAAAATATAACTCGCCAAAAGCACACAGCACATCTGCTCTTGATTAGCCGCAAAAACAAGGCACAGGGGGCATATTATCCAATCGTACCAGCAGATTTTTTCCCCGTCGCTCAGCTTTTTAAGCGGGTACAACGCCACCACGCCGAAGGCGAGCGGATACAGATAATTAAGTGTAGTCGCCATAAAACCCGTTTGGGTCAAAAGACTGAAATATCTGTCGACCGCGTGTGCGTCAAAGGCGGCAAACACCGGAATAATCGCGCAGACAAATATGGCGCCCTTGTCAGTTTTGCTTGTGAACATACGGAAAAGGACTGCCGCCAAAAGGGTCAAGACCGCCGCGGTAAAAACGCGGGCGATAATCGAGCTGTGAGTTGCGAAAAAAAGAAGCGCCGCCTCAATTATGTTGCGCGAGCTCCAGTTGTAGTAACGAAACGCAGCGAACTGCGAAAAGCCCATTGCGCCCTGTGAAGCAAACCACGTGTCGTCGCCGACGGGAAAGGGCTCAAGCATACAATACACGAGCGCAAAAAACGCAAACACAACAAAGCACCGCGTCACACGCGAGGACAAAAGCTTTTTTAAGGTCGCTTTATTTTTATCTTTCATATCGTTCCTCGTCAAGCGGTCAAATCGGTGTCAATAAGGTATCGATTCAAGCCGTCGGAATATATTAAAAAGAGCTCGCCCTCTCCGACTCGATTAAAAAGAGAAAGTCCCCGAGCAAAAAAGCCTGTCGGCAGCTCGTCGTCGCCGTCGCTTTCGGCAGTTCTCGTCGCTGTGGGAATTTCGTAGTATTTCCCCGTAGCCGTATCCTTAATAACCGCAACCGTGCAAAAGCTGTCGTAATTTCTCGCACTGTCAAACGCCCAACCCGAAACGAGCACGGTTCCCTCGTTTTCAAACTTATCGACGCCAAAAGAAAGCGTGTCGAGCGGCTTTTTGCAGCTTGAAACGTCAATCGGCTTCAAGCGGACGCCCGCAAGCATAAGCGCCGCCGTAAGAAGAAGCGCGCAGGCAAAAAGGACGAGCGCAAAACGCGCCGCGAGCCCTTTGTTCGCATATTTGCTTTTCGCCATAAACCCGCGCCTCTTTTCAATCATAATTGTACGTTAAAGTATATTCTACCCCATATAAAATGTCAAACACGCACCGCCTTTTGCCGTTTTAATTTTAACATTTTATATGTTTTATTACACCTGTCGAATGTGATAGAATATTAACGAATAAAAGCGAAACGGTGATATGCTATGGATTACATAAGCTTCAAGGACGTATGCAAATTTTATAAGATGGGAGAGCACACGGTTGCCGCCGCGGACCACATAACCTTCTCGGTCAACAAGGGGGAGTTTTGCGTGGTCGTCGGACCAAGCGGCGCGGGCAAAACGACCCTTCTGAATATTTTAGGCGGTATGGACACCTGTGACGAGGGCGAAATTTTTCTCGACGGGGTCAAGATAAGCTCCCTTTCAAAAAAACAGCTTACCGACTATCGACGGTATGACGTCGGCTTTGTGTTTCAATTCTATAACCTTGTGGGCAATCTTACGGCGCTCGAAAACGTCGAGCTTGCCTCGGAAATATGCCGCGAGCCTCTTGACGCGGCGAAAACTCTTGAGCTTGTCGGGCTTTCCGACCGCGAATCAAACTTTCCGGCCCAGCTCTCCGGCGGCGAACAGCAAAGGGTTTCTATCGCGCGTGCGCTTGCGAAAAACCCGAAGCTGCTTCTTTGCGACGAGCCGACAGGCGCGCTCGACTACAACACCGGAAAAACCATACTAAAGCTTTTACAGGACACCTGCCGCAAAACGGGCAAAACGGTTATCGTCATCACCCACAACAGCGCCCTAACCGCCATGGCGGACAGGGTCATAAAAATCAAAAACGGACAGGTAAGCGACGTTATACTTAACGAGCATCCAAGCCCTGTTGAAAGCATCGAGTGGTAGCGTTATGAAGAAGACCTATCTCAAGCTGATTCTTCAGGGGGTTAGAAAAACCCGTGCACGGTTTATTTCTATTCTTACAATCAGCGCTATCGGCGTCGGCTTTCTCGGCGGGCTTCTTGCGACGACCCCCGATATGCAGTACACCGCCGACAAATACTATGACGACAAAAATATGTTTGATGTCGACATAAAGGGCTCCCTTGGGCTCACCGACGACGACGTCGCCGCCCTTAAAAACCTCGACTATGTCGAAAACGCTATGGGCGCGCGGGTAACCGACGTGACTATGCAAAACTCCGACGGAAGCTTGGTCACACGAATTTACGGTATGCCCATTAACTTAAACGGCTCTAACGCCCTTATTAACGGCTTTGAGCTTGTTGAAGGACGTATGCCCCAAAACAGCGGCGAATGTCTTATTTGTATACCGAACGGCTATATGAACGAGCACGGACTGGGCAAGACTTATACCATTTCGAGCGACAACAAGGATTATGACAAGCTTGCGGACACCTATAAATTTTCGTCGCTTACCGCTGTCGGTGTTGTCAATTCCCCTTACTATATTTCTATGGAAAGCGAGCCGTCGACCGTCGGCACAGGCAAGATATCGCTCATTATGTTTGTCTTTCCCGAGTGCTATTCTCTCGACGTGTATACCGACATTTTCGTCACCCTGAGCGGCGCGAAATCTCTCGACTCATTCGGCGAGGAATATCTTTCGCTTGTCAACGACAAAACAGCCCTTCTTGAAACGGTCGGACAAGAGCGCTCGGTAGTTCGCCGCAGCGAAATCGTAAGCGAAGCCACCGAAAAGCTCGACGATGCAAGGCGGGATTATGACGAAGCAAAATCCGACGCCGACAAGGAGCTTGCCGACGCAAGGCGAAAGCTAAACGACGGCTACGCCGACCTTGAACAGGCAAAGCTTGACATACTTCACACGGCAAATTCTCTTAACGACAATACCGCCGCGCTCAGCGCATCTGAAGGCGAGCTGAGTGCAAACATCGCCGCACAGCGCGCAAATAACGACGCCGCATATGGCGCAGGGCTAATCGACGCGGCGACTTATAGCGCGAACGCCGCCCAAATCGACGCCGTTGAAATGGAATCGCTCAACAAAATTAACGCGGGGAAGGCCGCAATCGCCTCCGCGTGGGACACGCTGAATGTCGCTCAAAACATTGATATTCCCAACGCTCAAACCGAGCTTGAAAAGGCGGAAAGAAAATACAGCGACGCCAAGGCAACAGCGGACGAAAAGCTTGCCGACGCTTTTGAAAAAATCGAAGACGCCCAAAAGGAAATCGACGACATTGAAGTTCCCGAATGGTTTCTTTTTAGCCGCGAGGACACCGTCGGCTACAACAGCTACAAAAGCAATTCCGAGAAAATCGGAGCTATCGCTAAGGTCTTCCCGATATTCTTCTTCTTCGTCGCAGCCCTCGTCGCGCTGACGACAATGACGCGTATGGTCGAGGAGGAACGGGCTCAAATCGGAACTCTCAAGGCTTTGGGCTATACCAACGGCGCGATAGCCTTCTACTACGTCGGCTACAGCGTGCTTGCAAGCCTTCTCGGAAGCGCGTTTGGGATTCTGCTCGGAATGAAGCTTCTTCCCGCCGTTATAAGCAACGCCTATTCGATGATGTTCACTCTTCCGAAAACGGAAACTATATTTTGGTGGAAATACGCCGTTGTTATCTCACTTATAGCGATATTCTGTACGACCGCGGCGACCCTTTTCGCATGTCTTGGTCAGCTTTCGGAAAAGCCCGCGAGCCTTATGCTTGCCCGTGCTCCAAAGGCGGGAAAGAGGGTGCTCCTCGAGCGAATAACCTTCATATGGAAGCGCTTAAGCTTTATACACAAGGTTACGGCGCGAAATATCTTCCGATACAAGAAGCGTTTTTATATGACGGTCATCGGCATAGCGGGCTGCTGTGCCCTTCTCGTAACGGGCTTCGGACTTCGCGATTCCATTCACGACATTGTCGACAAGCAGTTCGGAGAGATATATAAATACAATCTTTCTATTTATCTGAAGGACGACGCCGCGCCCGAAAGCGAAGGAATAATCGGCGACTTTCTTTCGGACAAAAACACCGTTTTAAGCTACGCCGTCATACATTCCGAGACCGCTTCGGTCAGCTTTGGCGGCGCCACCGAAAAAGTCACGCTTCAAGCGCCGAGAATAACGAACGAATTAAAAGAACATCTCAACTTGCGCGAACGTATCAGCGGCGAGGATATTCCCTTCAATGAAAGCTCGGTCGTACTGACCGAAAAGCTATGCGACACCCTCGGCATTAAGGTTGGCGACCGAGTAAGCATAAAAACAAACGACGGGCAATCGAACGAATTTACCGTGAGCGGCATATCGGAGAATTACGTCACAAGCTACGTCTTTATGAGCGCGAAAAACTATGAAAATTCCTTTGGCGCACCGCCCGATTATAAGCTGATTCTCGTGCGCATCGCCGACGAAAGCCCCTCGGCGCGCGACGAAATATCAAAGACCGTTCTAAAGAGCGACGACATTCTTCTTCTTCAGTTCTCGCAAACCATTCGAGAAAGCTTCGGCAACACCGTCAAGAACATCGACTATATCGTCGTTGTCCTCATCATTTCGGCGGGCATTCTCGCCGTTATAGTGCTGTATAACCTCATCAACATCAACATTTGCGAGCGCACAAAGGAGTTAGCGACCATAAAGGTGCTTGGCTTCCACGAGCGGGAGGTCGCGTCCTATATCTACCGAGAAACGAACATATTATGCGTTATAGGAACCCTCGTCGGCTTCGGCTTCGGCGTGTGGCTTCATTCCTTCGTCGTAAAAACCGCCGAGGTCGACGCGGTTATGTTCGGACGAAGCATATACCCCCAAAGCTTTCTTTTCGCCGCACTCGTCACCTTCTTTTTCACCTTCGTTGTCGATATGATAATGCTCAAAAAGCTTAAAAGCATTGATATCGTCGAGTCAATGAAGGCGAACGAATAAATTTTAACCCGAAGCCTGTGGTTTCGGGTTTTTTGTCGAATTTTCGAGCAATAATTTATACGTTCCGCCAAACCTCATATCTTTAATTGACATCAAATGTAGATAATATTAAAATATAGTCATTAGTGGAGGAAATGTTATGGAGCCTTTAGTTTTTCAAACCGATTTCGGAACGGCGGACGGAGCGGTCAGCGCGATGTACGGCGTCGCCTACGGCGTTAATTCCGCGTTAAAGATATTCGATTTAACCCACGAAATTGAACCGTATAACATCTGGGAAGCAAGCTATCGCCTTATTCAGACCCTTTCCTACTGGAAGGAAGGCTCGGTTTTCGTTTCAGTCGTCGACCCTGGCGTCGGCTCAACAAGAAGAAGTATCGTCGCAAAAACCAAGGACGGGCATTTTATAGTTACTCCTGACAACGGAACACTCACCCATATAAAACGTCTTATCGGACTGGAGGAAGCGCGTTTAATTGACGAAACGGTCAACCGCCTTCCGAACTCCGGCGAATCATACACCTTTTACGGACGAGACGTCTACGCTTTCACGGGCGCGCGGCTTGCGAGCGGTACGATTACCTACGAGCAGGTTGGGGAAAAGGTAGACGTAGACTCTGTCGTTGAGCTTCCCGTAACGCCCCCCGTGATTGAGGACGGCTGGGCGATTGGAACGATAGACGTACTCGATATACGCTTCGGAAGCCTTTGGACGAATATTCCGCGTCAAATGTTTCTTTCTTTAAACATCAAATACGGCGACCGCGTCGAGGTCAAAATCGACAACGACACCCGCACCCTATATCGAAATTTTCTTGTCTTCTCCAAGTCCTTTGCCGACGTTTACGTCGGTGAGCCGCTTGTTTATATTAACTCGCTCGACTGCCTCGCCATCGCTATAAATCAAGGCTCGTTTACGAAGGCATACAATATCGGCACGGGCAACAGCTGGCACATATCTCTTAAAAAGGCTCCGGTTAACTTCTGATGTAAAAACGTTTTTCGTTTTACATAAATTTTTATTTGAGGAGATTAATAATGAAAAAATCACCTGTAGTAACAATCGTTGCCATCGGTATCGGCGCGGCGTTATTCTTCGTTCTCGGACGCTTCGTCGCTATTCCGAGCCCCGTACCAAACACAAACATCAGCATCCAGTACGGTCTTCTTGGCTTTATGGCGTGCCTTTTCGGACCGATTGCGGGTCTTCTTATCGGACTTATCGGTCATACACTAATTGACTTCTCCTATGGTTGGGGAATTTGGTGGAGTTGGGTTATCGCTTCGGGCGTTGCCGGACTTATCATGGGCTTCGTAAGCAAGAAAACTGCAATCGGAAGAGAGCAGTTCGGCGTTAAGAGCATTCTTCGCTTCAACCTTTATCAGGCCATCGCGCACATCGTCGCTTGGATTGGCGTAGCTCCCGTTCTCGACATTCTTATCTATGCCGAGCCCGCCGACAAGGTTTTCGTTCAGGGCGCGGTTGCGGCTCTTGCGAACATCGTCACAACGGCTATCGTCGGCACGCTCCTGTGCTTGGCTTATGCCGCGGCAAAGCCGAAATCCGGAAGCCTAAAGGAAGAAAAATAGTTTCGTTTATTGCCTATGAAATAAAGGCGGACTTCATAGTCCGCCTTTATATTTCCCAAATAGTTTTAGGAGATATCTTTTGTGAAAAAAACTGTTATTGAATTTGAAAATTTCGGTTTTAAGTACGACGCGCAGGAAAAGCCGACGTTGTACGACATAACCTTAAAAATATACGAGGGTGAAAAGGTGCTTATCTGCGGCCCGTCGGGTTGCGGAAAATCGACCCTTGCCCACTGCATAAACGGTCTTATTCCCCAATCCTATTACGGCAAAAAAACAGGTTCGCTCAAAATATGCGGCAAAAACTCCGACGAGCTTTCGATTTTCGATATTTCGAAAATCGTCGGCACCGTGCTTCAGGATTCCGACAGCCAGTTTGTCGGTATGACCGTCGCGGAGGACATTGCTTTCGCGCTTGAAAACGACCGCGTCGACGTCGAGGAAATGAAAAATAGGGTTCACGACGTCGCAAGCGAGGTCGAAATTGCCGAGCATCTGCTCCACGCTCCATATGAAATTTCAGGCGGTCAAAAACAGCGCGTATCCCTCGCGGGGGTTATGGTTGACAACGTCGACCTGCTTCTTTTCGACGAGCCTCTCGCAAACCTTGACCCCGCGACGGGCAAGCAGGCGATTGAGCTTATCGACGAAATAAGCAAGAGCAAAAACGCTACAATAATTATTATAGAGCATCGCCTTGAGGATGTGCTCCACCGCGACGTTGACCGCGTAATACTTATGGGCGAGGGGCGGATTATAGCCGACCTGTCTCCGGACGAGCTGCTTTCAACCGACCTTCTGTTTAAAAGCGGCATACGCGAGCCGCTCTATATCACCGCGCTCAAATACGCGGGAGTGAAAATCACCCCCGACATAAAGCCGTCCCATATCGAGACAGTCAAGCTCGACGACAAGACAAAAAAACAGGTTCAGTCGTGGTTTGAGCAGACGCCGCCCGCCGGCGAAAAGCCCGACGCTGAAATTCAGCTTGAGGCGAAAAATATAACCTTTTCATATCCGAACGGAAAACAGGCGCTGAGCGATATTTCGCTGACCGTTAAAAAGGGCGATATTTTGAGTATAGTCGGACGGAACGGCGCGGGAAAATCGACCTTCTCTAAGGTTGTATGCGGCTTTGAACAGCAAAACGAGGGCGAAATCACCCTCAGCGGCGAGGATATCGCAGAGCTCAGCATAAAAGAGCGCGCCGACCATATCGGCTACGTTATGCAAAACCCCAACCAGATGATATGCGAAACGATGATTATGGACGAGGTCGCGACCGGACTTCGCACACGAAAGCGTTCGGAAAACGACATAAAGCCAAAGGTGGAGGAAACCCTTAAAATATGCGGGCTTTATCCCTTCAGAAACTGGCCCATAAGCGCACTGAGCTTCGGGCAGAAAAAACGAGTCACCATCGCGTCTATACTCGCTATCGACCCCGAAATCATTATTCTTGACGAGCCGACGGCGGGGCAGGACTATCGTCACTATACCGATATTATGGAGTTTCTCTTGGAGCTCAACCGCCACGGCGTGACGGTCATTCTCATCACCCACGATATGCATCTTATGCTGGAATATTCAAATCGCGCCGTCGTCTTTTCCGACGGACACAAAATTACCGACGACACCCCCGCGAATATTTTAACCGACGGTGAAATCATCGAACAGGCAAGTCTAAAGGAAACCTCGCTGTACGAACTCGCCGTTCGGTGTTCACTTGAAAATCCCCGTGCCTTTGTTCAGCGTTTTATCGACTTTGACAGAAAGGCGCGTGTGAAATGACAAATATATTTAACTATATCGAGCGTAAATCTCCCATTCACGAGCTCACGGGCGCGACCAAGCTTGCCTGTCTTCTTCTTTGGTCCTTCGCGGCGATGACCACCTTCGACACGCGGCTTCTCGCGGCTATGCCAATCGCGTCCTTCGTTCTTTTCGCCATATCAAAAATAAAGCTGAAGGACGTTTCCTTTATGCTTTGGTTCACCTTCGTGTTTTTGGTGCTCAACAACCTTCTCATCTTTCTCTTCGCGCCCGAGCACGGCGTTTCAATCTACGGTACGCGCCATGTGCTTTTCGAAATAATAGGTCGATACATCGTCACGTCGGAGCAGCTTTTTTATCATCTCAACCTGGTTCTCAAATACTTCGCTACCATTCCCATTGTGCTCCTTTTCGTTTCGACGACCAATCCAAGCGAATTTGCCGCCTCTCTTAACAAAATCGGAGTAAGCTACAAGATATCCTATTCGGTTTCCCTCGCCCTTCGGTATATCCCCGACATACAGCGTGAATATCACGACATATCCCAGTCGCAGCAGGCGCGCGGCATAGAGATGAGTAAAAAGGAACGGCTTTCCAAGCGACTTCGAAGCGCGTCGAAAATCATTCTTCCTCTCATTATGTCGAGCATGGACAAAATTGAAATTATCGCCAACGCAATGGAGCTTCGCGGCTTTGGTAAGGACAAAAAGCGCACATGGTATATGTCCCGAAAATTTCGCGCCACAGACTATATTTCAATAATTCTGTGCGCCCTTCTGTTCGTTTTTTCGCTTTTACTTAATTTCGTCAATCACGGGCGATACTATAATCCTTTTATCTGATTTAAGCCATAAAAAAAGCGCCCCGTCGGGGCGCTTTTTGTTATATCGTTCTTAAATCGACGTAGTCAAACTCCAAATTTGTCATTCCGCTAAGCGCGCTGTAATCCTTAACCAGCGTTTTTCCAAGTGTCAGACGCTCCATATTAACGAGCGTATCCAAGCACCTTATGTCCTTCAAATAACGGTTGTTGTCCAAAAACAGGTCGGTAAGCCCCGTTAGATTCGCGAGCGGCGTAACGTCGGTTATGCTGTTCTGGCTCAAAAGAAGCTTTTGAAGATTTGTAAGGCCCGAAAGAGGCGTCAGGTCGGAAATATTATTCTTTTGAAGATAAAGCAGCGTCAGCTGGGTCATATTCGAAATCGGCTCAAGATTTTTTATGCTGTTGCCAGTAAGACTGAGCTTGGTTATGTTCGTAAGCTCGCTGATTTCGGTCAGGTCGCTTATGTAATTATACGAAAGATAAAGCTGGTCAAGCTTTTCGTGCGCCGCAAGCTTAACGTCTACGTCGCTTATCGAATTATAATATACAAGAAGATATTCAAGGTTGGCGAAATGAATAAAATCGTCAAGGTGCTCTATACTGCCGACGCCCGAACGCTTGTTGCCCGCATAGTTGTCGTACAGGTCTGTTTTTTCCTTCGCTTCTGTCGAGGGGGTTGAGAAAAGATAATCGTCGCCATAAATCCGAACGCCCGTTATATCGTTCAGCTCGTTTCGCATTATCGCGCCCTCGGGCTTGTCAAGATATTCCCTTACAAAGCCCTCGACGACGCTGTCAACAAAGGTAACTTCATAATCGGTGTATTCGAGATATTTGTCAAAGCTCGTTTGGCTTCCTGTAAGCAAAAAGTCCTCGTGATAAAGCTCGGTCGCCTTATTTATATCCTCGTGGGCTTCATACACCCTCGCCGCTTCACCCTCGTCGCCAAGCTGAATGTATATATCCGCCGCGCGCTCGTATTCGTTTCGTCCGAGAAGCGCCTTCGCAAGTCCCCTATACGCGTCGACGTTGTCCTCCTCAAGCTTCAGCGCCTCATTATATTTGTCCATCGCCTTGTCATAGTTGTATGCTGAAAGATACTTGTCGCCCTGCTCGATAAACGATTGAGCGGTTTTAGCACACCCCCCAAAAAGCGAAACCGCAAGCGCGGCGACAATCAATGCGGCGATAATTCTTCTTTTTCCGCTTCTCATAGCCCATTTCCTCGTTCTTCTACCGATTTTTTTCAATTATATCAAATTATACCGCTCTTTGCGACTTTTTTTTCGTTTTTTAAGAAACTTTGTTTATATTTATATCTATTACTCTTCCGTCGCTTGTATACGGCGTTTTTCTTTTCGAAAATCA
>CAYWQL010000028.1:0-17621 GCA_964460755.1 uncultured Oscillospiraceae bacterium | reverse complement strand
CATATGTTATGCAGTTGTGACGGAGGATTAATTGTCGCTTTGCGACAAACGCTCTGTCTCGGACTAAGAGCCGCCTTCGGCGGTTGTCCGAGGCACGCTCGCTGTGGCTCGTGTATCCAGCTGAGCTACGGACGCATATCCCCGCCTCCCCGTATTGCGGGAAGGCGGATTGATTATGAAATTACGACAAAGCGAGCATATCCGCGCCCTTGTAATAGAAATCCGCATTTTTGCTGCTTACCCATGTGTTCGTTACGCCTACAATGCCGTCGTCTATCTTCGATATGTTGATTACATGGGTCGAGTCGGAGTCCGGCACGTCGCCGTCCATCTCGTTTGAGTAGCCGGGGTGGTGTACGTCTACTTCATATTCCGTCGCCGAAAGCGCGCGGAAATCGCTTACAAAGCCTCCGATAGCGCCGCCCGAATTACAAATTCCGAAAAGGAGCGTCGACGAATGACCGTCGTCGGAAAAGAAGACAAACTGGCTTCCGTCTGCTGTGACGTATACGCCCGTCAGCTTCAGCCAAAGCTCTCCCTCACCAAGTGGAGCGGCTTCCTGTACACTGGGCTCTTCGGGTTTATTTGGGGCGGCTGTTCCGCCGTTCGTGTCATTATTGGAATTGTTGGTGACCGCGGGGGTTACGCTATTCTGCGGGTCAACGACGGCGCCGCTGTTGCCAAAAACGACAAAGCCGAGCGTCGCCAACAGCGCAACCGCCAAAACGCAGATTACAATGACAAGCGGAGTCTTTCCGTTAGACGTTTTTTTAAAGGATGTCGCCGCTCCCATTGCGGGAGTTCCGCATACGGGACAATAGTTCGCCGTGTTAAGAGCCGCACCGCAGCGCGTACAGCTTGTGGGGAAATTAATTTTCTGCGTGCCGCAAACGGGACAGAAATTTGCGTTGTCGGCTACATCCGCGCCGCATTTAACGCATTTATATGACATTATCGTTCCTCCATAAGTTCGTTATTTTCAGTATATATAAAATTTCACAAAACTTCAAGAAGAACGCTGTAATAATTATTTTGAAAAGCGGCTTTAGTGTATGTTATACTGAACTAAATAACAAAAGGGGCACAAACAAATATGCGACAGAGCGATTTCAAGCGATTTGATATGTTGGAGCATCCGCGGCCAACCAAAGGCTATCTTCGGCCCGTAACGTGGCTGTTGAGCTTTCCCGATGTATGGCGCAACAAAACCAAGATAACGAAAATCGGTATGGACCGAATTAAGCCGCCCTATCTTCTTCTTTGCAATCACAATGCATTTATTGACTTCAAGGTCACGACCGTCGCGACCTTTCCCGCCCGCGCGAACTACGTCGTCGCAATCGACGGCTTCATTAAGCGCGAGGGGCTTTTGCGGAACGTCGGCTGTATTTGCAAGCGCAAGTTCACAAACGACATAACACTCGTTCGCCAGCTTGGCAGGGTAATAAAGAACGGCGACATAGCCGTGCTTTATCCCGAGGCAAGGTATTCCCTTTGCGGAACGAACGCCGTGCTTCCCGATTCTCTGGGAAAGCTTGCCAAGCACCTTAAGGTACCCGTCGTCAGCCTTATAATGCACGGACACCATATCCAAACTCCGTTTTGGAATTTGCACAGAAGGGGCAATTTCAGAACTGAGGCGACGTTAACCCACCTTATTTCGGCAGAGGAATTAGAAAAGCTTTCCGTCGAGGAGATAAACGAGAGAATTAATGTCGCGTTCAGGTACGACGAATTTGCGTGGCAGAAGGAAAACAACGTCAAAATCACATATAAGGACAGAGCGAAGGGACTTCACAAGGTTCTTTATCAGTGCCCTCACTGTAAGAAAGAATATAGAATGAACTCCGATGGGGCGCGGATTTGGTGCGACGAATGCCACAAGGCGTGGACGATGGACGAATACGGCGAGCTTCACGCAGAACAGGGCGAAACCGAGTTCAGCCACGTTCCCGATTGGTACGAGTGGGAGCGTCTTCAGGTTCGCGGCGAGGTTGAGCGCGGACAGTATCATTTTTCCTCTAAGGTCAAGGTCGATTCCCTTCCGAACGCCAAGGGCTTTATTGACCTCGGCGAGGCGACCCTCACCCACGATATGAACGGTTACACCCTCGAGGGGGTTTACGAGGGCGAGCCGTACAAGATAGAAAAATCGGTTAAGTCAATGTATTCGGTCCATATTGAATACGACTATCTCGGTTCGGGACGCGACTGCATAGATATCAACACCCTTACCGACACGTTTTATATCTATCCCTACGACTGCGATTTCTCGGTCACAAAGTTTGCCCTTGCGACAGAGGAGCTTTACGAAGCCGAAATGCGAGAAGAAAAAAAGGGCGGATTGCACAAGAAATTGACGCCGAAGAAGGCGTAACAAAAGCTCAACAAAGCCCCCGCCGACAACTCGGCGGGGGCTTTTACGATAGTCGTTAATAAAACTATTTAAATTTAAGGTACAATGCTTTACGCCTTGTTTTCGACGATTCCCTTTTTCATCGCGTCGAAGACCTTTTGGTTGTCTTCGGATATGATATACACATAATAGGTTCCCTCACCCGTTTTGATTTCGCTCATCATGCGGTTTTCAACCAACTGCGACTGGTCGGGAAGATATTGCGCCCATGTGTTCTCATACACCTTCATATAGGCGTCAAGCTCATCTTTCACGGCCTTTTCCTGTCCTTGCTTCGGAAGCACGGCGATATAAAGACTGGACTGGACGTTCATAAGAGGAATGGAAATCATATATTTTTCGATTTTGTCGCTCGTCAGCCCGATTGTCGCAAGGTCGCTGTCGGTTACCTGCATCATCATCGGATAGATGTTGAGCTCCTCAATGGCGGATTGCGCGGCGTTGGTATCGAAGGTCGTGTTTTTTTGATTGCCGTTGGAACAGCCCGCAAGGGTTAAGAACATCGCAAGCAATGCGAAAACAGAGATTAATTTTTTTGTCATAGTAATTATTTTCCTTTCGTCGTTTCATAATATAGGTGGCGGCACAGAATTGTATTGTTGCACATAAACGGACGATATTTTTCGGCGCTTTGTCACAAAGTAATGTTTGATATAATCGCTTTTGTACCTTATAATTATGATTAACAGATTTTATTAAACTATGTACGAAAGGACTAAATATGTCAACACCACACAACAGAGCGCAAAAAGGAGACATAGCGCAGTCAATTCTTCTTCCGGGCGACCCGTTAAGGGCGAAATATATTGCCGAGAACTTTTTTAAAAGCCCGGTTTTGTTTAACGATGTGAGAAATATGCTTGGCTTTACGGGCGAATATAAGGGCAAAAAAATATCTGTTATGGGTACAGGCATGGGCATACCGTCCATCTCCATTTATGCGCATGAGTTGTTTTCGGTTTACGGCGTAAAAAACGCGATAAGGGTGGGAACCTGCGGCGGCTTTAAAAAAGGGCTTGAGCTTGGCGACCTGCTTTTAGCCGAGGGCTGCTCCACGACGAGCAATATAAACAACCTTGTTTTCCCCGGAAGCTTTTGTCCCGTCGCCGATTTCGACCTGCTTCGAACGGCGTACGACAAGGCGAAGGAGCAGAACAAAAAGGTATGGGTCGGAAGCCTTCTTTCGAGTGATATGTTCTATTCCGAGGATAATGCGGGCAACCCCGATATCTGGGTGAAATACGGCACGCTCGGCGTAGAAATGGAGGGCGCGGGGCTATACACCTCGGCGCTTCGCAACGGCGCAAGGGCGCTTTGTATGGCGACCGTTTCGGATATACCGGGAACGACCAAGGAGATGACGGCCGACGAGCGGGAAAAAACCCTTAACGGTATGATAGAACTGGCACTCGACGTCGCGTGGGAGTTTTCGGAATAAAACTTGCATTTAAATGGGGCAAGTGTTATATTATTATAAAGATATAGTTTAGTTGAAAGAGTGGGACGCCCCACTCTTTCGCTTATTCTTGTCAAAATTTATTTTTACTGACGTTTTAACGGAGAGGGTATATGGCTGACAAATCAAAGAATACCGCCGAAGCGGTGCGCGAAATCGCGAAGCCCATTGCCGAGGAGCTGGGACTTACGCTGTGGGACGTCGTCTTTCAAAAAGAGGGCGCAGGTCTTGTGCTTCGTCTTATAATCGACAAGCAGGGCGGAGTATTTATTGACGACTGCGAAGCCCTTTCTCGTGCTGTCGACCCGATTATCGACGAGGCCGACTTAATCGAAAGCGAATATTCCTTCGAGGTCAGCTCCCCGGGGCTTATGCGGGAGCTTAGAACCGACGAGCACCTTTCGGCTTACGTCGGCAAGAAGGTGGCCGTTAAGCTTTATAAGCCTGACGAAAATAAGAGAAAAGAATATCTTGGCGCGCTTTTGTCGTTTGACGAAGAGAGCCTTACGATAGAAAGCGAAGACAAAAAAATAGAAATTAAAAGGAAGGACGCCGCGACGGTTAAAGCGGACGACGACGTCCAAATAGGAGGAATAAAATAATGAACGCTGAATTTTTTGAAGCTTTGGCACTTCTTGAAAAAGAGCGTAAGGTATCGGCGGACTATCTTTTGGAGAAAATAAAAAACGCTATTGTGATTGCGGTTAAGCGGGACTACGGCGGGCAGGATAACATCATAGTTGACATTGACCCCGAGAAGCAGTCGTTTAAGGTCGCCATTCGCAAGGAGGTCGTCGAGGAGGTCGAAGACCCCGAAACACAGATGACACTTGAAGAGGCGCAGGGCTACCGTTCACGCTCCAAGGTCGGCTCGGTAATTGACATTCCGCTTAAAACGAAGGATTTCGGACGTATCGCCGCCCAAACGGCGAAGCACGTTATACGTCAGGGAATACGCGAGGCGGAAAGAAGCCAGCTTTGCGAGGAGCTTCAGAGCAAGCAGGGTGAAATTATTGTGGCGACCGTTATGCGTATGGATATGAAGAAGGGCGCTGCGGTGCTTGAAATAAGCGGAAGCGAGGCGCTGCTTCCGAAGTCTGAGCAGGTCCCGGGCGAGGTTTTGAGCGAGGGAGAAAAGATAAAGGTCTATGTTTCTGACGTCGCCGTAACCGAGCGCGGGCCCAAGATAATGATTTCAAGAACTCATCCCGGACTTGTTAAACGTCTTTTTGAAACCGAGGTTCCCGAAATCTACGACGGAACGGTTGAGATAAAGGGTATTTCGCGTGAGGCGGGGGCGAGAACGAAAATCGCCGTATACAGCAAGGACGAGAACGTCGACCCGCGCGGCGCCTGCATAGGAACAAAGGGCGCCCGCGTCGCAAGAATAGTCGATGAGCTCGGCGGAGAGAAAATTGACATCGTGCTTTGGCACGAGGAGCCGGAATACTATATCGCCGAAGCTCTTTCGCCCGCAAGCGTCGTTGACGTCGAGATAATCGACAAGGACGCGCGCGCCTGCCGCGTTACCGTTCCCGACCACCAGCTTTCGCTCGCTATCGGAAACAAGGGACAAAACGCAAGGCTTGCCGCGAGACTTACAGGCTATAAGATTGACATTCGCCCCGAAAGCGGATACTACGGAGAGGACGACGGCAAGGACGAAGCAAAGACTGAGACGGTCGCCGAAGAAGCTCCCGCGGAGGAAAAGCCCGCGAAGAAGGCGAAAAAGTCGAAAAAATCCGACGAAACTGCCGAAGAGGAATAGACTTTAAGGCGCGCCGTTAAGGGGTGAAGAAAAATATGCAGAAGAAAAAAGTGCCGATAAGACGGTGCACAGGCTGCCGCGAGAGCAAGCCGAAAAAGGAGCTTGTTCGTGTGGTAAAAAGCCCCGAGGGAGACATTTCGGTCGACCTGACGGGAAAGAAGTCAGGACGCGGCGCATATATTTGCCGTGACGCGAAATGCCTTGCCGCGGCGAAGAAATCAAAGAGCCTTGAACGCGCGCTGGAATGTTCGTTTGATGAGGGAATTTACGCGAAGCTTGCCGAAGAAATCGAGCTTGTGCAAGCGCAGGGTGACGCCGATGACGAAGGATAAACTGCTTTCGGCGGTATCTATGGCGCGCGGAGCGGGCAGATTAAAAATTGGCTTTGACGCGGCGGCGGACGCCGTGCTCAAGGGCGCGCCGATAGTGCTTTTGGCAAGCGACGCTTCCGACAGAACAATCAGAAACATACTTCGCATATGCGACGAAAACGACGCCAAGGCGGTTGAGCTTTCGCGGACGCAGGCGGAAATAGAAAAGACGGTAGGACGTAAATTCGCGGTCGCGGCGGTATGCGACGAGAATTTTGCGGTGCTTATCGAAAAACAAATTGGCGAAGCAACAGGAGGCTTACTTAATGATAATAAAATATAAACTTGGAGATTTGGCGAAGGACCTGAACCTTTCGAATAAGGATATCACCGCGGCTCTCGGAAGTCAGGGCGCGGACAAAAAGCACACGACGGTGCTTACGGAAGGCGAGCTTGACCTGCTTTTCGAAAATCTCACAAAAAAGTATATGAAGGAAAGCTTTGACGAGTATTTCGTCGAAAGCGCCGCGACGGCGAAGCCGACCGCAAAGGCGACGGGCTCGCCTGCGAACGACGAAGCCTTCAACAAGGCGGTCGCCGCGAACGCGGAGAAGAAGGAAAAAGCCAAGACAGGCGAGAACGCGTCGGTAATCAAGGAGCGCGTTAGCCGCGTCGTTGACACCCGCACGTCCAACGTCGACATAGAAAAGTACAACGAAAAATATGAGAATATCGCGCAGACCTCCAAGACCCTTCCCGACAGAAGGAACAATCCGCAGGTCAAAAAGCAGAAGTTTAACCAACGCTCACAGCAGCGCAACAAGCCTCCGTTTGCGAAGCGTGAGACTGAGGCGGAAAAGCTTCAGAGAATTCAGCTTGAAAAGGCAAGAAAAGCCCAGCTTAAGGTTTCCATACCCGACGAGATTTCGGTCGGTGAGCTTGCGAGCCGCTTAAAGGTTACCGCGCCAATAGTTGTTAAAAAGCTTGTCGGCTTGGGCGTTATGGCGTCGATTTCCGACGTGATTGATTTCGATACGGCGAGCCTTGTCGCGGACGAGCTTGGAGCAAAGGTTGACCACGAGGTTCACGTCACGATAGAGGAAAGACTTAATCTTACCGACGACGAGGTCGACCCGCCCGAGAGCCTTCGTGAGCGAAGCGCCGTCGTGGTGGTTATGGGACACGTCGACCACGGCAAGACGTCGCTTCTCGACTATATAAGAAAGTCCAACGTAATCGCGGGCGAGGCGGGCGGAATAACCCAGCATATCGGAGCCTATCGCGTGGCGGTAAAGGATAAATTCGTCACCTTCCTTGACACCCCCGGACACGCGGCATTCACTTCTATGCGCGCTCGCGGCGCGTCAATAACCGATATTGCCATTATCGTCGTCGCGGCTGACGACGGAATTATGCCCCAGACGGTCGAGGCGATTAACCACGCCAAGGCGGCGGGGGTAACTATAATTATCGCCATTAATAAAATGGATAAGCCCGAGGCGAACGCCGAAAAGGTCAAGCAGGCGCTTACCGAATACGACCTCGTTCCCGAGGAATGGGGCGGCGACGTCATCTGCGTGCCGATTTCCGCCAAAACGGGAATGGGCGTGGATACCCTTCTTGAAATGCTTACGCTTGTCAGCGAGGTTAAGGAATTCAAAGCCAATCCCGACCGCCTTGCAAAGGGTACGGTCATTGAGGCGAAGCTTGATAAGGGCAGGGGCCCTGTCGCGACAATTCTTATTCAAAACGGAACCCTTCACACGGGCGACGTTATTATCGCGGGCACGTCGGTCGGTCGTGTTCGTATGATGTTCGACGACCGCGGAAAGGTTATCGAGCAGGCGGGACCGAGCGTTCCGGTTGAGATAACGGGTCTTGTCGAGGTGCCGAGCGCGGGCGACGTATTTAACGCCGTTGAGGACGAAAAGCTTGCGCGCGAGCTCGTTGATAAGCGCCGCGAGGAAGAAAAGGAAATCCAGTTCAGCACCTATACGAAGGTTACGCTCGACAACCTCTTCTCGCAAATTGCAAGCGGTGAGGTTAAGGAGCTTCCCATAATTATTAAAGCGGACGTTCAGGGCTCAGCCGAGGCGATTAAGCAAAGCCTTGTTCAGCTTTCAAACGAAGAGGTTCGCGTCGAGGTTATTCATTCGGCTGTCGGCGGAATAAATTCGTCGGATATAATGCTCGCCGAAGCCTCCGGAGCAATCGTAATCGGCTTTAACGTTCGTCCCGACCCTGTTGCGACCGAGCAGGCGGAGCAGGCTGGTGTGGATATGCATATGTATCGCGTTATTTACGACGCCATCGACGACGTAAAGGCGGCAATGAAGGGTATGCTTGCGCCGAAAATACGCGAGGTTGAACAGGGACGCGTCGAGGTTCGAGAGGTATATAAAATTTCGTCAATCGGCACCGTTGCGGGAAGCTATGTCCAAAGCGGAACCGTTACAAGAGCAAGCCTCATAAGGGTCGTGCGTGACGGAATAATCATAAACGATGACAAAATTTCCTCCCTTCGCCGTTTCAAGGACGACGTAAAAGAGGTAGCGCAGGGCTACGAATGCGGAATAACACTTGAGAAATTTGCCGACATTAAAGCAGGGGATATTTTCGAGGCGTATATCCGCGAGGAGTACCGCGATTAGTTTTAAGGAGATACTGCAATGCCGTCACATCGTGTCGATAGATTAGACAAAGATTTTAAAAAAGAGATAAGCGCGATTTTGTCCGCGATGAAGGACGAAAGACTTAACGAGTTTCTTTCGGTTATGCGCGTCGAGGTAACGAGCGATTTGTCCTACGCGAAGGTTTATATAGGCTCGCTCAAGGGGAGCGAGGAGGCGAAGGAAGCCTGCGCACTTCTCAAGAAAGCGGCAGGTCACATAAAGACCGAGCTTTCTAAGAGGCTTCGCATAAGGAAGGTTCCCGAGCTTAGCTTTATTCCCGACGATTCGGTTGACTATTACAACAAGATTAATTCAATTATTGAGGGACTGAAAAATGAGTAACGTCGCTTCTGTCAGCAAGGCCGCAGAGCTGTTGAGCGCGGCGAGTAGGGTCTTAATTATTACCCATAAAAATCCCGACGGGGACACCCTTGGCTCGGGCTATGCGATGTGGGCGACCCTCACGTCGCTTGGCAAGCGCGCAAAGGTCGTCTGCGACAGCATAATTCCCGCGCGGTATGATTTTATCACGAAGCGCTATGAGGACGAAAAGAGCGAGGATTTTGAGCCCGATTTTATTCTTGCCGTTGATACTGCGAGTCTTCGCCTTATGGGTGACAGCCTTTGCGAGCTTGGCAAAAATACGGTGCTTTGCATTGACCATCACGAAACCAACGAGGGATATGCGCAATACCTTCTTTGCGACTCAAAAAGCGCGTCCTGCTGCGAAATTGTCGCGAAGCTTATCGACAAGCTCGGTATAGAGCTTGACGAATATATTTCCACCTGCCTGTATGTCGGCGCTTCGACCGATACGGGTTGTTTTAAGTATTCCAACACAACGGGCGAAACCCATCGCCTCGCGGCTCGGCTTATAGATAACGGTGTTGACGTTTCCGAAATCAATTTCCGGCTTTTCGAGCAGAAGTCCAAGAGCCGCATTAAGCTTGAGCAGATGGCCCTTGCCGGAATGGAAATCACGGCGGGCGGAAAAATCGCTATTATGACCATTACCCTTGAAATGCTTAAAAGCTCAGGCTGCGAGGCAAACGACGTTGAGGGCATAACCCCCATTCCGCGCACCATAGAAGGGGTGGAAGCGGGCGTTACCCTTCGAGAAACGCGCGAGGGTGTGTTCAAGGTTTCATTAAGAACCAAAACAATCGACGCGTCGAAGATTTGCGCGGCATTCGGCGGCGGTGGGCATATTCGCGCGTCTGGCTTCGAGTGCTCGGGAACCCAGTTTGACATCAAGGTCGCGGTCGTCGCGGAGATAGAAAAGGCATTATAGCTTGAACGGAATAATTGTTGTGGACAAGCCGAAGGGCTTCACCTCCTTCGACGTCGTCGCCAAGCTTCGCGGAATACTTCGCGAAAAAAGAATAGGTCACGGCGGAACGCTCGACCCTATGGCGACGGGGGTGCTTCCGGTTTTCGTGGGCGAGGCGACCAAGGCGGTCGACCTTCTTCCGAGCAATAAAAAAAGCTATCTCGCAAGGGTTAAAATCGGTTTAAAAACCGACACGGGCGACATAACCGGCAACATAGTAAAACGAAGCGACAAGCGTTTCGAGCTAAAGCAACTTGAAGATTATGTGCCGAGGTTTATTGGAAAACAGGAACAAATTCCGCCGATGTATTCGGCGGTTAAAATAGACGGAAAAAAGCTTTACGAGTTAGCGCGAGAGGGTAAAACGGTTGAGCGAAAGCCGCGCCCTATCGAAATATTTTCGCTGTCGGTTTTCGATTACAGCGAAGAAAACGCCGAGATTTCCCTTTCGGTCGACTGTTCAAAGGGAACCTACATAAGAACCCTTGCCGAGGATATTTTCGAAAGCGCGGGGTATCTTGGAACCCTTGTCGCTCTTCGTCGAAGCTTTAGCGCCGGCTTTTCTCTTGACGGGGCGCATACCCTTGACGAGATACAAGCGGCGGCGCAGAACGGAACGGCAGAGGAGCTGCTTCTTCCCGTAGAGACGGCTTTTTTGGAATATCGTGAAAGGGTGCTTGACGAAAATTTATCTCGTCTTTTTTTGAACGGTTTTCGTTTTGAAACGACAAGAATAATCGACGTTGCGCCGAGCGAAACGGTGAGGATAAAGAACACGAAGGGCGATTTCTTGGGGCTTGGCAGGGACGAGGACGGTCGTTTTGTTAAGCTTAAGCAGTTTTTTGCCGTATAAGGACGTTTTTATGGAAACGAGAAGAAACGAAATTGAACTTGTTGAAGACTCCTTCGTCGCTGTCGGCTACTTCGACGGGGTTCACAGAGGACACGCCGCCGTCATTTCCGCCGCCGTCAGCGGCGCGAAAAAAGCCGGGGCGAAGAGTGTTGTTTTGAGCTTTGATATGTCGCGGTTTCGCGCCGACGAAAAGGGCGAGGGCGACCTTGTTGCGTTTTCCGAAAGAGAAGAGCTTATTGAAAAAACGGGCGCGAACAATCTTTACATTTTGGATTTTGAAAAGATTATGGATATGGACGGCGGGTGGTTCGTTAAGGAGATTTTAAGCGACAGACTTCACGCTAAACGCGTTTTTTGCGGCGAGGATTTTCGCTTTTCTAAGGGAAGAGGCTGCGGAGCAAAGGAGCTTTTTGAGCTTTGCCGCGTTTTTGACATTGAGGTTGACGTCGTCAGCGCAATTTCCGACGGCGGGGTAATATCGACGACGCGGATAAAGGAGCTTGTCAAGAACGGCTCTGTCGCCGAGGCAAAAAAGCTTCTCGGGCACGCCCTTTGCTACGGCGGCGAGGTCGAACGGGGCAAGTCGCTGGCTTACAGGCTCGGTTTTCCAACTGCGAACGTTCCCTTCCCGAAAGGGGTTGTTCCCCCCCGCTTCGGGGTTTATTGGACGCGAACCCACGTCGACAATCTTACATATGACAGCATAACGAATATCGGTATTCGACCCACCTTTGAGGACGACAGGCGGATTATGATAGAAACATATCTGCTTGATTATGAGGGCGATTTATATGGGAAACCTATAAAAGCCGAGCTTGTCGAGTTTCTTCGCGACGAAAAAAAATTTGAAGGCGAGGGAGAGCTTAAGGCGGAGGTCGAACGAAATATCGCCGAAATCCGCAAAAAGCTGCATTTGTCGAAAAAAGAAAAGTTAAAATAGTTGCATTTATTAGTATATATATGTTAGAATAATGGTTGCGTGACCGCGCCACGGAGTTAAGGCAAGTGCCCGAGCCTATCGGGAATCACCTGACACCTTTCTTCTGTGACGAAGGTTAATATAAAAGAAAGGTGAAGAAAAAATGTTAAAAAACAAGCAAGAGGTTATTGAGGGCGTTCGCATTCACGAAACCGATACGGGTTCGCCCGAGGTTCAAATCGCCATCTTAACAAACCGAATCAACCATCTCAACGAGCATCTTAAGGAGCACAAGCAGGACAATCATTCCCGCCGTGGTCTGCTCAAAATGGTTGGTCAGCGCCGTAATCTTCTCGCCTACCTTCAGAAGAAGGACGTCGAGCGTTACCGTGCGATTATCGCAAAGCTTGGCATACGCAAATAGTAAACAACGTGGAAGGCAAGCGATTTTTCGTTTGCCTTCCGTTTGGCTATTTGATAAGAAAAAACTGTTCTGTGTGCGCTTTGAATTTTGGTTTTTAGCGATGAATTGGGCCGTTCGGGCGAGGGCTCGGAAGACTGAATTTATTGCTAAACCCAAAGGAGAGCGCTAAGGATAAATAATTATTTGGGAGGCAAAAACTAATGTTTGAAAACTACCGTGTTTTTGAAACCACGCTTGCAGGACGCAAGCTGAAGGTAGAAACGGGAAAGATGTGCGGTCTTTCCAACGGCTCCTGTATGGTAGAGTATGGAGACACCTATGTGCTTTGCAACGTCACCATGAGCCAAAAGCCCCGCGACGGGATTGACTTTTTCCCGCTGTCGGTTGATTTTGAGGAGAAGCTTTACTCGGTCGGACGCATACCCGGCTCTTTCCTTCGCCGCGAAGGTCGCCCAACAGAAAAGGCGATATTAACCTCTCGCGTCGTTGACAGACCAATCCGTCCCCTTTTCCCGAAGGATATGAGAAACGACGTATCGGTCGTTATGACGGTTATGTCGGTTGACCCCGACTGCTCGCCTGAAATTGCGGGTATGATAGGCACGTCTATCGCCCTGACGATTTCGAATATTCCTTGGAACGGGCCTATTTCCGGCATTTTTGTCGGACTTGTTGATGGAGAAATCGTCCTTAACCCAACCGAAGCCCAGCGCGAGAAGAGCGACCTTTCGCTTACAATCGCGGGCTCGAGCGAAAAAATCGTTATGATTGAAGCGGGCGCGAACGAGGTCGATAACGACACCATGCTCAAGGCAATCAAAAAGGGCCATGAGGAAATCAAGAAGACAATCGAGTTCATTAAGGAAATTCAAAAGGAAGTCGGCAAGAAGAAAATCGACTTTGAGAGCCAAGAGGTTCCCCACGATATGTTCGAGGAGGTCAAAGCCCTCGTTATTGACAAGGTTCGCGTAGCTATGGACACCGACGACAAGACCGTTCGCGACGCGGCGCTTGTTCCGATTTATGAAGAGGTTCATTCCTCCCTCGATGAGAAGTATCCCGACGAGATAGCCAAGCTTGACGAGTGTATGTACAAGCTTCAAAAATATGTTGTTCGCCGCTGGCTGCTTGACGACGGAAAGCGCGTCGACGGACGTGCAATAGACGAAATCCGTCCCCTTGACGCCGAGGTTGGTCTTCTTCCCCGCGTACACGGAAGCGGTATGTTCACAAGAGGACAGACGCAGGTGTTGACGGTAGCGACCCTCGCTATGTCGGGCGACGCCCAGATACTCGACGGCATAGATAACGAAGAAAACAAGCGCTATATGCATCACTACAACTTCCCCTCCTATTCGGTCGGCGAAACCCGTCCGAGCAGAGGGCCCGGCCGCCGCGAAATCGGTCACGGCGCTCTCGCAGAGCGCGCCCTTCTTCCTGTAATTCCGTCGCTTGACGATTTCCCCTATACCATTCGCCTTGTTTCCGAGGTTCTTTCCTCGAACGGCTCGACCTCGCAGGGCTCAATATGCGGCTCAACGCTTGCTCTTATGGACGCCGGCGTTCCCATTAAGTCGCCTGTCGCGGGTATATCCTGCGGACTTATCACCGAGGGCGACCGCTTTATGACGATGGTTGACATTCAGGGTGTTGAGGATTTCTTCGGCGATATGGATTTCAAGGTTGCGGGAACTCACAAGGGTATCACAGCTATTCAGATGGACCTGAAGATAGACGGACTGACCTACGAGATAATAGAAGAGGCTTTCGCGAAGTGCTTGAAGGCTCGTCTTTATATTCTCGACGAGGTTATGCTTAAGGCTATCGACAAGCCCCGCGAGGAGCTTTCGAAATACGCGCCAAAGATGCTTTCTATGCAAATTGACGTCGACAAGATTTCCGACGTCATCGGTAAGGGAGGCAAGGTTATTCAGAAAATCTGCGCCGAGTGCGAGGTTAAAATCGACGTTGAAGAGGACGGACGTATTTATGTTTCAAGCGTCGACCTTGAAAACGCGAAGCGCGCCATTACAATTATTGAAACCATCGTATGTGAACCCGAAGCGGGCGCGATGTACTATGGCAAGGTAACAAGAATACTTCCCATTGGCGCAATGGTTGAAATCGCGCCGGGCAAGGAAGGGCTCGTTCATATAAGCAAGCTTGAGGACCACCGCGTTGAAAAGACCGAGGACGTCGTTTCAATCGGAGATGTTATCCCTGTCAAGGTGCTTGGCATTGACGACCGCGGGCGCGTCAATCTTTCGAGAAAAGACGCCATAGCGACGCTCAACGCAAAAAAGAGCGCGGAATAGGTTAACGCAATAAACACGAAAGCCCCGACAAAACGTCGGGGCTTTTTTTGTGATGCGTCGAATTGTTTTTTACTGAACCGCGGCTTTGTGCTGTTCGGTGTTTCCCTTCGCAAAAAGCTTTGGAAAGAGACTCGCGAGGGGCTTTGCGAAGACAAAGTAGGAAACCGCGACGGTTATTATGGCATAGACTATTACGCGGAACTGGCTGTTAAGGTTAAAGTCGACGCCGAAGAGGTACATTACTTCAAGCAGCAGCAGGCGGGTTATCTGCTCGGTTCCTGCGACCGCAAAGGTGCTTTGACCAAGCCGCGTGAGGACGCGGGAGTTTCTTAAAAGATATGCGAGAAGCATAGAAAAATAAATCATAACGACGGCGACGGCAAAATGAATAAGCTTTGTGACGATGACAGGGGGGACTATTCCGATTTGCGCCGTAAGGGAATTATAGCCCGTGAACCATATAAGGGCGACGCCCACGGTTAAGAGCGCCGACACAACAAAAACGGCTTTTTTCCCGCGCGATAAGTCTGCAAAGCTGAAGCTTTTCGCACAGGGCATAATATAATCTCCAAGGGCATAGTAGAAAAGATAAAGTATCGCGCTGTCCGCCGACCATATCCACATCGGCTCCTCTTTAAATATTCGCATAGCAAGACTTAACGCAAGGCAAACGAGCAAGAGAAGCTCACGATTTTTAATAAGCGATGATAAAAGGTAATATAAAACCGACATCACGAAAAGACAGGGGAAGAACCAAAGACTTGCCGAGAAAAGGGCGTTTCTTTGCGCCATAAGACATTCGAGCGCCATTGAAGCCATTCCGACGAGTCCCTTTCCGTTAAGCACCGCGAAGAACAGAATATTGACGGCGCATATGACCGAATAGGGCAACAGTATTTTTTCAGCGAAGGCTTTCAGCGCGCTCAAAAACGATTTGCCGCGGTACTTGAAGGCGAACATTCCCGAGATAAAGAAAAAAAGCTGAACGTTAAAGGAAAATACAAAAAGATAAAAGTCGCCCGCAAGCTCCCCAAAATGACCGAGAACAATGCAGAAAATCGCCAGACCGCGAAGAACGTCAATCCACGGTATGCGTTTTGAAACAGAGTCATTTATTTCCACGTAAAAGCACCTCCTACGATATATAAAATCATTATATATAAACGGGAGGGTTAAATCAACTTATCGACGAAAAAGTTGATTTATTAATAAATGTAAAGTAGAATTAAATATAGAAAGGCGGTGGATTGCTTTGCAGAAAACGGCGATAGTAACGGGTGCGTCGAGGGGTATCGGCGCGGCGACGGCTCTGCTTCTTTCGCAAAACGGCTACAAGGTTGTCGTCAACTATCTTAACAGCTCAGACAGCGCGCGGGCGCTTGTTGAAAGGATAAAAAGCGAGGGCAACGAGGCTTCGATTTTTAAAGCTGACGTGTCAAAGTCGGAGGAGGCAAGCGCGCTTGTGAATTTCACGCTCGACTATTACGGCACGGTTGACCTTGTCGTTAACAACGCGGGCATTTCGCTCATTTCGCTCGTAACCGAAACGAGCGACGAGGAGTGGGACAGAGTTTTTAGTATAAACACAAAGGGCGCGTTCAATATGTGCCGCGCCACCGCGTCGGTTATGATAAATAAAAAGAGCGGAGCGATAATTAATATCGGCTCTATGTGGGGGCGCGTCGGCGCGTCTTGCGAGGCGGCGTATTCCGCGTCGAAGGCGGCGGTCGAGGGCTTTACCAAGGCGCTCGCAAAGGAGATTTCGCCAAGCGGAATTACTGTCAACTGTATAGCCCCCGGGCTTATCGACACCGAGATGAACGCGTCGCTTACCGAGAGCGACAAGGCGGCGATAATTGACGAAACCCCGATAGGACGTATCGGGAAGCCCGAGGATATTGCGCGGCTTGTGCTTTTTCTTGCGGGCGAAACCTACATAACGGGGCAGATTATAAGCTGCGACGGAGGTCTTACGATATAAGAAAAAGTCCCTCAAAAGAGGGACTTTTTTTAATAGTTTGTTTCGTGCTCGAGTAGTGTGCGCTCGTCCGTTCAATAGCCGCGCTGTTGCTTCTTGGTCTGTTCGACAGCCTTCTTTTGTTCGGAACAGCAGACATTCTCGAACGACTGACAGTCGGTGCACTGGTTCATCGCGGGGTCGACCTCGTGGGTGCCGATGCATACGCAGTCAAGCGAGCAGTAGTCGTCGAGCGAGCAGCGATGACGGCAGGAATCGACGTTGCAGCGAATAGAGCGGTTGGGTTTTTCCTGTGACATAAATTAAGCCTCCTTTAATTGTTACAGGCTTATTGTCGCCGAAAAAACGCTATTTATTCAGCAAAATGTATTTTCGGCAGTTTTCGCAGAAAAAGCGGTAGGCGCTGTCGATAACAAACAGCGCGGCGCAAAATGCGAGAATAAAGCCGATAACCGATAATAGCTTTTTCATTTTATGCACCTCCATAGCTTTGGAATTAATATGTGACCGCGGTAAATTCGCAAAGGTTTCCGTTTGAAAAAATTACCTCGTCCTTTATTTTTGAAAGGGCTCCGAGATGTGAGTCGTCGCCCGACAGCTTCAATTTGTATACGTTTCCGTACATCATATGCCCGTTTTCGATTTCGGACACTCCGTAAAGAAAGCGGAGAATATCATTTGTAACGACGAACCGAACCCCCCAGTACCAGCCCTGCTCGTCCTCGCCGGCGTAGGTTTCAACGTCAAGCGAAAGCTCGTCATTTTGCTCGGAATTTACAAAAATCTGATAACCGCCCTTTTTGTTGAGGGTAACGGTAAAATTTATGTCGGCTTTTTCGGGAAAGAAGTTAAAGGTTATTGCGACACAGCTTCCATCCATAACGAAATCGCAGCATTCCGGCTCGCGCTCGAACGCCGTAAGGTCGAAGAGCACGCCCTCGTTTCGGATAACCGCCGTTCTCGCATAGCACAGCGGCTTGAAGCTTCCGCTTTCCCATGGATACTCGGTTGTCTTGAGGACGGGCATAGTGTCAAGAGAAGGACGCTCGTCCAAAACGCTTGTATAAAACATATTACCCTCAAAAACCCTCTATCTTTATAATATAAAGTATATCATTAAAAAAAGACAAGGTAAACAATATTTTCAAAATGAATATGACAGAATTATTAACTTTTTAG
>CAYWQL010000027.1:12516-20277 GCA_964460755.1 uncultured Oscillospiraceae bacterium | reverse complement strand
AATCACAAAAGCCCTTCGCCTAAATTCGGCAAAGGGCCTTTTATTTTTATTTATATCCGGAAATCGGGTATCGCCGCTTTTAATTTTCCGTATAAGCCAAAGCGGGGCTTGTCAGGGTCGGGAAGCTGGGGAAAATCGTATGCGGGAAAATCGTTTCCTTCCACGATAATCGGTCCCGTCGGCGTAAGGCACACGTCCCAGCCGACATATTTAATCTCGGGCACCTCAAGCGCCGCCTCTTTAACAAGGGCTTTTACCTCGTCGATAAACGGAAGCTTATAGCCTTCAAATTTAACGTGGGTATAGGGATGCTCATCGTAGCAGATAAGGTGCTGAGTATGTCCTCGCCCGCAGATTTCGCCCTTTTCAAGGTCAAAGTGACAGGCTATGCCGCCGTTGTCGAGATTGTCTATGAAACGCCCGTCGTTGCCCATTTTAAAAACGGCATAAATAATATAGGGTACTCCCTTCCAAACGAGGGTTACTATTCTAAAGCAGTTTATCGCGCAGGGGTAAATCGCGTTAGAAATCTCGTGCTGAACAATCGGCTCCTCAATAAGCCCGAAGTTCTTTTGGGGATTCGTGAGATACTCAAAAAGCTCGCCCTGCGACTTGAAGTCGGAAACGGTAAGCTTTTCTATTCCCTTTCCGCTCTCTCCCGAATAGGGCTTGGCAAAAATATTCTTTTTTCCTTTGACAAAAGCCTCAACCTTCTCGGCGGTTGCTCCGTCGAGGTCGAGTATCTCGCGGCCGAGATACTTTTTGAAGCGCTCGTCAAAAACGTTTTTCTTGTCAAAAATATAGGAATATTTTTGGTCGTTAAGCTTGGTTATAAGCCTGCGGTTTTTAAGACGCGTCATATAGGTCGCGCGCTCATTGGGCTTCATATTATAGAATTCAAAAATATTGTAGTCCTTGTAGCCCGCTCCGTAGCGAACAAAGCACCACACGATATCCAAAAATATTGCCGCCTTCGGCCTGCCGTTCTTTTCGTGAACGCTGTTTATAACCTCTGACGCCTTTTTGAACGACGCACCCGACGCAACCCTCGCAAGATACTTTAAATCCATATTCCTACCGCTTACTTTAAATTTTCTTTAATCGCGTCGCGAAGCACGCCAAGACCCTTGAGCAAAACGTCTTCTTCAATCGTAAGCGCCGCCATAATCTTCAAAACGGCGTTTTTACGCCCCGCGCACTCGATAATCACGCCGCCGTCAAAGCAGCTTTTTATAACCTTAGAGCACATTTTTTCATCTGCGTCTGTAAAATCAATGCCCCATATCATTGCCTTGCCGCGAATCTTTATGCGGTCGTCAAGCGGAAGGATTTCCTTCGTAAGAAAATTCTTGATTATCTCACCCTTGGCTCTCGCCTGCTCGTCAACCCTGTTGTCGACCATATATTCGATGCCCGCCTTCGCCGCGACGAAGGAGAGTTGGTTTCCGCGAAACGTTCCGTTGTGCTCGCCCGGCGTCCATATATCAAGCTCGGGCTTCATAAGCATAATCGCCATAGGCATTCCGTAGCCGCCGATTGATTTCGAAAGACACACCATATCGGGAACTATTCCGGCATCCTCAAATGAAAAGAAGCGTCCCGTTCTCCCGCAGCCGACCTGTATGTCGTCGACGATAAGAAGAATGTCGTTTTTATCGCAGAAAGCGCGGACGGCGCGAAGCCATTCGTCTCCCATTTCATAAATTCCGCCCTCCGCCTGTAAGGTCTCGATAACGAGCGCCGCGGGCTTTTCAACGCCGGAATGGTCGTCGTCGACAAGACGCTGCATATATTCTATCGTGTCGAGACCCTCGAACATATACGGCGCGGGAATATGGGTAACGTCATTAAGGGACACACCCGCACCCTTTCGAGAATCGGCGTCGGTCGTAAGCGCCAACGCGCCGAGGGTCATTCCATGGAACGCGCCCATAAGAGCGAAAACGTTGGTGCGCTTTTTAACCTTGCGCGCAAGCTTTAACGCCGCCTCGACCGAGTTGGTTCCCGTCGGTCCTGTAAACATAATTTTATAATCGAGCGAACGCGGCTTTAATATCTTTTGCTCAAACGCGTCGATAAACTCTCTTTTCGGAACGGTGTACATATCGAGCGCGTGGATAATTCCGTCTGACTCGAGATATTCGACCAGCTTTTCTTTTATATATTCGTTGTTGTGACCATAGTTAAGCGCGCCCGCTCCGTTAAAAAAGTCGATGAACTCGCGTCCGTCCTCGTCGATATACTTCGAACCCTTCGCGCTTACAAACACCGTCGGAAAGCGACGGCAATACGACCTAACCTCAGATTCATATGTTTCAAAACTGTTTGTGTTCAAAGCGGCCTTCTCCTTTGCAGCTTATGATTTTAAAATGACGTTAACTCTTAAACTTCAAGTTATTATTCTACCCCTTTTGTAAGTCAAAGTCAATTTGCACAGCCGCCTTGTTCTTCACTTTTCAAATGAGATATGGTATAGTGGTTTTATTCTTTTTATTTAAGGAAAGCTAACCAAAATGAACGACAATGAAAACAAAAAATCGCGTATATACAAAATTATAATTTGCGCACTTTTTACGGCGATAATCTGCGCCCTTTCGCTCGTTTCCATTCCGCTTATGACCGTTCCCTTTACCCTTTCGGTTTTCGCGGTGCTTCTTACGGGAGCACTTCTTTCACCTAAATACGCGGCAATATCGGTGCTTTGCTATATACTTATCGGCGCGATTGGCATTCCCGTCTTTTCCGGCTTTCGCGGCGGACTCGGCGTTCTTTTCGGCGTCACGGGCGGATATATAATAAGCTATCCGTTTATGGCGCTTGCCGTTGCGATTTCGGTAAAGCTTTTCAAAAAACGAAGCCTTCTTTCCCTTTCGGTCGGCTCGATTACGGCTCTTATAATGTGCTACGTTTTGGGAACCCTTTGGTTCTCGCGATTTACCCAGCAAAGCTTCGTCAATTCGCTTATGGTGTGCGTCGTTCCGTTTGTCCTGTTCGATTTAATTAAGGCGGCTCTCGCGACCTTTATTGCCCTTCGGCTTATAAAAACGCCTATCGGCGAAAAGCTTATATAAAGCTATCCCCCAGCTTCTGCTGGGGGATAGCTTTTTTAAAGGTCGTCGGCGTCCTGAATGGGCTTTTCGTCCTCTTCGACATTTATGCCCGTATAGCTTCCGTTCGGGTCGAATTTTTCGGTTTTTTCCTTGTACTCCTCGACAATGGAATTGACAAGATTATTAATGCTGTCTCCCATACTGTCGCTCCTTAATAGAAGGAAACAGGGTCAACGTATTTCGAGCCGCTCTTGGCTTCGAAATGAAGGTGCGGCGCCTCGGCGTTTTCGAGTATAGCCGTAGAACCGACATAGCCCAGAACGTCACCCTGCGACACCCTGTCGCCCGCCTTGACCTTTAGGTTCGCCGCAAGATTGGCATAAACTGCGACGTAGCCCGTATCAACTTTAAGCTCGACGACGTATCCCCAAAGCGGGTCCTCCTCGGCGCGAAGAATTTCGCCGGAATAGACCGCGACGACCTCGGCGCCCTCGGCGGCCGCGATATCTATGCCGTTGTGCGCGCGCCAGTCGTTCATCGTTTCGCTTTTGACAAGCTCGCCGTTGCTAAACCCCTTAACGGGCGTACCGTTTACGGGCATAGTGTAAATCGGGATAAGCGGCTCGGCGTTAACACCGCTTTCGACCTCCTCGACGGGCGGCTCAACCTCGAGCACCTCCTCGTCCTTTTCGGTCGGCACTACCTCTTCCTTCCTGACGTCATCCTGTGTATCGGCATTTATCTCGCTCGTTTCGCTTTTTATGTCGGCGACATTGAAGTTATCAATTATCCTGCTGACAGCCCCGAGAGACACCGCCGCCGCCGCCACCACGCAGACCACAAGCGCGATATAAAACCCGTTTCTTTTTAAAAATGATTTAACTGACCTGTTTTTGTTGTTGCTGTTTTTCATTTATTTCACACCCTTTGAAAATAGTTTGAGCCGTTTGGCTGCCAAATATTCAAAAAGGATTTTTGATTTGTGAAAAAAACAAAGCCCTCCGATAAAGAGGGCTTTTTATGTCAAACTATATTAAAGAGTCTTTTTGCGTTTTCGCGCGTTATCGCGATAACCTCCTCGGGGGTTATGTTTCCTTTGATTTCGGATATTCTCCTTGCAACCGCTCCAATCATATCCGACGTACAGGTCTGTCCTCTAAACTCCGCGGGCGCAAGATACGGGCAGTCGGTTTCAAGCAGGAGATACTCTATTGGTATTTCCGCTACCGTCGCGACCTCTTTTTTCGAGTTCTTGTAGGTAAGCGCACCGCCTATGCCGAGCGACATTCCGCATTTAACCATTTCGCGCGCCATTTCGGGTGAACCCGAAAAACGGTGAATACAGCCCTTAGGCTTATATTTTCTTACAAGCTCGGAAATATCTCCGTGGGCGTCGCGGTCATGGATTTCGACCGGCAAATTAAGCTCGTTCGCAAGCTTAAGCTGCGCTTCAAATACCGTTCTTTGAGTCTCTCGGTCGGGCGTTTCGTAGTGATAGTCAAGCCCTATTTCCCCTATTGCGACCACCCTGTCCCGCTTGGTCATTTCGGCTATGCGAGAAAGCCACCCCTCGCGAAGCTCGCCTGCATTCTCGGGGTGAACGCCAACGGCGGCGTAAACAATACCGCAGGCTTCGGCAAGCTCTATCGAGCGCGCAGAGCTTTCCTCCCCGCTCGCACAGTTGATAATATACCGAACGCCGTTTTCTTCTTGTTTTTTAAGCGTTTCAAACACGTTCGGAAAACGTTCAACGTCGTCATAGTGAGCGTGAGTATCGAAAATACCTTCGTATGTCATTATCTTATTCTTGAGCCCTCGGGTACGGCGTCGTCGATAAAGACGACCCTCGCCGCTTCTCCCATATCGCTCGACAAAATCATTCCCTCGCTGATAATTCCGCGAATTTTCGCGGGCGCGAGATTTGTCACCACCGCGACCTTTTTTCCGACAAGCTCGTCAGGGGAATACCATTTGGCTATACCGGAAAGAACCGTGCGCTCGCGTTCGCCGTCAAAAAGGGAGAATTTCAAAAGCTTGTCGGCTTTTTCGACCTTCTCGCAGGAAACAACCCTGCAAACGGTGATTTCGCTCTTCATAAAGTCGTCATACGATATTTTGGGAAGGTGCTCGACCGGCTCTTTCGCTGATTTTGCCGCCGTCTTCGACTCAAGCTCAATGAGAGCCGCAAGCTCGGCTTCAACGTCAATTCGGGGGAACAAAACCTCGGTCTTGTTGACCTTTGCTTCAAGCGGAAGACGGCCGAAGCTTGCGCTTTCTAATGTTGTTATTTCGCCGCTTATGCCAATAGCCTCGAATATTTTCGGCGCTGTGTTTGGCATAAAGGGCGAAAGCATAATTGTGCAAATTCTGAGCGTTTCGCAAAGATTATATAAAACCGTCGCAAGGCGCGGCTTGTTTGCCTCATCCTTGGCAAGTATCCACGGAGTCGTTTCGTCGATATACTTGTTGGCTCGCGAAATAACCTTAAATATTTCGGTAAGGGCGTTGGGAAGAAGAAGCTTGTCTATGCAGTCCTCAACACTTTTGTACAGCCCGTTGCACATCGCTATAAGCTCATCGTCAAACTCGCCCGTCTGACGCTCGGCGATAAGTGCACCGTCAAAATACTTTTCGACCATCGAAACTGTGCGGGAAACGAGGTTTCCAAGGTCGTTCGCAAGGTCGCTGTTAATTCTCGCAATAAGGCTCTCGTTCGTGAAGCTTCCATCGTGTCCGAAGGGGATTTCTCTCATAAGGTAATAGCGTATAGCGTCGGTGCCGTATCGGTCGCAAAGCACGACGGGGTCGACGACGTTCCCCTTTGATTTGCTCATTTTTCCGCCGTCAAAAAGAAGCCAGCCGTGACCGAAAACCTTCTTGGGCAGGGGCAAATCGAGAGCCATAAGAATAGCGGGCCATATGATTGAATGAAACCGAACGATTTCCTTCGCCATAAGGTGAACGTCAGCCGGCCAATACCTGTCGTAGTCGTTATATTTTTCGTTTCCGTAGCCGAGCGCGGTAATGTAGTTTGATAATGCGTCGACCCATACGTAGACGATATGCTTAGGGTCGAAATCGACGGGGATACCCCATGTGAAAGACGTTCTTGAAACGCACAGGTCCTCAAGCCCTTGATTTATGAACGCCTTCATTTCGTTTACGCGGGACGCTGGCTGAAGAAAATCAGGCTGGTCGTCATAAAGCTTTAATATACGCTCGGCGTAGTTAGAAAGCTTGAAGAAATAAGCCTCCTCCTTCGCCTCGTTGACGTCGGCGCCGCATTCGGGACATTTTCCGTCCTTAAGCTGACTTTCGGTCCAGAACGCCTCGCAGGTTTTGCAGTACATTCCCTTGTATTCGCCCTTGTATATGTCGCCCTGCTCATAGAGCTGTTTAAATATTTTTCTTACCGACTCCTCATGGTAGTCGTCGGTCGTGCGTATAAAGCGGTCGTAGGATATGTTCATCTTTTCCCAAAGCGCCTTTATGCCGACGACTATTTCGTCAACATACTGTTTCGGCGTTTTTCCTGCCGCCTTCGCCTTATCCTCAATCTTTTGACCGTGCTCGTCCGTTCCCGTAAGGAACATCACGTCGTACCCCTGCATTCGCTTAAATCTCGACACAACGTCAGCCGCGACAGTGGTATAGCCGTGACCGATGTGAAGCTTGTCGGACGGGTAGTAAATCGGTGTAGTGATGTAAAATTTCTTTTCGTTCATTTTTCTCTTTCCTTTCAAAAACAGGGGATATCGCCATTTTAGCACAATTTATTTTACATATCAACGCGCCCGCGCCCTTTTGCATTTTTTTATAAAAAAGTGTATTGTAATATATAAATTGACATATTAATGATTTATTATTAGAATATAAGAAAATACACAACACGCGCCCACAAATTCGACAATATATAAATTCGCTTTTGGGAGATGAATTTTATGGACAATAAATATAATCCGCAGGACTACAACGGCTCGCCCTCCGACGCTCAGCTTGATGAGCTTTTGGCGTCAATAAAAGCACAGCAAAGCGCTTACAACGCGGAAAAGCCCGCAATAAACGAACAGCTTTCGGCAGTCACCTCGGCGTTCTTTGATGATTTTCCCTCGTCAAATTATTCCGCGCAGAACGCCCCCCCGTCGCCATATCCTAATCCTAACAGCTACAACGCGCCCCCGGTTCAAAACAACACCTATACGGGTCTTCCCCCCGTTTGGGACGACGTTGACCTGACAACCTCCGAGGAAATATCACGAAATAACGACCTTACCTCTTTTGCCGAAGAAAACCCCTTCGGTAACGGTGGAGACTTAAGCTTCGGGCAGGGCGGCTTCGGCGGCGAAGCTTTTCCGCCCGCAAATGCGCAGCCCTATCCCCAACCGCAGTATAATCCGTACGGAGCATATCAGCCCCAGCAGTTCCAAGAACAGCCGCAGCAGAGCTATCCTTTGCAGCCGCAGCCGCAGTATCAGCCTCAACCTTCATATCCGCAGGCCGCCGAAGCGCCTGCCGCGGAATATGAACCGACCATTGACCCCGCCGCCTTTGCCGGCGTGTTTAACGCAATAAAGGGTGTAAACGCCCAACCGAGCGCCGTTCCGCCGCAGTCGGCGGAGCCGGGCGTAAATACGAATTTCGCTCCGACACAGGCGACAAGCCAACCCTCTCCCGTTGTGTTTGAGCAGACTCCTGAAACGCAAGAGCCTTC
>CAYWQL010000027.1:0-12416 GCA_964460755.1 uncultured Oscillospiraceae bacterium | reverse complement strand
CAAGCCAACCCTCTCCCGTTGTGTTTGAGCAGACTCCTGAAACGCAAGAGCCTTCACGCGCTTCATTTGAGCAGGCTCCTGAAACGCAAGAGCCTTCGCCCGTTGCGTTCGAGCAGACCGCAAAAGCGGAAGAGCCTTCACGTGCTTCATTTGAGCAGGCTCCTGAAACGCAAGAGCCTTCGCCCGTTGCGTTCGAGCAGGCCGCAAAAGCGGACGAGCCAATCATAACCGATAATACAGCCGAAACCGAAAAAGCGTTTGACGGTTTTGACATTTTTGACGACGTTCCGTCTTCTCAGTCTTCAAGTGAAGACGCCCCCTTTACAAACGATAATTCGCCATATGACACCGCCGCGTTCAGGGCGGCGTTCTCTCCTGCGGAAACGCAGCAAAGCGAGACGGAAGCCCCTTCGCTTGAAAAGGACGACATTGTTGAAAATGAGGACAGCCAAGAAAAGCCGTCCCTTGACGAAACTGACAATCCCTACGACTACGAAGAAACTAACGAGGACGAGGACGAATACCAAGCTCCTCCTTATATCGCACCTCGCGCCGTGAAGCGCGGAACAAAGGGCAAGAAAAAAACTTCGAGTTCCTCGAAGAAAAAAGGCAAAAGCTCAACAAAGGTCTCCGCTGTCGCGGCAAGCGGCAAAACCGAAGGCAAAAAGAAGGGCGGGAAGGGAGTTCTTATCGCACTCGCCTGCGTGGTCGGCGTTATTGTTATCGCCGCCGCGGTCTTCTTCCCCTCGCTCAAGTTCTCGATAAGCCTTCTTTCGGGCGACTATGACGCCGCCGGCGTGCAATATGCCTCAAGCGTCGCGCCGAGCAGTCTGCAATCCCTTGTTGGAAACAAGGTCGCCGAATACGTTGTCAACAAGACGGTTGCCTCCTACACCGACGGAAGCGCCGACTATGAAACGGTAAGCGCAATATTTGACAAGCTTTCGTCTATGACCGCGCTCGACGCTATTGTTTCCGCGGGTCGTTCGACGCTTGACACTCAACACACTTCGAATGTCGCCTTTGACGCGGCGAATGAAGCTCTTTCTGCGGACGACTTCAAAACGGCGGTTGAGCAATTTATGCTTGTCGACCCGATAAACGCAAACTACACCGCCGCGCAGACAAAGCTTTCCGACGCGAAGAGCTCACTTAAAGCGCAGATACTTGAAAACACATCGAACAACTTCGCCCAAGGTTATTACACCGCCACGTTCACCGATTATGATATTGCGGACGCCCTTCTTGCGAACGACAGCGACATCGCCAACCAATATGCCACTCATGAAGCGGCGTATGTTACCTATATCGTCGACCTTGTAAAAACGTATATTATGGACAGCAATTACACCGACGCTCTATCGGCGATAAACGCCTCTACCAAGCTCTGTCATAAGAGCTCAGAGCTTGCGGCGTTAAGCGAAGCGTATACGGGCTGGATTTCCCCGATTAACGTCTTCACTTTGGCGGCAAGCGATGAGGACGGCGCGGCGGACGGCAACAGCGAAACCGACTGGGTAAGCGGCAGTGATTCGGACAATCGCGGAAGCTTCGAATATGCAAGCGGAAAAATCTTTAAGATTACCACCTCCGACGTTTTCTCGAAGGAATACGCTCTCGACGGACAGTATGAAAAGCTTTCGGGCTTCTTTGGCGCCCACGGCAGCTCAGCCGCCGTGACCGACCCGAATTGTTACGGTCGTCTTTCTATCTACGGCGACGGCTCACTGCTGTATTCCTCGTCGAGTGTCAACGGAGCAAGCGACCCTGTCGCGGTTGACGTCGACCTTTCGAATATCGACACTCTCACTATTCGCGTCGATATGAAAACAACAAATTCAACCGAGCTCACGCTCGCGCTTATGAACTTCAATCTCTTTAAGGATATGACCGAGCTTAAGGCGACCCTCACGGGGCAAGCCCCCGCCGCGGAATAAACCACAGACTATATCAAAAGCCCCCGAAGCTAAGCTTCGGGGGCTTTTCCTTGCGCCTTATCGCGCTTATTTTTTCTTCTTAACAAGGAAAATTATCGCCATCATAACCAAGTAATACGCCGCGATAAGTCCCAAAACAAGCCACGGAGAATTTGGCGCCATACCGACAAATATAAGCACAGGAGCGCCGAAAACAATCGCGAACGCGCTTCCCGTGATAAGGTTTGTCGCCGCGGGGGTTTTGAGGTCGGTATCAATTTCTCTTAAAAGAAGAATACCGGAGCTTATCGTTCCCGTCATCGTTCCGTACATTGAAACAAAGCCCTCGTTCTCATAATCGGGGTACACCTTTTTCGAGCATATGCGAAGATGTACAAAGGTCACGACCGCGCCGATAATCGAAAGAACGATAAACGGAACCCAAAGCCCCGAAAGCTGTTCGATATCTATCGAGCCTATTCCCGCGACAATCATAACATCGAACGCAAAGCCCGAAATGCGGTTTAAGAGGTAGTTGTTCTGATACTGGCGGGTCATAATCTTGGTTTTGCGAAGACCTGTGAAAAGACCGCGAAGTCCAATCGCCAGAAGCGAGCCTATCATAAAATTGAAGCCCCAAAGCAGCGACGAAACGGTGCCTGCCGCTCCCGGCGCGATAGCTGTAATCAGGCTTTCAAGTCCGAGCGTTACAAGATATGTGGCGCCGTAAACGCCAAGGACAAGCGCCACTTGGATAGAGAATTTGTCAAGGGATTCCGAAATGGGTATTTCGTTTTCATCTTGGAAGGTGTCTATGCTGACCGAGCCCGAAACCTCGTTGTGGTCAACCCTTTTAAGCTTTCCCCTTTTGGAAAGTATATTTATGTATATGACGCCGACAATACACGCGCAAAGGAATCCCGACGCGGCGACGGCAAGCCCAAAGGAACGGCCGCCGACGAAGCCCTGCGCCTCGTACGAGCCGCCGATGTTGTTTGCCTGTCCGGGGCCTTGTCCGTAGCCCATAGGAAGAAGTATGCCCGCCGCCTCAAAGAGATTCGGCATAAAGGTTCTTGCTAACAAGAGGGTCGCAAGAAGTCCGAAAAAGCCCTGAATAAGGTAGGAGCCTACTATAACCGCGCCGCTCTTTAGCCCCGTAAGGTCACCCCTTCTCTGCTCCTTCTCCTGCTTTGACGGCACGCGAAGGGAAAGCGCGATAAAACCGAGCGCAATGCCGTGATAGGTGACGTTCTCAAGAAAGTTGTCTTGAATAGGAAGCGTGCAAACCGTTCTTAAAAGAAGAAGCAAAAAGCCGCCGATAACCGCCGTTGGCATAAGGCTTTTTCTGATAAAGGGAAGCTTTCTCCTTAAAAAATTTGCCGCCACGATAATCCCCGCGATAATCGCGAACTGAATTATCGGGCTCCAAAGCTGGGCGTTTTGTGCGGAGTAGTTCATAGTGTTTCTCCTTGTTCGTTACTTTTAATGATTTTATATAATTCAAGATATTTTCTTGAACAGTTCTCCTTTTTCGTCGTCAGTTCAAAATGTCGGTCGTTTACGGTAAACATAAGGGTGTTCCTCAAAATGATATTCATATCCGAAATATCCGAAAGCTTAAAGGAGGTTTCGCCACAGGACAAACATTCAAGCGATACTGACAGTCTGCCTTTATCTACGGCCTTCGCCTTGTGCCTCGCGCCGATTTCCGTAATAACGTATCCGTCGTCAGAAAACGCCGTCTTGTCTTCGAGCGTTCTCGATAACTGCCTTAGATGCTCCGCTTGGAACTTGTCCCAGTCAAGCACATTTTTATACGGAGCGTTGCCGACAAGCTCGCCATATTCGTTATAGGCGACCGACATATCACAGCTATCGCAAAAAAATCTGTCGTCCTTCGAATGAAGTGTTCCTATCTTCTTACAGCACGGGCAGACATACAGCGCGGCCTCCAAGCCCTCGGCAAGCTTTCTCCCTTTAAAGGCTATATGCTCCTTCTCTTGGCGCTCGTATGCGTTTTCATATAGGTCGGCTTTGATTATCTCGTGGATTTCCTCGACCGAAAGCCGCTTTAGCTGTTCGGGGGAATATACAGCCTCAACCCGTCCCGTCATCTTTCCCCTGCGCTGAAACAGCGCCCAACGCGGTGTCGAGAGGTATCCTCCCGTAAGCTTATAGGTAACAAGCGTCGCTCCGGAGGATTTGACGAGCTTCGCCGTCGCGGGATGAATGTCGCAGGTTACGCCGTTAAAAGAACGGTTTCCCTCCGCGAAAAGACAGACATTGTATCCCTTCCTAAGCTGCCTTATCACGTTAAGCGCGGTCGACGCGTCGGTGCCGCCCTTCATTCGCGATATCGGCGCGAAATATCTTTTTAAAAGAAACGATATAAAGCCTATTCTAAAAAGATGCTCGCTCGCCACGAAATACATCTGACGGCGCGGAAAGCTCATTCCCACAAGCACCGGGTCAAGGTTGGAGGTGTGGTTCGACAGCACAATATAAGGAGAATCTATCTTCGGGGCAATTTCGTTTTCGATGTTATATTTTCTTTTCATAAACACAGGCATCAGCTTTCCGAAAAAGTTGAAAACCCTTTTATGCCTTTTGTTTGCGTCGCTCATTTTCAGTTCCTTTAACCTGTTTTAAGATGTATTCTAACAAATAATATATCATAAAAAAAATGAAAAACCGACACTTTTTAAAAAAGCGTCGGTTTGCACAAAATTTTAAAAATAAATTATTTACTGTTACTGTTTCCTTTTGCGTTTTCAAAAGCACTTTTGCATTTTCGCGATTTCAGCGATAAAAAGGTTATGCTTTTTTCTCGTTTATCACATAAAGACTTGAGCCGAAATCGCCGATTATCCTTATCTTGTCGCTGTAACCCGTTCCCATATACTGATTATGAAGCCGAGCCCCGCTCATAAGCGCGTCGCCATAGCCCTCGTATTCCTCTACGCAATCGGTAAGCGCGTAAAGCTTATTTGCCGTTCTTATGATAAAGCCGTCGGGATTGAGCTCAACCGGCAAAAGATGCTTAACAAGCCCTCCAAAGCTTTTCACAAAAAGGCGCTGAGGCTTGGTTTTTATCGAATACTGCTTCTTGTCCTCAAGACCCGCAAGCGGCAGGTAATCGTACCCTTCGCTCGCGCTCGTCGTTATCTGAAAAAAGCCCGCGACCGCCTCGGTTTTGTCCGCCGAAACACATTCCCAAATTCTTTTTCCGTCCTTAGGATAGTCGTTTCTGTAAAATTTTCCATACTGGAGGGTTTTGCGGTGCTTTTTATAAAACTCGATTTGCTCGCGTATCTCCTTTTGCTCGACGTTGGTCAGCGTCTTCAGGTCGAATTCATACCCAAGACAACCGAACGACGCGACGTTAAAACGAGTTGAAAGAGGTGTGTTTCGAAGGGTCTGTTGATGAGGAGCCGAGGAAACGTGCGCCCCCATAGTCGAAAGAGGATAAAGATAGGACAGCCCGCCCTGTATCTTTAACCGCTCAACCGGGTCGGTGTCGTCCGACGCCCACACCTGTTGGCAAAAGCAAAGCATACCGAGGTCGAAGCGATTGCCCCCGCTCGAACAGCTTTCAAAAAGAATGTTCGGACGAGCGTAAAAAATGCGCGAAAGCGTTTCATAAAGCCCGAGAATATAGCGGTGATAAAACTCTCCCTGATTGGTTAGCGTTTTTGAACACGCGTCGCTTATATGACGGTTCATATCCCATTTAACATAGTCGATATCCGCCTCGTCAAGCACCCTTGAAACGTTGTCGACGATATAATCACGCACGTCCTTATTACACAAATCCAGCACAAGCTGGTTGCGCCCGAGTGTAGGCTTTTTTCCGGCGGTCACGACGGCATATTCGGGGTGAGCTCGATAAAGGTCGCTGTCCTCATTGACCATTTCGGGTTCAAACCAAAGCCCGAATCTCAAGCCCATTTTCTTTATGCTTTTTGAAAAGCCGTTTATACCCGAGGGGAGCTTCTTTTTGTTGACAGAATAATCCCCAAGTCCCGCCGTGTCGCTGTTCCGCTTTCCGAACCAGCCGTCGTCGAGCACAAAAAGCTCTACGCCAAGCTTTTTTGCCCGTCGCGCAAGACCGAGGAGTTTTCCTCGGGTAAACTTAAAAAAACTTGATTCCCAGTTGTTGATAAGAACGGGACGTTCCTTCCCTTTCCAATCTCCTCGCACAATATGCTCGTTAATAAAATCATGAAAATTGTGGCTCAACCCGTTAAAGCCGTTATCGCTAAAGGTCATTATCGCCTCGGGCGTCTCGAAGCTTTCGCCGGAGCGCAGCTCCCACTCGAAGCAGTAGGGGTTTATCCCAAGCTGTACCCGAACTACGTCATATATTGAAAGCTCCGCCCCGCCGTAGTGGTTGCCGCTGTAAACGAGATTAAACCCGTACACCTCGCCCCTTTCCTCATTTGCCCTTTCGCTCGCGAGTAAAAAGCCGGGGTTGTGGCGGTTACTGCTCGCCCCTGTCGTTGACGAATTTACATATAAGCCATATTGAAGAGCGCGGTCGTGCCTGTTCGCCTCGCGTATCCACGAGCCGTCGAAGGTAACGAGCTTATACCCCTTATTAGGCATATCAAGCGACATACTCATAAGCCGCCGAATTAAAAGCGGATTACCGTTACCGTTTTTTAAAACGGCGCGCCGTGTAATTACGTTCGTTTTTTCAAAGACGGTGTAAAAAAGCTTTAATTCGGTTTTGTTAGATTCGTCCTCAAGGGTAACAATGAGAGTTTCACAGTCGGTTTCGTCGCCATACGCCGACGGCAGGGTTTGAGGCTTAATAAAGCCTTTTTTTATTTCATAGCTTTTATAAAGAAAATCGTTTTCGAAGCTTCCGTCGGGCATTCTTATTTCGCAGGGCGTTTGACGATAGTCGCCGCGTCCCACTCCCGACCACTCAAGACACTTTGTATCAAGGCAGTATGTCCTGTCGCTTTGGTCGTAAAGCACACTGCTTCCAAGCTCAATTTCGGTCTTGAAGGCAAGCGGCTCAACGTCCTGGTCGTTCGGAAGCTTTTTTCCGTAATAGACCGCTTCAAGGTGGTTGAATTTCGTCGTGCGAAACCAGTAGCTTGTCTTTTCGGTCGACAGGCGAAAAACGCCGTCCTTTATTTCAATCATTACCTGCGCTTCGCCTCCTTTAAAATTACCGCCTCATAAGGAAACATCGTGCCGTTAAAAATGCGGCGGTCGGTGTTTGAAAACGCAACCTCGCCGATATAATCGACGATTTTATTTTTTGCTGAAAAATTAAGTATTATAAGCAGCTTTTCGTCGCCGAGCGCCCGCTCGTAGGCGAAAATATGCTTTGACGCCTCAACAAGCTTATATGTGCCGGTTATGAGAAGCTCGGAATTTTTCCTATACGCTATCATTTTCTTGTAGAAGCTCAGAACGGAGTTTTCATCCTTCTTTTGCGCTTCATAGTTGATGTCGGTATAGTTCGAGTTTACCCCAAGCCACGGGTTGCCCTTTGAAAAGCCTGCGTTTTTGCCGTCGTTCCACTGAACGGGAGTTCTCGCATTGTCGCGGGAGGTGCGCTTAACGATGTTCCATTTCATTTTGTCGGGAACTCCGAGCTTATCGAACAGGTTGTATACGTTCTTGGATTCTACGTCGTCAAGCTGATTTATCGTCGTATAATCAAAGTTTGTCATACCGATTTCTTCGCCCTGATAGATATAAGGCGTTCCGCGAAGGGTGAGAAGCATAACGGCAAGAAGCTTCGCCGACTGCGCCCAATACTTTCCCTCGTCGCCGAAGCGGGAAACGCTTCGTGGCTGGTCGTGGTTTTCAAGATAATTGGCGTTCCACGAAAGCTCGTTTTGCCACTTGGTCGCTATCTTTCCAAGACGCTTGGCGCTAAATGGACGTCGAAAATATTTCAAGAAATATGAATCGACCCCCATAAGCTCGAACTGAAACACCATATTGAGCTCTTTTCGGCTGTCGTCACAAAGGTCGCGCGCCATTTTCGGGGTGACGAAAACAGTCTCACCGACGGTGAAGCAGTCATAATCGTCAAGCACCTCGCGACGAAGGGTTCGAAGAATTTCGTGAAGACCCTCTTGGCTTAAATAGTATTCGCTCCCCGTAAGGGCGATTTTCTTTCGCCCGTTATTGAGCGAGGTTTTATAAAGAATATTGATTACGTCGCATCGAAAGCCCGACACGCCCTTGTCGAGCCAAAAACGCATAAGACCTTTGACCTCCTCCAAAACCTTTGGGTTGTTGTAGTTGAGGTCGGGCTGCTTTTTCGCGAATAGATGAAGATAGTATTCCCCCCTTACCTCGTCGAACTCCCATGCGTCCTCGGCAAAAAACGACGTCCAGTTGTTCGGAAGCTTTCCATCCTCGCGTTTCGGCTTCCATATGTAGTAGTCCTCGTACCCCTTCTCACGCCGTCTGCTCTTTTGGAACCATTCGTGCTCGTCGGAGGTATGATTGACCACCAGGTCCATGATTATCCTTATGTCCCGTTTCTTTGCCTCGGCGATAAGCTTATCCATATCCGCCATAGTTCCGTATTCGGGGTTTATGTCGCGATAGTCGCTTATGTCGTATCCGTTGTCAGCGTTGGGCGAGCGATATACGGGGGAAAGCCAAAGTATCCCCACGCCCAAAGCCTTTAGGTCGTCAAGATGCTTTATAATACCGGGAATATCCCCTATTCCGTCGCCGTTCGTGTCCTGAAAGCTTCTTGGATAAATCTGATAAACAACCTGTTCCTTCCACCAGCTTACCATACCGTTGTCACCTCTTAATCAGTTGTTATAGTTGTATTTTTGGTCCTTGACATATTCGTCGTAAAGCTTTTCGCTCACGCCCTTGTCAAGTATGATTTTTTTGTAAAATTCGCCGCTCTTTTTAACCGTTCTCTTTTGCGTTTCGTAATCGACATATACTATTCCGAAGCGGGCGCTTTCCCCCTCGACCCATTCGAAGTTGTCGCAAAAGCACCATTGATAGTACCGCTCAAACGGAAGCTCGCTTTCGCTTATCGCCTTTAGATGCTCATAAACATATCTGCTTCTGAAGCTGTCCGACGCGTCGCAGGTTCCATTCTCTGTAACATAAATGGGCTTTTTCACCACGGCATAAAGCTTTTTTGCGCATTCAACGATACCGTCGGGATAAATCTCCCACCCCAAATCATTCACGGGCGCGTTGTCCTTAACGCTGTCGCTAAGCCCCTTTACGCTCGAGCGGGTATAGTAGTTCACGGCGATATAGTCACAGTAAACGCCCTTTTGATAGCTTCCGATTTTTTTTAGCGGAAAGCTGCATACTCCCGTACACATTGCCTTCGTTATGGCGCCCTGAAAAAAGTTTTCGGAAAAGCTCGAGCAGAATCTATCCCACAGATTGTTTTTTCTTTTCGGCACAAAGGCGCGAACGTGATTAGCGAAGCTTACGTTTGAGTCGTCAAAGCCCATCTCGCTTCGTACTCTGTGGATAATTTCATACGATTTTATGTGGCAGGCAGTCATAACCGACATAACCTTCGCCGCCGCCGCCATAGATTTCTTAGCCGGCGGCCAAACACCGAAAAAGTATCCGTTCATAGCATAAACGTTAGGCTCGTTTATCGTGTTATAATCACTCACAAGGTCGCCAAACGAGAGCACCGCCTTTTCGACAAAGCGCAAAAATATCGGAATGTTTTCCTCGTTTTCAAATCCGCCCTTTCGCTCGAACCACATAGGATTTGAAAAATGATGAAGGGTCAAAAGCGGTTTTATCCCGCTTTTTATCATAAGCTTAATTTCCTTGCGATAATGCTCTATCGCCGCGTCGTCGAAAGCTCCGTCCTCGGGCTCAATTCGCGCCCACTCTATCCCGAAGCGGCAGACCTCGATATCGAGCGATTTCATTAAACTGATATCCTCTTCGTAGCGGTTATAATGGTCATTCGCGCGGGCGGGTGAGCTTCCGTCGCTTATGTTGCCCTTCTTGTACCAATCTAACCAGTTGTTGTCCGTTTCGCCGCCCTCAATCTGGGTCGCGGCGGTTGCAACACCAAGCAAAAAGCCCTCTTTAAGCTTAAAACCGTTCATAGCACGCTCCTTTTTATATTAATCTTATTCCGCCGAAGGGTCGCACCGAAAGACTGCGGCAGCTTCCCTCGCCGAAAGCTTTGTTCATTTCCTTTATGTATTTGTCGGTCAAGTCCAGCGGCACGAAAGCTAAAAACGTACCGGCAAAGCCACCGCCGTGCACCCGCCACGCGCCGCGTCCGCGAAGCAGCTTTTCACTAAGCGCAAGCCCAAGCGAAAGACTTCTTTCATTCACGTCGGCTGGAAAAATATTTTGAAGATACATAAACGACGAAAAACCTGATTCGATAACAAGCTCAAGGAAAAGGCTGATGTCGTTATTTTTCAGAGCGGTAAATTCCTTCTTTGCCCGCTTGTTTTCAGCGAAAAAGTGTATTGACCTTGTTATAGCGCGGTCGGACACCTTTTCGCGAAGCTCGCCAACGCGCGAATAAAATTCCTTTTCGTCGACGCGGCTCAAATGTCTTACTCCGAAGAACTGGCAGACCGTCTTTATCTCATTCGTTATGGCGGCGTATTCGTCGGTAAGGTCGGCGTGGGAGCCACCCGCGTTGGTTATGCAAAGCGAAAATCCGTTCTTTTGTAAATCGAAGTTAAAACGCTTTATGACGGGATTCTCAGGCTCAAAAAAGTCTATCGCGACAAAGCCGCCCGTCGACGAAGCGAGCTGGTCCATAAGACCGCAAGGCTTCATAAAATACTCGTTCTCTGCGAACTGCCCAATCTTTGCGATTTCGGTCGAATTGATTTCGCCGTTCGCGAAAAGGCTGTTCGCTATATTTCCGATAAGCACCTCAAACGCCGCCGAGGTTGAAAGGCCGCTTCCTGCGGGTATTTCGGAATTTGTCACGGCATTGAAGCCGCCGAGCTTGTAGCCGCGATTATTATACGCCGCCATAACCCCTCTTATCAGGGCGTTCGTTGTGTTGGCTTCCTTTTTGTCCGGTGAAAGCTTGGACAAATTAATTTCGCAGGGCGAAAAGCCCTCGGAAAGCACCTTTACCTTCTTTGTTTCGTTTGGCGCCGCGACCGCCAAAATATCGAGCGAGATAGAAGCGGCGATAACGTTGCCAAGCTGATGGTCGGTGTGGTTGCCGCCGATTTCGCTTCTTCCCGGCGCGCTGTAAACGCCGACTTCTTCGCTATCTCCAAACTCCTTTATGAAGCGTTCGGCAAGACCGATTAGCCGTTGCTTCTGCGCCGAAAATCCTTCGAAATAGACCTCCCGAAGCCTTTCGTCACAGCCACCCTTTTTAAGCTTCTCAATAAGCTCTGATGCGTTCATAACCCACTGCTCCCGTTAAAATAAAAAAGTCTTGTAGCAAGCGTCTTTATAAATAAAGTATACCACAATAAAGCCGACAAAGTCATTAACTAAAGAGTAAATTTCATTCAAAATCAACAAAAAACGACAGCTTCATAATAATCAATTTTAATCACAGCTTTATTGCTGAAAATTAATTATCCGAATTACAGTCGTTTTTTAATTTAATTTTATTAGCTATTTGCTCGTTTTTTCAATTTCTCCAGCACAACAGCGCTTGCGGCAATGCCCATCAAAGACAATGTCGCTGAACATACCCATAACCACACCTGCGAACGGTCGCCCGTATTTGGCGCAGAAGACGTCGTATTTTCGGGTTTTGTAAAGAAAGGATTTACTGAAACTCCGATATAGACGGTTTTTGCCGCGTCATTTTCGGCGGTGATATACGAGGGCAGCGCAATAGTGCCCTTTACCCTGAAGGTCTGCTGTCCTTTATTTGATGCATCGTATTCATTCAAAGCGGGCGCTTCCCATGTAACCGCAGTCACGGCATTTCCGCCTCCTTCAATATCAACACTCACCTCGGTCGGAAGTGGGATATTTTCAAACTGCGTACCGTTATTTATGCCTGTAATATCCTTAAGTGGCGTAATGCGGGTCATTTTTGCCTTTGGTGTAGGCTCAAAGGATACAAGGCAGGCAACCAACCCCGTGTTAAAATCAGTCACGATATTTTCCTGTGAAATGACCTCGTTATTCACTTTGACCTCTAAATCGTTCGAAAAAGCAAACGCCATATCTGTGAATGCCTGCTCTGAGAGTATGACAAACGCCGAATACTCTGTGTTCCATTTGGCGACATTCCCTGTGGGAAGCCATACTACATTAAGATATGAAGAATCAACATCGTTTTCCACAGTAACAGTGGCTTTGCAGCTATTTACCGTAGTTTTGAGAGGCTTTCCTGCCTCGGGTTCATCCAAAGTAATTGCCACCTTGCTCACAACAGGAATATAATTTGCGACGAGCGTTATTGTTGTATCGGGCATCGTAAAGTTTATCGTGCGGTTTTTTGCATTCGTGTCCGTTATAATGCTCCCGCCGCTTCCATTCACACTCCACCCCGCGAAGCTTTCATTGTTG
>CAYWQL010000026.1:0-20765 GCA_964460755.1 uncultured Oscillospiraceae bacterium | reverse complement strand
CAGCGGGCGGTTTTTGAACCCGCCGCTTCGCGTCGGCTTCTATGCTAAAGCATAAGAAAAACGCCCGACCGTTTTGGTCGGGCGTTTGCTTTCGCCTTATTCAATCGCAATTTGTTTCTTAGCGGGTTCGACGGCCTCAAGCTTCGGGAGCGTCAGCTCAAGCACGCCGTTGTTGTAAGCCGCCTTGATATTTTCGGCATCAATACCGGTAACATCAAAGCTTCTGCTGAACGAACCGTAGCTTCTCTCGCGCCTTACATACTTGTCGGTCTTCTCCTCGTTTTCACTCTTGTGCGACGCCGAAACGGTCAAAACGTCCTTGTCGATATCAATGCTGATATCCTCTTTGTTGAAGCCCGGAAGCTCCGCTTCGACCGTGAAGTTCTTCCCGTCGTCCTTTATATCGGTTTTAAAACCGTAGCTGGAAGCCGAGAAGGGGTTCGACATAAAGTCCTTTTCAAAATCGTTAAACATCCTGTTCATCATGGAATTTCTTGTTCTTTCGAAAGGCATTAATTCAAACATAATCCTTTACCTCCATATTTTTATTGTTTTTGTAGGTTTCAATCTCTTTAACTTACAAGCATATACTAATCCTGAATTTTTAATAATTTATGAACTCAATATGAACGATGCGTAAATTGTTAGCACTCTTGTAGCATGAGTGCTAACAATTAATTTTTTTGCTTCTATAAGCTTAGTTTTTCCGATTTTTCTCCTAATATAACAAAAAGGCTTTTCGATTTCTCGAAAAGCCTTAAATCCAAACTATAAGGAACTGTTAAAATACGCCCTGTGCAAGCATAGCGTCCGCAACCTTTTTGAAGCCTGCGATATTTGCGCCCGCTACGAGGTTTCCGTCGACACCATATTCCTTCGCCGCGTCATAAGCCGCATGGAAGATGTTTATCATTATGCCGTGAAGCTTCTCGTCAACCTCAGCCGCAGTCCAGGAATATCTCATGGAGTTTTGGCTCATTTCAAGACCTGAGGTCGCAACGCCGCCTGCGTTCGAAGCCTTTGCGGGAGCAAAGAGAATGCCAGCCTTTTGGAACTTCTCGACCGCTTCGGGCGTGCTGGGCATATTTGCGCCCTCGGCAACCGCCATAACGCCGTTTTTAATAAGCGCGTCGGCAGAGGCGCCGTCAAGCTCGTTCTGTGTCGCGCAAGGAAGAGCAATATCGCAAGGCGTATTCCAAATGCCCTTGCAGCCTTCTGTGAACTTCGAGCCGTTTACGCGCTTTGTATATTCGACTATTCTTGCGCGTTCAACCTCTTTTATCTGCTTCATAACGTCGAGGTTAATGCCGTTTTCATCTACGATATAGCCCGAAGAATCGGACATTGCGATAACCTTACCACCGAACTGGGTCGCTTTTTCCGCCGCATAAATGGCAACATTTCCGCTTCCCGAAATAACGACTTTTTTGCCCTTAAAGCTGTCATTCTTCATACAGCTTAACATTTCTTCCGTGAAGTAGCAAAGACCGTATCCTGTCGCCTGTGTTCTTACAAGCGAGCCGCCGTAGGAAAGACCCTTGCCCGTTAAAACGCCCACGAACTCGTTACGAAGTCTTTTGTACTGACCGAATAAAAATCCTATTTCACGCGCGCCAACGCCGATATCACCCGCGGGAACGTCGGTGTCCGCGCCGATGTGCTTAGAAAGCTCGGTCATAAAGCTCTGGCAAAAACGCATAATTTCGGCATCGGACTTGCCCTTCGGGTCAAAGTCGCTTCCGCCCTTGCCGCCGCCCATGGGAAGTGTCGTAAGGCTGTTCTTGAACACCTGCTCAAAACCAAGGAATTTGATAACCGATGCGTTAACCGACGGATGAAGGCGAAGACCTCCCTTGTACGGTCCGATTGCTGAATTGAACTGAACGCGGAAACCGCGGTTAACCTGAGTTTTTCCGTTATCGTCAACCCAAGCCACGCGGAACTGAATGAATCTTTCAGGCTCGACAATTCGCTCAATTATGCCGTTTTTCTCGTAAACGGGATTCTTCTCGATAACAGGCTCAAGCGATTCAAGCACTTCATAGACTGCCTGCTGAAACTCGGGCTCACCCGCGTCGCGCTTGCAAACCTGCTCATAAACGCCGTTTAAATATGTATTCTTCATAGGTAAAACAAACTTCCTTTCAAAAAAATTATACTTAATTATATTGCTATTAAATTGTAATTGCAATATTTTTTATGTATTTTTATGCGAGAGATATGATATTTTTTCTCTTTGCACAAAAAATTATATATTGTGACGCTTTTAAGTGTTAAATTGTTAAACCGTCAACGCCTCGGCGGCTCTCTTTGCGTTATTAAAAATAGTATGTTATAATATCAATCGCAAGCTGGCCGGATGGCAGCGCGTCGTTTGACGTGAGGAAAGTCCGAGCTCCACAGGGCAGAATAGCTGTTAACGACAGCCGAGGGCGACCTTAGGGAAAGTGCAACAGAGATATACCGCCCGATTTATCGGGTAAGGGTGGAAAGGCGAGGTAAGAGCTCACCGACGCACAGGCGACTGTGCGGTCATGTAAACCCTATTCGGAGCAACACCGAGCAAGACATATACGTTAGCCCGACGTGTCTTCAAGCGTGGCTGGAGCCATATGGCGACATATGGTCGAGATAGATTGTCATCCAAGACAGAACTCGGCTTATAGACCAACTTGCTTTATATGTGAAAGAGGAACGGCAAAACCGTTCCTCTTTTATATTTTATTCGTCTGTCCCTGCGCGACCTTCTAAAAATACATAACAAAAAACCGACGAGCAAAGCCGTCGGTTTAATCTGACTTGTTTTATTTCGCTGAAAGCGCAACGACATTGACCGCGAGCGTTACTATGAAAAACACTACTGCCAAAACCTTCGTTATTCTCGCAAGCTTTATGTCGCTTGCCTTGCCTCTTTCGCGTCCGGAACCACCTTCGCCGCCCATAATTACGCCCGAAAGACCGTCGCCCTTGCTGCTTTGAAGCATAACCGAAAGAATAATAAGAACACTTGTGAGCAACAGCGTCGCTCCAGCTATAATTTCCATTGTCGTCATTTGTTTTTTCCTCCAACATTCAGTGCAACATATAAGATAATATCATATTGTTATTTAAAAATCAACTATAAAAGTGAAAGCTGTTCGGCGATATCCTCTTCTCTGACTATCGCTCCCGCCGCGGGGAGGTTACGGGTTCTGTATCTGTGGGGCTGCTCAAGCTCAAGCGCCGACGCTTCAACAACCCTGGTTATTTGCTGTCCCTTTTTGAGCGTCATTACGTTTACTCCAAGGGTATCCTTGCTCATTTTCGTCGGCACAAGCGCGCTGTTAACAAGAAGCATACGTCCGCCGCTTGAAAATACCGCAAATTCCTTTTCCTCGACGACAGAAATTATAGCTGTCGCGTCGCTCTTGTCGTTATATGCGTTGGTAAGCTTTTTTCGGTTTAGCTTTGTTTCAAACTGCGAAAGCGGAACCTTCGCTACCTTTCCGTTTTCATAGAAATACAGCACAAAGCCCTTATAATCGCTCGTTAAAACCATACCGACGCAGGTTTCGTTTTCAAGCATATCAAGCTTTGCCGCGACATAATCGCCGATTACGCTCGCCTTTCCGTCCTCGAAATCGTTTGCCCTGCATTTATAGACGTTTCGCATATTCGTAAAGAAAAGAAGGTTGTCGTCGTTTTTGCATTCGCAGGAAAAAACTATCTCGTCCCCTTCTTTAAGCTTTTGTTCACTGCTCATTCGAAGAGAAAGCGGGGTTATCTTTTTGAAGTAGCCTTCTTTAGAATAGAAGATGTTAACAGGATAGTCGGGAATGGCTTCTTCCTGTTCGACATACTCCTCCTGCTCCTCATAGACAATTTTTGTCCGTCGTGCCTGAACGTACTTTTTCGCGATTTCCGCCTGTTCGCTCATAATTATCTTGTCAACAAGCCTTTTGTTGCCGAGTATTTCTTTAAGCTGTGCAACCTCGGCGGTAAGGTTATCGATTTCAGAAAGCCTGTTCGTGATATATTCGCGATTGAGATGGCGAAGCTTTATTTCCGCGATATAGTTTGCTTGGACCTCGTCAATCGAAAAGCCAATCATAAGGTTTGGCACAACCTCTTTTTCCTCGACCGTTTCACGAACTATTTTTATAGCCTTATCAATATCAAGAAGAATAGCCGCAAGGCCGTTCAATAGGTGAAGCCTTTCCTCCTTGCCGTTTAATTCGAAGGCTGTTCTTCGGCTGACACAGCCGCGACGAAACTCAATCCAAGCGTTCAGTATCTCTCTTACGCCGACGAGCCTTGGCACTCCGTCCAAAAGAACGGTAAAATTGCACGAGAAATTATCCTCAAGCGGCGTCATTTTAAACAGCTTTTGCATAAGCTTTTCCGGCTCTATTCCGCGCTTCAAATCAAGCGTAAGGCGAAGACCTTTCAAATCGGTCTCATCACGAAGGTCGGCAAGTTCCTTTATCTTTCCCGCCTTAACAAGCTCGACAAGCTTGTCCATAATCGCTTCAATCGTCGTCGTCGGAGGGATTTCGGTTATCTCTATACGGTTTCCCTCTTTAACATATTCATATTTCGCCCGAATTTTAAACGAGCCTCGACCGGTTTCGTATATCTCTCTCGTCGTCGCCTCGTCATAAAGCAGGTAGCCGCCAATCGGGAAATCGGGAGCTTTCAAAGTAGAAGCTATGTCGTGGTCGGGATTTTTTATCAGCGCAACGGTGGTTTCGCACACCTCAGCGAGGTTAAACGGGCAAATTGAACTCGCCATACCTACCGCTATACCGATGTTTGAGTTTACGAGTATCGTCGGAAAGGTCGTCGGAAAAAGAACCGGCTCCTTCGTCGTACTGTCATAGTTGTCAACGAAATCAACGGTGTTCTTGTTTATTTCCGAAAAGAGCTGGCTGCTGATTTCGGCAAGCTTAACCTCGGTATAACGCGGCGCGGCATATGCCATATCGCGGCTATAGCTCTTTCCGAAGTTGCCTTTTGAGTCGATATAGGCATGAAGAAGAGTCTCATTGCCGCGAGAAAGACGAACGAGGGTTTCGTATATCGTCTGGTCACCGTGAGGATTAAGCTTCATAGTCTGTCCGACAACATTCGCTGATTTTGTCCTTGCACCGGTCAAAAGTCCCATGTTATACATCGTATAAAGAAGTTTTCTGTGAGACGGTTTGAAGCCGTCTATTTCGGGCAGAGCACGCGAAATAATAACGCTCATAGCATAGGGCATATAGTTAACTCTAAGCGTGTCAACTATATTCGCTTCAACCATTTCGCCCGCGTTTGCTATTTCAACGTTTTCAACTAATCCGATTTTCTTTTCTTCCTTAGGGGTTTTCTTCGCCAAGGGAACGTCCTCCTAAATAGGTTTTGTTCGGTATATTTCAGCTCAAATCAAGCTCGTCTGTGTATTCGTTTCCGTGGGTGGCAATATAGTCCTTTCTTCCCGAAAGATTGTCGCCGAGAAGCAGGTCGAACATCTCCGCGGTCGCCTTAGCTTCGGACGGCGTAACCTTAATCAGCCTTCGTGTGTCAGGGTTCATCGTCGTCATCCACATCATATTCGCCTCGTTTTCGCCAAGTCCCTTTGAGCGTTGGATTGTGTATTTATCCTTGCCTATTTTTTCGAGTATATCGGCCTTTTCAAATTCGGTATAAGCGAAATACGCCTTATCCTTGGTATTGATTTCATAAAGCGGCGATTCGGCGATATAAACAAAGCCTTCTTCAATAAGGGTCGGGGTAAGACGATAAAGCATAGTTAAAATAAGAGTTCTTATCTGATATCCGTCGACGTCGGCATCGGTACAAATTATAACCTTATTCCAACGAAGATTTTCAAGCGCAAAATTCGAAAGGTCCTTGTTAGCCTTTGACTGCACCTCGACTCCACAGCCAAGCACCTTAAGAAGGTCGGTTATAATCTCATTTTTAAATATCTTCTCATATTCCGCCTTAAGGCAATTCAGTATCTTTCCTCTTACAGGGATAATCGCCTGAAACTCGGCGTCACGCCCCTGCTTGCAGGCTCCGAGAGCGGAATCACCCTCAACGATATAAACCTCGCGGCGGTCGGTGTCCTTGGTTCGGCAGTCGACAAACTTGTTGACCTTGTTGAACATATCCGAGCTCGTTTGAAGAGTCTTTTTTAGGTTAAGCCTCGTTTTTTCGGCATTCTCTCGGCTTCGCTTGTTTATAAGAACCTGATTGGCTATCTTATCCGCATCAATACGATTTTCAATAAAATATATTTCAAGATAATGCTTCAAAAACTCGGTCATCGCCTGCGCGATAAATTTGTTCGTTATTGCCTTTTTGGTCTGGTTCTCATAGCTTGTCACGGTTGAAAACGACGACGAAACGAGCACCAAGCAGTCCTCAACATCAACAAAGCTTATTTTCGATTCGTCCTTTTTGTATAGCTTTCTATCCTTTAAAAGAGCGTCTATCTGCGCGACAAAAGCGAGCTTAACGGCACGTTCGGGCGAGCCGCCATGCTCAAGAAAACTGCTGTTATGGTAATATTCAAGCTTCTTTTCTTTATTGGAAAAGCATAGCGCAAAGGACATCTTAACCTTGTAATCCGCCATATCCTCTCGGTCGCGTCCGACGCGTTCGCCCGTCCAAAACTGCACGGGGGTCAGCGTCTCGTCGCCGACGAACTCGTTGACATAATCAACTATTCCCTGCTTGTAGTAATATTCCGTCGTTTCAAACCTGTCCTTCGACGTTTCGCGACGAAGCACAAAGGTAACCCCCGCATTTACGACCGACTGACGCCGCAGCGTTTCGTCGAAGTATTCGTCGGGTATCGCAATATCTGTAAAAACCTTAAGGTCGGGCATCCACTTTATTCGGCTTCCCGTCTTTTTGCGGGTCGTCGGCTCCTTTAGCATATCCCCTACGGGCTTTCCTTTTTCGAAGTTCAACTCGTACCGATATCCGTCTCGGAAAATTTCGACATACATATATTTCGACGAATACTGGGTCGCGCACATTCCAAGACCGTTTATTCCAAGCGAATACTGATAGGTTCCCCCCGCTGAAAGGTTGTTGTATTTTCCTCCAGCATAAAGCTCGCAGAAAAGAAGCTTCCAGTTATATTCCTTTTCCTTGCTGTTGTAGTCGACGGGGATACCGCGTCCAAAGTCCTCGACCTCGACCGAATTGTCAAGAAATTTCGTAATTATAATGCGGTCGCCAAAACCCTCTCGCGCCTCGTCCAGAGAGTTCGAAATTATCTCAAAAACCGATTGCTGACAGCCCTCGATTCCGTCCGAACCAAAAATAACAGCAGGACGTTTTCTAACCCTGTCGGCTCCCTTAAGCGACTTAATGCTGTCGTTCGTATATTGTTTATCATTTGTGTTTTCTATACTCGCCACGCTAACTCTCCCTTGGATTAAGCCTAATAATAGTTTTATTATATCATATCGAAAAATCAAAAGAAAGTGTCTTAAACGCTTTTTATGACGTTTAAGACACAATATTTTGTGTGTAAAGTTGTTGATAATTACGGTTAATCTTCGCTCTTTTCGGCGGTTTTTGTCGAAGAAGATTTTTCTTTGACGACGGTCGTCTTTTTCTCGTCTTCGGCTTGCGGCGCGTTTTCCTCCGTCGTTTTTTTGCTCACGCCCATAATCTTTAAGAAATCCTCGCTGTCAAGCTTCTCGTTGTCAAGAAGAGCCTTTGCGACCTTGTGAAGCTTGGACATATTCTTGTTTAGAATTCCCTCGCACTTTTTGTAGCACTCGTCGACAATCACGCGAATTTCCGTGTCAATATCGGTCGCGACGTGCTCGGAATAATTGCGCGACGCCGTGAAATCACGTCCAAGGAAAACCTCGTCGTGGTCTTCATAGACGACAGGCCCAAGATTTTTCGAGAAGCCGTATTTCGTGACCATGGCTCTGGCTATTGACGTCGCGCGAGAAAGGTCATTCGACGCGCCAGTCGAGATGTCGTCAAGAATGAGTTGTTCGGCGACTCGACCGCCGAGAAGGGTCGTTATCTCGTTGGTCATCTCGTTTTTAGTCTTAAAGTTCTTGTCCTCCTCAGGCAGCGACATAGTAAAGCCGCCAGCCATTCCGCGAGGTATAATCGAAACCTGATGCACTATCTTTTCGGGTGTCGCGATAAAAGTCGCGATAGCGTGTCCCGCCTCGTGATAGGCGGTAAGCTTGCGTTCGCTTTCGCTTACGACCTTCGACTTTTTTTCAGGTCCCGCAACCACCTTTATGCTTGCTTCCTCAACGTCCTCTTCAAGTATTGCCTTACGGTTTTTACGTGCAGCCAAAAGCGCCGCTTCGTTGAGAAGATTTTCAAGGTCGGCTCCTGTAAAGCCAATCGTGCTCTTTGCTATTGTGCTCAAATCAACGTCGGGGCCAAAGGGCTTTCCTCTTGAATGAACCTTCAGTATCTCCTCGCGTCCTTTTAAGTCGGGATAACCGACATAAACCTGACGGTCAAAGCGACCCGGTCGAAGGAGCGCGTGGTCGAGTATGTCTGCGCGGTTGGTCGCCGCCATAACGATAACGCCCTCGTTGCCCGTGAAGCCGTCCATTTCAACAAGAAGCTGGTTTAGCGTCTGCTCACGCTCGTCGTGTCCGCCGCCAAGTCCTGCGCCGCGCTGACGACCGACGGCGTCGATTTCATCAATAAATATAATGCTCGGACGTGATTTCTTCGCTTTTTCAAATAAATCACGAACGCGCGATGCGCCTATTCCGACATATAGCTCAACGAAATCGGAGCCCGAAATAGAATAAAACGGAACGCCCGCCTCGCCTGCGACAGCGCGAGCCAAAAGTGTTTTACCTGTTCCCGGAGGGCCGACTAAAAGCACGCCCTTCGGTATCTTCGCGCCGAGAAAATTAAACTTGCTCGGGCTTTTGAGATATTCGACAATTTCGCTGAGCTCTTCTTTTTCCTCGTCGGCTCCCGCGACGTCGGCGAAGGTGTTCTTTCTTCCGTCCTCCTGCCCGTTGCGTGTTCGCGCGCGTCCGATATTTCCGATTTTACCGCCGCCCGCGCCTCCCTGCTGGCTCATCATAACAACAAAATAAATACCGATACCAACAAGCAACAGTATGGGAAGCACCGTCGCTAAAATTGAAAGCCAATTTGACGCGGCGACATAGTTGTAAACCATAGGCTTGCCCATATGCGCGTCGTTATACGCCTTTATATAAGGTTCTACATCGTTCACGAAAAGCCCCGCGTCGGGTACGGAAAAGGTTTCATACTTTCCCTCCGGCGTTGAGGATGTAATGTATGTGAGCTTTCCGTTTCCGAGGTTAAGCTCAAATTCAACAATCTGCTGAAGCTTAAACTTTTCAATTATCTCGGAATACGCCTGTTTATCCACATTTGACGTTCTTAGCATATAAAACATTATAAGCATAAGACCAATAAGCAGAATAATGGATAATCCGCGGCCGCGTCCTTTGTTTTGTTGCATAAAATAGTTCTTCCGTTTCTACGTCCTTAGACGGTTTCTTCTTTTTGTTTGTTTATGATTTCTGCGTCGACATCGGAATAAACCTCGGGCTTCAAAATGCCGATATAGGGAAGGTTGCGATAAAGCTCATTGTAATCGAGCCCATATCCGACGACAAACTCATCGGGAACGGTAAATCCCACATAATCGGGAACGATACTGGCCTTTCTTCTTGACGGTTTGTCGAGAAGTGTGGCAATTTTCACGCTCTTGGCGTCGCGTCCGCGAAGAATTTCGGATATGTATTCGAGCGTAAGCCCGCTGTCGAGAATGTCCTCGACGACGAGAACGTCGCGTCCCGCAAGAGAAATGGCGATGTCCTTAATGATACGAACCGCGCCCGAAGAAACGACCCCTGTAAAGCTCGAAACTACCATAAAATCAAGCTCTGTGTCGACGTCCATTGACCTGACAAGGTCGGAAACAAAGATAAACGAACCCTTGAGCACGCTGATAACAACAGGGGTTTTACCCTTATAGTCCTCGGTTATCTGCTTGCCAAGCTCTTCTACCTTCGCTTTAAGCTCCTCCTGTGTTAATAAAACCTTTAATACGTCCTTGTGCATTTTCTGTTCCCCCTATTCAACAGTGATTATATATATTTTATTTGTCGCTTCATTAACTGCCGCTCTTTTGCAAACCCCTTCGCCCGCAATCCATATTATTCCCTCGTCGTCGCTGATTATCGGAACGGAATCGCGATACTCGGTTGGTATTGCCCTTTCGTTGAACAGCTTTTTTATCTTTTTTGTGTTTTTTCTGCGATTACTTGTAAACTCGTCGCCGTCCAAACGATTTCTCAAAATTATACTGCCGCTTATTTTATCACAATCAATCGAATTATTTAATATATAATCCGAAAAATTTTCAAGTTGTTCATTTTTTGTATTTTCTTCAACTACCCAAACACTAATGTCGTCTAAAAAGTCGTTTTTGCCAACCTTAAGCTTTTGCGAAAAGTTTTCGCTCTTTTCAGCCGCATCGTCGAAACGAACGTAAAGAAGCGTTCCCTTTCGGCTTAGATAAACACCCTTAGCCAACTGCAACTCATTCAAATCACCCAAAACAAGCCTTGTCGCAAGCTCCACCGTCTCCTCGCTCACCTGTCTGTGCTTCTCAATAAGCCCTTTTAAAAAGTATTTTATTTCCGCAGGCTCATACTGTCTGAGCACCAAAATATCAAAGCCGCCCTCTGTTTCCGCTCGTGACAAAAGCCTGTTGTTGTTTATTTCGAATATCCGAGCCGCTTCCTCCGCTTGTTTTGAAAACCGCGCAATATTATTTATTGCATTCTCGTTTATCGTCAAAAGCGCCGGAATAACATTATGACGGATTTTGTTGCGTGAGTAGTCGTCGGTGTAATTTGAAGAATCATTGACGTAAGGAATATCCTTTTGGGTGCAATAGGCTTCGATTTCATTTCTTGAAACGTCAATTAGCGGACGAATAATATTATCGCGAACGGGCGGAACACCTCTCGCGCCTCTTATTCCTGTACCGCGCGTTAAATTAAATATAACCGTTTCGGCAACGTCGTTCTTGTTGTGGGCGGTTGCGATAAGCGAGCCGTTCGCCGCAGAAACCTCGTCAAAAAAATTATAGCGAAGCGCCCGCGCGTAGCTTTCTACGCTTTCGCCCTTGGGAAGTGCGATTTCGTTCATTCTTCCGTTGTCTACAAAAAGCTTAACCGAAAGCAGCGCACAATAATCCCTCACCGCGTTTTCGTCGCGGTCGCTTTCTTCTCCGCGAAGCGCGTGGTTGAAATGGCAGGCGGTAAGCTCGTTTATGCCAAGGACATCCTTTTCCTCAGAAAGCACGGTCAAAAGCGCCATTGAATCCGCGCCTCCCGAAACGCAGACTGTAACGTTGTCGCCGCGAGCAATCATTTTGTATTTTTCGACCGTCGCGCGAACAATTTCGTTAATCTTCATTTCTGAAAAGCTCCATAGTCGTAAAGGTCGTTCTGTCGCCGTCCCAGTGCATATTCATCTTCGCCGTGTTTCCGTGACGGTTCTTCGCCACGATAAGCGTAACGTCGGTGCTCGCATCGGTCGTATCCTCCTCGCCCGCCGCGGCAATTTCTCGATGAAGGAAAAGCACTATATCGGCGTCTTGCTCGATTGAGCCCGAATCACGAAGGTCGGAGAGCATAGGACGTCTGGCCTGTTTCTCGTTGCTGCGGCTTAACTGCGAAAGCAGGATTATAGGAACATTCAGCTCCTTCGCCATTATCTTGAACGAACGGGTTATGTCCGAAATTTCATTAACCCGCGAATCGCTTTTGCCGCTTCCCCGCATTAGCTGAAGATAGTCGACAATAATAAGTCCGAGGTTTTTAACCCGTCTTGATTTTGATTTTATATCTCCGATAGAAACGCCGCTTGTGTCGTCAATATAAATTTGCGTCTTTGATACGCTCCCAGCGGCGTTTGCAATAAGCGACCAGTCGTCGGTCTCAAGCTCACCCATACGCATTTTCTGAGAGGAAACGCCGGAGGTACTGCTCAGAATTCTCTGAACGAGCTGTTGCTTGGTCATTTCGAGAGAAAAAATCGCAACGGCGGAATCCGTTTTTGTCGCAACGTTCGTCGCAATGTTAAGCGCAAAGCTCGTTTTTCCAACGGCGGGGCGCGCCGCGAGAATAATCAAATCCGATTTATTAAGTCCCGTAAGGGTTCTGTCCAAAAGCGAATAACCCGTGGTTATTCCGCGATATTTTTCCTTATCAGGTCCGCTCAATTTGTTAAGCTGGTCGAGAACGTCAAGAACAACCGAGTCGATTTTTCGAAGCTCGCCGCTGTCCTTTCCGTTTCTTATGTCGTATATGCTCTGCTCTGCCGAATCTAAAAGCTTCGCGGCGTTTTCCTGTCCATCAGCGGATTTATCTATTATGTCGCGGCAGGCGTTAATAAGTGTTCTCGTTATATATTTGTCGTATACAATCTTCGCGTAGGTCGCGACATTGTTTATTGTCGGAACCGTTTCGGTTATGCCGAAAAGATATACCTTTGCGTCCTCCGGGCTTGGAAAAACGTCGCTTTTCGAAACGGCGTCAAGCACCGTGACAAAATCAATCGGTTTTCCCGAATTAGTCATCAAGACCATCTCCTTGAAGATGGTCTCGTTTTGTTTATGATAAAAATGCTCGGGGGAAAGAATACCGCCGACCTCGTCAAGCACCTTTGAGTCGACGATTATCGCGCCGAGCACCGCCTGCTCGGCTTCAATGCTGTACGGTAGATTTATACCCAACGCTTCAAGCGAAACGCCATATCTGTCTGCCATAATTTCTCCTTTATTCGCAAACCTCAATCGTTATTGTCGCATTTACGCCCTGAACGATTTTTACGGCAATCTCGTATGTCCCGAACGCCTTAATTTCCTTGTCGAGAATAATTTTTCTTTTGTCGATTTCAACGCCCGCTTTTTCTGAGGCAACCTTCGCGATTTCCTTTGCCGTAACCGAGCCGAAAAGTCTGTCTCCGGAGCCCGCCTTGGCGTTAATCACAAACCTTTGCCCGTCAATCTTAGCGGCGATTTCCTTGGCATTGTCGAGCTCGACCTCCTTGCGATACTCCTTCGCGTCGTTCTTGGAATTAAGCTCGTTTATCGCGCTGTTAGTCGCTTCCCTCGCAAGCTTGCGCGGAAAAAGAAAGTTTCTCGCGTATCCGTCAGAAACCTCGATAAGCTCGTCCTTTTTTCCTGAGCCCTTTATGTCCTGTAACAATACTACCTTCATTCGTTTATCTCCTTACTTGTTTGTTTTGCGTCAAGATAATGGTCAATCGCCTCATGTATAAGGCGCTCTATATCGGAAATCTCTGTGTCGGGAAGCTGAACGCCGGCCATTGTCTGGTGTCCTCCCCCGCCAAGATACTCCATAATGAGCTGAACGTTAAACACGCCGAGCGAGCGGGAGGAAATATGCACCGCGTTCGACGTTTTTACCGCGACGAGCGAAGCGGAAATTCCCTCGATATTAAGTAAATCGTCCGCCGCCTGCGGCACAACCACCCGCATATTTTCAGGCAGTGTATCGGTTATGACAACGGCGCAGCCGCGATATATCTTAGCGGCTGAAACGAGCTCCGACTTGTGCTTATATGTGTCAAGGTCTGTCGCGAACATAAGGCGCGCCTCAATCGGGTCGGCGCCAAGACGTCTAAGATAGCTTGCCGCCTCGAAGGTGCGAACACCCGTGCGCACCGAAAAGTCTCTCGTGTCGAGCATAATTCCCGCAAGCATTCCCTCGACCTCTATTTTCGTCGGCTTGTCCTCCGACGTTTCAATATGCTGAATAAGCTCGGACACGAGCTCGCTGCACGACGAGGAATACGGCTCATGATAGGACAAAACGGAATTTTCAATAAATCCTACCATCTTACGGTGATGGTCGATTAGCACAATATTCTGCGTATTATGTATAAGCTCGGCGTTTTCGGTAAGCACAGGAACGTGACAGTCGACGATAATCAAAAGCGTCTTATCATTCACGAAATCTCTCGCCTCGTTCGGCGTTACAAATATTTCGCCATATCCGCTTTTAACGAGCTTTTCATAATACGCTCGAGCCATAGTCGCCTTCGCGTCCAAAACAACCTTAACCTTTTTGCCGCAAATCGAAGCAATTCTCGCAAGCCCCATAGACGAGCCGAGCGAGTCGAGGTCGGAATTTTTGTGTCCCATAATGACTACGTTCGCGCTGTTTCCGATTAGGTCGCAAAGCGCCGACGCGACAATGCGCGACTTAACCTTGTTTCTCTTTTCGACCCCTCTCGTTTCTCCGCCGAAAAACTCATAACCGTTGCGAGTCTTCATCGCCGCTTGGTCACCGCCGCGCCCAAGCGCCATATCAAGTGCCTGACGCGCAAGAATATTGTTTTCATAAAGCGTTTTCGCGCCGCGCCCGATTCCGATGGACATTGTCGCCGGTATCGTTTCAGTGGGTATATTCCTTATTTCGTCGAGAATTGAAAAACGGTTTTCGATAACCGACTCAATGTGCTGTTCTTCAATTATTGCAAGAAAATTGCGATTTGAAAGCCGCGCAAAAATACCGTTGGTGCTGTTGATAAAGTTTTCCATAATTCTGTAAACTTCGGTCATAACCTCGGCACGCTCGCTTTCGCGCGAATCGCTTCCGAGCTCATCGTAGTTATCAATCGTACAAACAAGCACCGACGGTCGGGTTTTCTTATATAAAACCGCGTCGCGATGCTGATTGGTGTCGCGGGCGAACAGCGAAATATAAAGAACATTGTTTCCTTGCGTAATACTGCTGGAAAATACGTTGTAATGATTATCAGCAACGGTGTAACCGCATCCCTTCTCATTCTGACAAACCGCCACATCGAACTCGGGAATTACCGTGTGTACGCTTTCAAGAAGAATATCCTCACCCTCAAGAATTGTCGTTTTAAACCGGTCGTTGTACCACAAAACACAGTTGTTCGCATCGGTTATGAGTGCTGGCATTTCCATATAGGTAAGCATACTCTGGGTCGCGGAATTGTTTGTTGTGCCAAGCCCTGTCATAAGCTTCGCTACTGTGCGCCGTATTTGAAGTATGCGTATTACGAAAACCATAAGAATGGCAATCGTCAAAAAAAGCGATATTAAAAACATCGTCGGATTGACAAAATACATCATTACCGTAAGCCCGACAAAGCAAACGGCAAGGATTAACCAAGCTATAATTGAAGTTACGTTTCTTTTCATAAAGTCAAATCCGTTCCAAAATGTTTTAGATTTCCATAACTACGGGAAGAATCATCGGGTTTCGCATCGTTTTCTGATACATCATCTTTCCGAGCTCTTCGCGTATTTTAATCTTAATGTCAGTTTTCCCCTTTTTCCTGTCCTGCATAGAGTAATCGGCGATAATGTCTTTTACGAACTGCTTTGCCTCGTCGATAAGCTGTTCGGATTCCTTAACATATACGAAACCGCGCGAAATAATATCAGGGCCAGAAATGACCTCTTTAGTCGTCACATCAATCGATACGACAACGACGAGAAGACCGTCCGACGACAAATGCTTTCTGTCGCGAAGCACGACGCTTCCGACATCTCCTACACCAAGCCCGTCGACAAGAACGCGCCCCGACGCGACTGTCTTGGTGGAGGAAATCGAGTCTTTTTTAAGCTCAATAACCTGACCGATATCAGCGACCATAACGTTCTGTTCCGGTATTCCGAGTGATTTTGCAAGATTGGCATGCTTAACGAGATGCTTGTATTCACCGTGAACCGGGATAAAAAACTTCGGCTTGGTAAGCTGCATCATAAGCTTTAATTCGTCCTGACAGGCGTGACCCGACGCGTGCGCTTCATACATTGATTCGTACACAACGTCGCTTCCGAGCTTCAAAAGGTCGTTTATAATCTTGGTGACCGCCTTTTCGTTTCCGGGTATGGGCGTCGCGGAAATAATAATCATATCGTCGCGCGAAATCGAAACCTGCTTGTGCGTTCCCGCCGCCATACGCGAAAGTGCCGACATCGGCTCTCCCTGACTTCCCGTTGTGATGATAATAACGTCACGCGGACGGAAATTTTTAAGCTCGTCTATACCAATGATGATATCCTCGTCGAAGGTAAGATAACCAAGCTCCATGGCGATTTTTGTGTAGTTTTCCATGCTTCGTCCGGAAAGCGCAACCTTTCTGTTGTGACGCTTGGCGAGGTCGAGTATCTGCTGAACCCTTTGTATGTTTGACGCGAAGGTCGCGATAAGAAGTCGTTTGCCCTCAGCGCGGGAAAACAGCATTTCAAGCGCATTTCCAACGTTGCTTTCGGACACGCTGTTGCCCGGTCGTTCAACATTTGTCGAATCGGACAATAACGCTAAAACTCCTTCGTTTCCGAGCTGTCCGAAGCGAGCAAGGTCAATCGTCTTGTCAAATACCGGAGTATAGTCAATTTTAAAGTCGCCCGTTTGGACGATAACTCCGACCGGGGTAGTTATAGCAAGCGCCATAGCGCCCGGTATAGAGTGGTTGACGCCGATTGTCTCGACGCTCATACAGCCGAATCTAACCCGCGCGCCGATTTCAACGACGTTGAGCTTTGCCACCCTTTCGAGCTTGTGCTCTGTAAGCTTTGAACGAATAAGCCCTATGGTAAGGTTCGTGCCGTAAACGGGAACGTTGAGTTCTTTTATAAAGTACGGTATCGCGCCGATATGGTCCTCGTGCCCGTGGGTAATAATAAGTCCGCGAAGCTTTTCGCGGTTTTCAAGCACATAGGTGAAGTCGGGTATAACGATATCAACCCCGAAAAGCTCGTCGTCGGGGAATTTCAGTCCGCAGTCAACGATAAACATATCGTTGCCATATTCATACGCCGTCATATTCTTTCCGACCTCGCCGAGACCTCCGAGCGGAATGATTTTGAGCGTATTGGGAATAGCCTCTGACGCGTTGATTTTTACGCCTGTCGTCGGCTCCTGCTTTTTTCTTTTGTCGTTCTGAAGGTTCAAGCGCGGCTTTTGCTTTACTGTGGGTTTCTTTTGCTGATTGTTTTCTGCCTTTTCAGTTTTCGCACTCTTGCTGTCGGCATTATTAATCGCCACCGCTGTTTTAGGCTTGCTTTTTCTTCTGTAATTTCTTCTCTTCTTGTTTGCGCCGCCTGCGACGCTGTTGGCGGGTGTTTCCTTCTTTTCCTTTGAAACGCTCTTCGCTGGCTCGTCAACAATAATTCTGTTGAACAATAATTTATTATTGTTCTTTTCGTTGTTGTCCAAAAATTTTCTCCTTTATTTTTGCATACATTATTAAGTCCGCCGACATCGGCGAACGGTTTAATTCTTAAATATATAAACGAAGAACCTCTTCGCATAAAAATTCAAACATAAATCAAACTTATCTAATTCTACATTTATTGTTGTAGTATTGTCAAATAATATTTATATTATATTTTATTTTTATTGTGAAAATGTCGTTTTCGCGTTATAATTACCCTTGAAAAAGTGTTAAAGGATATAAAATATTGAAACAAGTGAATTTGTATGCCGACGGAGCCTGTTCGGGCAACCCCGGTCCGGGCGGTTGGGGCGCGATACTGACACACGCGGACAGAGAGCTTGAGCTTTCCGGGTTTGAAGCCGCCACAACAAATAATCGTATGGAGCTAACCGCAGTTATAAGCGGTCTTTCGGCGTTGAAAGCGCCCTGTAACGTTACGGTATACAGCGACTCGAAATATATCGTCGACTCTATCGAAAAGGGTTGGCTTAAGTGCTGGGTCAAAAACGGTTGGAAAAACTCTCAGAAGAAAACCCCGCCGAACGACGACCTTTGGAAAAAGCTGTTGGTGCTTCTTGATACCCACGAAGTGAGCTTCGTTTGGATAAAAGGGCACGACGGGCACCCATATAACGAGCGCTGTGACCGCCTTGCCGTCGCGGAATATCAAAATCACAAATAAGGATACAAAATGGCAGCTTTATCAGATAACAAAATAATGGTCGCCATGAGCGGCGGCGTAGACTCGACCGTCGCGGCGAAGCTTTTAAAAGACAAAGGTTACGATGTGTCCTGCGTCTATTTCATTATGTCCGACGAGCACTTAAAGGGCGTCGAGCTGGCTTCAAGCGTTTCGTCCTCTCTTTTGCTTTCCTTCTCAGTCAAGGATATGCGAAAGGAATTTAATAATATAATCGAATATTTCTGTAAAGAATACTGCGACGGCCGCACGCCTAACCCCTGCGTATTATGTAATCCCACGGTCAAATTCAAGGCGTTGTGCGACGCGGCTGACGAAAACGGCTGTCGTTATATCGCGACAGGTCACTATGCACGAGTCGAACAGACGGACAATACCTTTGTTTTAAGAAAATCAGAAAGTCTTGAGCGCGACCAGAGCTATATGCTCTATTCCTTAAATCAAAGCCAACTTTCGCGGCTTATTCTTCCTCTTGGAGCTCTTCAAAAAAGCGTCGTCCGAAAAATCGCGTTAGGTGACAACCTCGCCTCAGCGAATGCCCCCGACAGTCAGGAAATCTGTTTTATTCCGTCCGGAAACTATTCGGAATACATCAATTCTCGCGGCGTTTTCGGAAAAAAGGGCAATTTTATCTCCCCGGAAGGTAAAACCGTCTGTCCTCATTTAGGTGTGGAGCACTACACCGTCGGTCAGCGGCGCGGGCTTGGCGTAACCTTTGGCAAGCCTGTTTTTATTAAGCAAATTCTTCCAAGCGGAGATATAACGCTCGGCTATTCCGGCGAAGAATTTAACAAAGGTATAATTGCGATTAACGCAAAAATCAATCCTTTATTCACCCTAAAATCAGGCGACAACTACTCGGTTAAGCTGCGAAGCGCGGCGAAGCCTGCCGAATGCACAATCGGCGACGTTAGTTGCGACAGCTTTTCGCTTATTTTCGACGAGCCCCAACGCGCCCCCGCGCTCGGGCAGTCGGCGGTTATATATGACGGCGAATATCTTGTCGGCGGCGGTATAATCGACCGTTGTTTATAATTTACATCGTTTAATATTTATGATATTATATTTTTTATCGAATTGAAAGGAACAAAATGTTCTTATGGACGAGAATTACACAAATTTTATCCACGAAATTATCGACGAGGACTTAAAAGAGGGTGCAGTAAAAGAAATACATACCCGTTTTCCTCCCGAGCCGAACGGCTACCTTCATATCGGAAGCGCCAAGGCAATATGGATTAACTCTATGACCGCGAAAAAATACGGTGGACTTTTTAATCTTCGTTATGACGACACAAACCCCGTTAAAGAGGACGACGAATACGTTCAGTCTATTCTTGAGGATATGCGTTGGCTCGGCGCCGAACCCACCGGCGGCATTTTTTACGGCTCGGATTATTTTGACAAATGCTATGAATTTGCCGTTCAGCTTATAAAGGACGGCAAGGCTTACGTTTGCTCCCTTTCGGCGGACGAAATGCGAGATTATCGCGGAACCCTTACCGAAGTCGGAAAGGAAAGCCCCTATCGCAACCGAACCGTTGAGGAAAACCTCGACCTTTTTGAGCGTATGAAAAACGGAGAGTTTCCCAACGGGGCGCATACACTTCGCGCAAAAATAGATATGGCAAGTCCAAATATGAATATGCGCGACCCCGCGATTTACCGCATACTTCACACCCATCATCATCGTCAGGGCGACAAGTGGTGCATCTATCCCCTTTATGACTACGCCCACCCAATTCAGGACGCTTTGGAGGGCATCACCCATTCGCTTTGCTCGATTGAATTTGAAAACCACCGCCCCCTTTACGAGTGGGTGGTCGACAACATTGATTTCAAACAAAAACCGAAGCAGCGCGAGTTCGCTCGTCTTAACGTTACCTATACAGTTATGAGCAAGCGCTATCTTCGAGAGCTTGTTGAAACCGGCGTCGTCGATGGATGGGACGACCCGCGTATGCCAACACTATGCGGTCTTCGCCGCCGCGGCTATACTCCCAGCGCAATTATCGAATTTGTAAAAACCGCGGGCGTAAGCAAGGCAGACAGCACGGTTGATATCGGGCTTCTTGAGCACTGTATTCGCGACGAGCTGAATGCCACGGCCGAAAGGCGTATGGCTGTGCTTGACCCCGTTAAGGTCACGATTTCAAACTACCCCGCCGACAAAACGGAATACTTTGACGTTGTAAACAACCCGAACAGCGAAAACTCCTCAACAAGAAAGGTTGCCTTTACTAAGGAGCTTTATATTGAACGCAGCGATTTCTTCGTTTCTCCTCCGCCGAAATTTTTCCGTCTAACCTCAGGTAAAGAGGTTCGCTTAATGAGCGCCTACATTATCAAGTGCGACGATTTCATTCTCGATGAAAAGGGCGACGTAAAAGAAATCATATGCTCCGCGGACCTTGAAACCTCGAATGGTATGCCGGCTGACGGAAGAAAAATCAAAGGTACTATTCACTGGGTCTCCGCTTCAAACTGCGTTGACGCAAGGGTCAATATGTACGACCGACTTTTCACTATTGAAAAAATATCGGAAATGCCTGAAGACAAAACCTTTGGCGACTATCTCAACAAGGATTCGGTCTCGACATACGAAAACGCCAAGCTTGAAAAGTCACTTGAAAACGCAACCACTGACGAGCGTTACCAGTTCGTCCGAAACGGATATTTCATAAAGGATTCAAAACAGGCAAACACCTTCAACAATATAGTAAACCTCAAGGACACTTGGGCGAAAATGAATCAATAAAAAATCATAACCACGCCTAAAAGGCGTGGTTTGCACAAGCCCTATAAGGGCAAA
>CAYWQL010000025.1:0-21667 GCA_964460755.1 uncultured Oscillospiraceae bacterium | reverse complement strand
CCAAATGTTCCGACGTGCCTACAGGCGCGGCGGAATATTTTTTATAGGTTTGACTTAATTTAAACGGTATTGTATTATTTATCTGCTCAAAGCCAAAACTAAGGATAATATCTTTAGCTTTGGGGGAGAGAGAATGGAAAAGGAAAACAAGCCGCGCGCTTTTCGCAGTTTTATAAAGGGGTTCGTAATAACCCTTCTTGTTATGATTCCCGCCTATATCGGGGTGTACTATTTCGCAACGGGTAATTTAAAAACGATTGAAAGCGAGAGCGCGTCCGAAGCGGTAACGAGTCTTCCGGTTTCCGCGCCGAAGAGTTACAACCTTCTTTTTTGCGTAAGCGATAAGGCGACGGGAGGGCTCGCGGCGGCGACCCTGCTTCGGTTCGATACAAACGACGCCCGCGTTGTGGGCTGTGTTTTTCCGCTTTCAACCGTCGTGCTGGGCAACAAAGCTCCGGCGACGGCAAGCGAGGTTTTCTTGGCTGGCGGCGGCGAATGGTTAGCCGACAGTATAGAGGAAACCTTTGCGCTTCCGCTTTCGGGCTATTGTTCGCTTGACACGGAGGAGCTCGCGGGGTTAATTGATTCGCTTGGCGAAATCGAGTTCAGCCTTGAGCGTGAGATAGCGGTACAAAACGACGAAGGGCTTACCGTCTATTCAAAAAGCGCGGGGAGCGGGACATTTACGGGCAACGACGTCGCGAAGCTGTTGGTTTACGGCGAGTATGAGAACAATGCCGCCGTCGATGTGTACCAAAGGCTTTTAAAAGCCGCAATAGCCGAGTATGGGCGCGACGGGCTTTCTTCAAAGCTTTTTTCTTATTACGGCGAGACGGTAGACAGACTCGACACGAATATAAGCCTTTCGGGCGCATACGCGCTGATAAAGGCGGTCGAGTATATTTCCTGTGACGGCGGAGTGGAATATTCTCCGGTTTGGCTGGAGGGAAGCTATGCCGGCGGACGGTTTGAGCTTAACGAGAACGCGGCGCAAAAGATGACCAACCATTTTGGTAAAGCTATCTCGTGAAGGTTAACAAAATGTTTACAGAATGATTACAAATCTCAAGGCGAAAAAAATTATAATATAAAAAGCCGGTTACCCCTCGCCGACAGGCTTCAAAAGAGGGGTCAACCGGTTTTTCATTTAATGAGGTATTATGAAAGAAAAAAAGATAGTCGCGATTGCCGCGGCGACTGCGGCGGCGTTATGCTTGAGCGGTTGCTCCTTCGGATACGATAAAACGGGGGTTGCGCGGTTTGTCGCGCCGCTTTCCTATGGTGGCGACAGCATAGTTCCCGCCGAAGCTCCGAGCGTTAAGCTCGGAAAAAAGCAGGAAAACCTTAACGCCGCGCAATTAAGCGATACGGTTTTCACCGCCGGGGCTACATACGAAATCAAAGAGAACTATTTTATTCACGAGGAATATTATTTCGCCATACCGACAAGCTGGAAGGGGCGACTCGTCTATGCTTCGAACGAGCTTGATATTGTCGGATATAAAATGCGTTCAATGGAGTTTGCCTATCGCGCACCGATGAAGGACGAGAACGGCAACGTCACCGACGAGGACATAAAGCTTATGCAAATCGAATGCGTTGAAACCTCGGTTTTGGGACAGCTCGACCTCTTTGGGCAAAAAGAGCTTATCGGCACAAGCGAGGACGGAAAGTACAGCTATTTCGTCACCTACTACGAAAATCTTATCCCGCCCGAGCAGGATTTTACCGCGGACTGCGTAAACATTCTGGGTACAATGATGTCGGACAGGGGAAAGATAGTTATAACGGTATAATATAAAGGAGAAAGCGGTGCAAAGAAATCTGCACCGCTTTTTTGCTGTGAAAATGCGCGTACGGCGACGCACAGGGCGATTATACGATGAATTCTGCTCAAAACTATTTATTAAGCTAAAGTAAAGGCATTGTTTTTTAAAAATAAGAAATTAGCATTAATGAGCATATGAGAGCATAAGCGAGAAATCAGGAGATACGATTTTGTAAATTAATTATTTAGCGAAAAGGTGTTGACACCGTCCTCGTTCAAGATATATAATACATTTCGGCGCTTCTTGCGCCAAGACAGAAAATATAACGCCAAGCGGTGTTTTTATTGAAATTAGGAGGATTATTATGTCGACGACATTGCAGAAACCCGAAACGGTTGAACGCAAGTGGTACATTATCGACGCGGCGGGCAAGCCCCTTGGACGCACCGCGGCAACGGTAGCCGTGCTTCTTCGCGGAAAACACAAGCCCACCTTTACGCCGAATGTTGATTGCGGCGACCACGTCGTGGTTATCAACTGCGCCCAGGCGGTTCTCACAGGAAACAAATTAGAGCAGAAATACTATCGCCATCATTCAGGCTGGATTAGCGGCTTGAAGGAGGTTCAGTATAAGACCCTTATGAAAGAGAAGCCCGAAAAGGCTATGATGCTCGCCGTAAAGGGTATGCTTCCCGACACGGTTATCGGAAGAAAGGCGCTTACGCGTCTTCGCGTTTACCGTACAGCCGAACACGACAACGCTGCACAGAAGCCGCAGCCGTACGAGCTTTAAGAAAGGAGCGACAGATAAATGTACGAAACAAGACCGTTCTTTTACGGAACAGGAAGAAGAAAATCCTCAGTCGCTCGCGTACGTCTTTACAACGGTACGGGCACAATCACAATCAACAAGCGTGACATCGACGATTATTTCGGACTTGAAACGCTGAAGCTTATTGTTCGCCAGCCTCTTGAGCTTACGAACACAACAGGCAAGTTCGACGTCGAAGTCACCGTTAACGGTGGCGGCGTATCCGGACAGGCGGGAGCGATTCGTCACGGTATTTCCCGTGCGTTGCTTCAGTTTAACGAGACTCTTCGCGGAGACCTCAAGAAGGCGGGCTTCCTAACCCGTGACCCGAGAATGAAAGAGCGTAAGAAATACGGTCTCAAAGCCGCTCGTCGCGCGCCCCAGTTCTCAAAGAGATAGCTTCAGCTTATATCGACAATCAACAACCCCGTCGGAATTTCCGACGGGGTTGTTTTTTTTATTTTGTTCTTTTTTATTCCGCGGTCATTGTTGCGGCGAGCTCTTCAACCGTCAGACCGCTTTGTTTTATTAATCTCGCGAGGTCCTCGCCGACATATCTTATATGCCACGGCTCATAGGCGTAGCCGGTCGAGCCTGTTCCTCCTTCGGGGTATCTCAAAATAAAGCCGTAATCCGCCATATGCTCGTTAAGCCACGCGAACTCCGCCGTGTTGCCGAAGGCGGTTGCAAGCACCGTGCCCTCGTCGCTTCCGTTGACGTCGAAAGCAAGCCCCGTCTGATGCTCAGAATGTCCCGGCTGGGCGGAAACCATCTCGGCGGCCTCATAGCCGCGGGTGTTGACAAAATTGTTATATATATTTTCCTGCGTCGAATAGCTTCGATAGCCCGAAACGGTGTACATCGGCAGACCGTCGGCTTCGCACGCCGCATAAAGTCGACAGAGCGCCGCCGACGCCTCGGCGTTTTCTCCTCCGAAATCGGCGGGAATGGAATACTGCTTGTTGACAAGGAGCATTTCGTGTCCCGCTACGGTGAAATACGTCACGCCGTCGCGCTGCTCAAGCATAACCGCTTTTTTATACTGCTCGATGTCTCCGTAGTCAATATCCTTCGGAAGAATGTCGCTTGTGTTTTTGGCGAATATGGGTGTGTCCTCAGCGCTATTATCAAAAATCGCGCCGCTCTTCGCATTCAAACAAAAATAAACAAGACAGCCTATTCCCGCCAACACGAAAAGCACCAAGCAAATGTTGCCGTATTTGATTTTAACTTTTCTTTTCTTCTTCAAAACTTTTACCTGCCATAAAAGGATAGGGACATTATAGTTGTTTTGCCGCTCAGCTTATGTCGCTTTTCGCTGTCGCTTTAAAACGCTTGACATCCTCGTCAAAATAGCTTCGCGCCTCATAAAACGGGCTTGCGACACTCTTTATGTTTGCAAGTCCGAGCGCCTCGCAAAGGGCGTCGTCCGCGTTTTTGCCAAGCCCGTTTTTAAGCGAGCCGTCGGTCGGAAAAATAATCTGCGAGGTGTATGAAACCCCGAAAATTGCGCGCCGCTTATAACTTAAGAGATAGTAGTCGTCGAAGGCGATAAGCTCGCGCGCGTCGCCCTCCGCAGACGAAAAGCGAAGCACCTCTCCGCAGACGACTATGCCGTTGTCCGAAACGGTGCAGTATTCATTTCCTTCGGTAAGCCGCACGGCAAGGTAGAGGTTAGAAAGTATCGCGCAGCCGAAGCAGAACAGCGTGAACACAGCCATAAAAAGAAGAAAGACCGAGCTGTTAAGCGCCAAATACATAATAACGAGTATAATCGCCTCGACCGTCACAACAACAAGGAAGGCGAACATATTGAATTGACGACCTATGCGAAGCTGGTTTTTCGCGATGTCGCTTCGCTGCTCCTTCGATAGCTTACACGCGTACACTCCGCGCCGCGCTATTTCGATAACCGCTTTCTTTTCGCGAAGACTCTTGTAGAGAAGAGCGGCAAGAAAAATTGCAAGCGCAAGCGAAAGGCAAAGCCCCGAAAATTTGTAGGTCGAGGAATATGTAAACAGGTTGAGCGCAAGCGCCGCCGCTATTCCGACTGAGCACAGAATAACGTTAATTAATCTTGATTTTTCGATTTTGAGTATAGCCGCCGTGTAGTCGGACTTAATGCTTTTTGAATGCATAGCCAATTCCTTTCAATACCTTTCCGTTGGCGAAGCTTACTATCATCTTCGCCGTAGGCTTTTTGAGCGTACCCTTTGAAAGCCCGCTTATCTGTCTTATCGGAGTGTCAAGAAGACCGTTTATAACCATAGCCTTCGCGCTTTCGTCCGATTGGTCGTTCAGAAGAATTTTCATCATAAGCTTATAAAAAAGCTTTCCCGCTCCGGTGTAGCGAAGCTCATTTATAGTGCTGTTGAGGGTGAACGGGCGGGTCGGAGCCTCCTCGGGAACATATCCAAGAGTGCTGAAAAATTCCGCCTCGCTTCGATTGTTCGCCGTTTTGGCTTCAAAATACGCAGGCTCTTCCTTCGCGTCGCCGTCAAGCTTCAGCGAGTGCTCGCTTTTTATGTCGCGACTGCTTGTGCCGACATAGACGCTGTATTCGCCCGCAAGAACGTTGCGGCGGTTGAGCTCGACGTCGTAATACGAGAAGCTGTCGTACGGAAGACGAATTTCGACGCTCTTGCTTTCGCCCGCGAAAAGCTCGACCTTCTCGAAGCCCTTAAGCTCCTTGAACGCCTCGCCTTTTTTGCCGACATAAACCTCAACGACCTCCGCGCCAGACCGTTTGCCGGTGTTTTTTACGTTGACTGATACGGCAACGTCCTCGCCCGCCTTAAGCGAACGCTTTGAAAGCCGAACTCCCTCAAGGTCAAACTTTGTATAGGAAAGTCCGAAGCCGAATTCGTATTTCGGCGCGACGTTCGCCGCGTCGTAGTATCTGTAGCCGACGTATTTTCCCTCGGCATAAAACGCAAGCTTTTTGTTTTTGCAGAAATATTTACTGCACGGAATACTCTCGAGATTTACGGGCCAGCTTTCCGCGAGCTTTCCGCTCGGATTTACCTTGCCCGTGATAAGGTCGACGACCGCTTCGCCAACCGCTTCGCCGCCAAGATAGGCGCACAAAATCGATTTTACCCTCGCTTCAAAGGGAAGCACGACGGGTGCTCCGAGCATAAGCACAACGGCAACCTTGTCGCATACCGAGGCAACCGAATCAATAAGCTTTAACATACCGTCGGGCATATTGAGGTTTTGGCGGTCGAAGCCCTCGCTTTCGTATGCGTCGGGAAGTCCCGCGACGATAACCGCGCGTCCTGCCTTAGTCGCCGCCTCGCGCGCCGCCGCGATAAGGGCGTCGTTGGTTGAGCCGTCGGGAAGATAGCCCTCGGCGTATTCATACGAAAGCTCGCGGGCGTTTAATTCGTCTATTATGCCGCCGAGCTTAAAGGGAATGATTCTTGAGCTTCCCGCGCCCTGATACCGCGCGCTTTTGGCGAAGCCGCCGATAACGGCGAAGGGCTTTTTATCGTCGAAGGGGAGAAGCCCGCCGTCGTTTTTAAGCAGGACGCTCGAAGCGCCCGAAGCTTTTCGAACAAGGACGTGCGCCTTTTCGTATAAATCCTTTGCAAGAGCGGGCTTTTTCGCGCTTTTACAGCGCTTGACAAGGATTAGAATATTCATAACCGCACGGTCGATTTCCGCCTCGGTGATTTCTCCTTTTTTAAGCGCCTCGGAAAGCTCGTGCGCCGTGTCGGAGGTTTTTCCCGGCATTTCGAGGTCGAGCCCCGCCTTCACGCCCGCGACGCGGTCGAAAACCGCGCCCCAATCGCTCATCACCAAGCCGTCGAAGCCGAAGTCCTTGCGAAGGGTGTCCATAAGGAAAGGATTTTCGCCGGAATATTGCCCGTTGAGCCGATTATACGAGCTCATAAGCGACCACGGCGTCGCCTTTTCAACGGCGATACGGAAGGCTTCAAGATATATTTCGAAAAGCGCCCGCTTGTCGACGCAGCTGTCGACGACCATGCGCTTATCCTCCTGATTGTTTACTGCGAAGTGCTTTATGCACGCGCCGGTCCCGCGCGACTGCATACCGTTTATCATCGACGCGGCAAGCTCGCCCGCGAGAAACGGGTCCTCAGAAAAATATTCAAAATTTCGTCCGCAAAGGGGAGAGCGCTTGATGTTAACTCCGGGCCCGAGCACGACGTCGACACCGAGGTCGCTCGCCTCGTCGCCAAGCATTTCGCCGACGCTTTTTATAAGGCTGCGGTCAAAGCTGCACGCAAGCGTCGCCGCGGTCGGAAAACAGGTCGCGGGTATGCTTTCGCTTTGTATCGCGGAGTCGCTGAAATCCTTTTCTCTTCTTATTCCGTGAGGGCCGTCGGTCATTGTTATGGAATCGACGCCGAGCCTTTTTATTTCATCGGTTTTCCAAAATCCGTCGCCCGACAGAATTGACAGCTTTTCGCGAAGGGTCATCATTGAAACTATACCTTGAAGTTCTTTAATGTCATTTTTTGAAGCCATCATTTTTCCTCTTTCGTTTTAATATTTTGTGAGTGCGCCCTCGCTTTTGAGCTTGGAAAACCCGTTTTGGCGAAGGGCTTCGTATACTGCGACGGCGACCGTGTTTGACAGATTGAGGCTTCGCGCCTCGTCTATCATAGGAAGCCTTACGCATCGGTCGTAGTTGTTGTGAAGGATGCTTTCGTCTATGCCCGCGTCCTCGCGCCCGAAGATGAGATAACAGCCGTCGTTATAGGCAACGTCGCTGTAAATCTTCTTGCCTTTGGTTGTGAAAAAGTGAAATTCGCCGTTGTTTTTCTCGAAGAACTCCGCTGTGCTTTTGTAGTAGGTTATGCTGAGAAGATACCAATAATCAAGCCCCGCCCGCTTGAGCTTTTTGTCGTCCACCTTAAAGCCCATAGGCTCGACAAGATGAAGATGAGCGCCGGTCGCCGCGCAGGTGCGCGCTATGTTGCCGGTGTTTTGGGGAATCTGAGGCTCGAAAAGAACAATATTAATCTCCACTTGTTACATAACTCCCAGCTTGTCCGCAAGCTCGCTTTTTTTGAGCGCGGGGCGTATTGCCGAAAGAAGGATAACCGACGCCACCGACGCTATCGCCGCATTGACGAGGGAAACCGTTCCCTTCGTGAGCATAGTCGCATAAACGACCTCTAATTCGTATCCTTTTACGAGCCGCTCGACGATAAAGGTCTTGCACATATAAAGCGCGACGTAGGTTATCGCGCCGCATATGGCGCCGAGCACAATGCGAAAGCTTTTAACCTGCTTTTCGCCGTTCGACGGCTTCATAAAGCCGTAGGCGATAAGTCCGGCGACGAATGCCATGGCAAACTTCATTATAAAGGTTATCCAGCATTCGGGCAAGAACATAGGGTCGAAAAGGTCGAAGAACATCGAGCCGATTCCCGCGGCAAGCCCGCCCTTCCATTTTCCGAAAAGGAGCGCGGACAAAATACACATCACGTTTCCGAGATGAAGCATCGTCTTGCCCCCGGTTATGGACACGGGTATTTCTATGCGAATGTAAGTAAAGATAAAGACGAGTGCCGCCATAAGCCCCACCGTCACCATCGTTCTTATCTGTCCGGTTTTGTTTTTCATTGTTTAATCTTCCTTTCCGTTTCTTTCTATGTTTATTATAACCCCTCGGGGGAATAATTAAATTGAAGGAGCGTGAGAAAATGTGTACCGTCAAAAAAATAGGCGCGGTCTTGGTCTCTGCGGCGGTTCTCGGCACGGCGGCGTATCTTATCATAAAGTGCGACTGCTTCAACAAGAACGTCTTGAAGCGGAAAATCCGCAACAAAATTACCCTTCTTGAACGCGCGCTTGAAAACGCCGACCGCTTTGTCGTAAAAATGTAAAACGCCACTTGAGCGAAAAGACCTTTTTGCCTGAAAATCTTTCTTTTGGAGGAGCTTTATGAACAGAGAGGTCTTTTTGCGCTGCGGCGTTTTCGCGTCGCTTTCCTATGAGGAAATCGAAGCCCTTCTCGGCTGTATATCAGCCAGAGCGGAAACGGTTGAAAACAACCGTTCGTTTTTCCTCGACGTCGGTTCGGTCGCCCTGCTTGTTTCGGGCGAGCTTTCGTGCGAGGGCGAAAGCTACATAAAAACTGCGGTCATTTTCGGTGAGAAGCTGCTTCTTTCAAAAACCCGAAGCGAGCTGCTTGTTTTCAGCCGCGTTCGCCTTATGTCGCTTTGTAAAAACGCCTGCTCCTATCATCGACGGGTGCTTTTCAACCTTGCTTTTCTTAGCGAAACTACCCATAATAATTTAACCCTATTATAGCACAGTTTATTTATTATTTACGATTTTTTATATATTTACCTTTTTAATTGACAATGTTGACTTCTTGGGCTAAAATTCACTTGTAGACAAATTACTGAAATTGAAATAAAGATAAGGAGCTGTTAATTTGAAAAAGCTTATATCCGCGATAGCTGTCGCCGCCTTAATCTTTGCCCTTGCCGCGTGTGGCGGCGGTTATACCTCGGTTGACGCCGAAGCGTTAAGCGCTTCACTCGGCTCGTCCGACATTTTTGTTGACGAGTTGGTTCTTCTTTCGGAAAAGAATACCGAGAACAACACGGGCGTTGACCCCGCGCTTTGCGACAAAATGGAATTCTATATGGGCTCCGGAGCGACGGGCGAGGAGTACGGCATTTTTACCTGCAAAACCGAGGCGGACGCCAAGACGGTGCTCTCCTCTCTTGAAGCGCACAAGACCTGGCTCTACGACACCTATTCAACGTATAACACCGAAGCCCTTCCGCGCATAGAGAACGCGACACTTGTTCGCGCGGGAAAATACGTCGTCTTTGTTTCGGCAAACGACTACAATAAAGCCGAAGCTATCGTGAACGCCGCCCTCGTAAAATAAAATTGCGACTACACTAACTGCCCGCGTAGCTATGCGGGCTGTTTTGTTGCCTTGAGCGATTAAACCGAAGGGAGAACGCCCCGTGGCTAAAATTTCCGTATTGCTTGCGACCTATAACAGCGCGCCGTTCGTCGCGGAGCTGATTTCCTCAATATTGAACCAAACCTTTTCGGATTTCGAGCTTATCGTAAGCGACGACGCAAGCGACGACGACACCGTCGCCGTAGTTTCTTCGTTTAAAGACAACCGAATAGAGCTTATTAAAAACGCCGTCGGAAGCGGGAGCGCCCAGAACAACTTTTTCAAGCTTCTGCTTTCAGCGAAGAGCGAATACATAATGTTTGCCGACGCCGACGACGTTTGGTTTAAGCAAAAGATTGAAAAGACTTTTTCGCGAATGCTTGAGCAGGAGGAGCGCTGGGGTAAAAGCACGCCGATACTTGTGCATTCCGATTTAACGGTTGCGGGTGAGGACCTTGCGGTTATAGCGCCGTCGCTTTTCAAATACGAAAAGCTTTCGCCAAAACGAACCGGTCTTAAAAACCTTGTCGCCCAAAACAATGTGACCGGCTGTACGGTTATGATAAACGACGCACTTCGAAAGCTCGTTAAGGAACAACCGAAAAGCTCGGTTATGCACGACTGGTGGCTCGCGCTTATCGCCTCGGCGTTCGGCAAAATATCGGTTATAAACGAGCCGCTTATGCTCTATCGTCAGCACGGTGACAATCAGGTTGGCGCGTACAACGCAAGCGACCTTCTTCTGTCGGCCCAAAAGCTTTCGAAAAAGGAGCGTATGAAGGCGATTTATCTTTCGATGTTTAATCAGGCGGAGTGCTTCGCCGAAACCTTTCGAGAAAGCCTTACCGCCGAGCAATATTCGGTGCTTGCCGAATACGCGTCCTTTAAAAACAAAAACAAGCTTCAAAAAATAGCATCTATCGTTAAACACGGTTATTATAAAAATACGCTGTTAAGAAATATCGGACAGATTTTCGCGATTTAGCGAATACCGAAAGGAGCACATACAAGTGGAGGAAAAGAAATACTTAAAGGCGCCGAAAATCCGCGGCGTAAAGGTTCCGCACTATAAGCTGACGGAAAACGAGGAAACCAAACCCCTTCTCAAACCGAAGAAGGTAACCCTCGTTATGTCCCAGCATATCGGCGCGCCCGCAACGGTTTGCGTTGAGAAGGGCGAGCAGGTTTTCGTCGGCACAAGGGTCGGCGCGGCGAACGGCTTTATCAGCGCCGACGTCCATTCCTCGGTCAGCGGAAAGGTAACAAATATCGTCACCGTTCTCACCCCGCAAGGACAGCACATTCAGGCGGTCGAGGTCGAAAGCGACGGCGAATTTAAAATAGACCCGTCGATTACTCCGCCAACCGTGACCGACGCCGAAAGCCTTGTCGCGGCGATAGCCCGTTCCGGGCTCGTCGGCTTGGGCGGAGCGGGCTTTCCGACCAACGTAAAGCTTGCCGTTCCAAAGGGGGTCGAGGTTGACACACTCGTTATCAACGGCGCTGAATGCGAGCCGTACATAACGAGCGACTATCGCGAGATGATGGAAAACCCCGACGACATAGTCGAGGGTATAATCAGGGTGAAAAAGCTTCTTGGCTTAAAGCGGGCGATTGTCGGAATAGAGAGCAACAAGCCCGAAGCTATTATGCTTCTCCGAGAAAAATCCAACGGCGAGTTTGAGGTAATGTCCCTTAAGAGCAGTTACCCCCAAGGCGCCGAGAAAACCCTTATCGCCAACACGACGGGGCGCGCCGTTAAAACGGGTAAGCTTCCCTCGGACGCAGGCGTTGTTATTCTTAACATCGGCACAGCGTCCTTTATCGCGCGGTACTTGAGGACGGGCGTTCCGCTTGTTTCAAAACGGCTTACCGTAAGCGGCGACGGAATAAAGAACGGCTCGAACGTTTTCGTTCCCGTCGGCACTCCGGTAAAAGAGGTTGTCGAGGCTTGCGGCGGCTATACGGGCGAAATCGAAAAGCTTCTTATGGGCGGACCGATGATGGGCATCGCGCTGTACAGCGACGAATACCCGATAGTTAAAAACAACAACGCCATACTCGCGCTCACTAAGGCGAGCGCCCCTGTGACCGAAAACAACCCCTGTATGCGTTGCGGGCGGTGTGTAGACACCTGTCCGATGCTTCTTTCCCCCGCGGAAATTCAGGTCGCATACGAAACGGACAACGTCGACGCTCTGATTAAATACGGCGTAAACAGCTGTATGGAATGCGGCTGCTGTACCTTCGTTTGTCCCGCAAAGCGGCCCATAACCCAAGTTATGAGGCTTTCAAAGCTTAAAATCAGAAAGGCGGCGAATAAATAATGAATAAGCTTACCGTAACCTCTTCGCCGCATTTCGTCAGCGACCGCACCACCCGCTCGATTATGCTCGACGTAATAATCGCTATGGTTCCCGCGATAGCCGCGTCAATTTATTTTTTCGGATATAAAAGCGCGGTACTAATCGCGGTATGCGTTATATCCTGCGTCGGGTTCGAGGCGCTCTATTGCGTTATCGCAAAAAAGAAAATTCCCGTGGGCGACCTTTCCGCCGTAGTGACGGGCGTTTTGCTCGCGTTTAATCTTCCGTCAACTCTTCCCGTTTGGATGGCGGTTGTCGGAAGCCTTGTAGCGATTGTTATCGTAAAACAGCTTTTCGGCGGTCTTGGTTGTAATTTTGTCAATCCGGCTCTTGTTGGGCGCGTCGTGCTTGCGCTGTCCTTTACGGCGGCGATGACAAGCTACGGTTACCCGAAAAGCGCGGTCGACGTGCTCGCCTCGGCGACCCCCCTTCGACTTGTTAAATTCGGCGGAGGCGAAGGCTTGGACGCGCTGACACTTTTCCTCGGAAACCACGGAGGAGTTCTCGGCGAGACGAGCTGTGCCGCCCTTCTTCTCGGCGGAATTTATCTTTGTCTCAGAAAGGTTATTAAGCCCATTATCCCTCTTGCTTATATCGGCTCGACACTTCTCTTCTCGTGGCTGTTCGGTTGCTCCGCGCCCGTTTTGGCTATTCTTTCGGGAGGACTTTTCCTAGGCGCAATTTTTATGGCGACCGACTATGTCACCTCACCCTACACCAACTGGGGCAAGCTTATCTTCGGCGTCGGCTGCGGACTTCTGAGTGCTGTCATACGCATATTCGCAAATTCAACCGAGGGCGTTTCCTACGCCATACTTCTTATGAATTTAGTTGTTCCCTACATAAACGACCTTTGCCGAAAAAGACCGTTTGGAACCGAGCGGGCAAAGAAGGAGGCAATTAAAAATGAAAAGTAATACCTTTAACGATTTCATTAAGCCTGTGCTTGTGCTCGTTATTATCTGCGTTATAGCATCGTTTCTTCTCGCCGCGACAAACGGCGTGACCGAGCCGATTATCGAAAAGGCGAAAATCGCCCAAGCCGAAGCGACCCGCAAGGAGCTTCTTCCGAAGGCGACAAGCTTTTCTCAAATCGCCTGCGATACAGCCAACGTCGAAAGCGTTTATAAGGACGACGGCGGCTCGGGCTTCGTTGTCACGTCATATGCAAACGGCTACGGCGGAAGGCTCACCGTAACGGTGGGCTTTAACCCCGACGGAAGCATAATATCCATAAAGGTTGACGCCTCGGGCGAAACCGCGACTGTCGGCGGAAAGGCCGCCCTTCCCGAGTACACCGACCTATATAAGGGCGCGACGCAAAGCGCCGACGGAATAGATACGATAAGCGGCGCGACCATTTCAAGCAAGGCGGTAAAAAAAGCCGTTAACGCCGCGTTCGAAGCCTTTGACGCGGCAAAGGAGGCGTAAGGAATGAAGAATAAATTTAAGATTTTAACAAACGGACTGTTCAACGAAAATCCCGTTCTTCGCCTTGTTCTGGGCACCTGCCCGACCCTTGCGATTTCGGTTTCCGCCAAAGCGGGCGTCGGAATGGGGCTTGCGGCGACCTTTGTACTTATCTGCTCGAATATGGTCATCTCCGCCCTTCGCAAGGTTATCCCCGACAAGGTTCGCATACCCGCGTTTATCACGGTTATCGCCTCGTTCGTAACTATCGTTAAAATGCTCGTCGAGGCGTTTCTTCCCGCGCTCAACGCCTCGCTCGGGATTTATCTTCCGCTAATCGTCGTCAACTGTATTATACTTGGACGCGCGGAAATGTTCGCGTCGAAAAACCCCGTTCTCGATTCGATGTTCGACGGACTGGGCATGGGGCTCGGCTTCACACTAACCCTTCTCGTAATGGGAACCATTCGAGAAATCATCGGCTGCGGAACTTTTTTCGGCATTCGGCTTTTCTCGGCGGACTATGCGCTTGGCATAATGACGAGCGCACCCGGCGGCTTCTTTACCTTTGGCTGTCTTATCGCGCTCCTTTCCGCGCTTCTTGCCGCCAAGGGCAAAAAGCTTATTAAATCCGAAAATCAATGTCTTAACTGCGGCGACTGCAACGCCTGCGAAGGGGGGAGCCAAAAATGAGTGAAACAGCTTTGATGCTAAAAGGGCTTCTCGCGATAATGTTCACGATGATACTCACCGAAAACTACGTTCTCGTAAAATTTCTCGGAATATGTCCCTTTCTCGGCGTTTCGAAAAAGTTAAATTCCGCGGTCGGTATGAGCCTTGCGGTCATCTTTGTTATGGTGCTCGCTTCGGCGGCGACCTACGGCATAAACGCCGCGCTTTTAATTCCGCTGAAGCTTGAATATATGCAGACGATAGTATTTATTCTCGTTATCGCCGCCCTTGTTCAGCTTGTGGAATTTGCGCTCAAAAAATTTGTGCCCGCGCTTCACAAAACGCTCGGCATTTATCTTCCGCTTATCACGACAAACTGCGCTGTTCTCGGCGTAACCCTTCTTAACATATCGAACACCTCGCCCATGACCAACCAAAGCTATACCTTTCTTGAGGCTATAACGAGCGGTCTTGGCTCGGGTCTTGGCTTTATGCTCGCTATGGTGCTTTTTGCGGGGGTAAGAAGAACGCTTGAACGCGCAAAGCCCCCCAAATGCTTTGAGGGACTTCCGATAACCCTCGTCGCCGCGTCGCTCACCTCGCTGACCTTTATGGGCTTTGCGGGAGTGGTCAACAATATGTTCGGCATCGGTTAAGGGGGTAGAGGAATGAATCCGATTTTAATTTGTGTTTTGGTGCTTACGGGAACGGGGCTTCTCGCCTCGGTTATACTCGTGATTGCTTCAAAAATTATGTATGTTCCGTCGGACGAAACGGCTGACGAAATCGCGTCGGCGCTTCCGGGCGCTAATTGCGGCGCTTGCGGCTATGCGGGCTGTTCGGACTATGCCGCCGCCGTGGCAAGCAAGAAAGCCGCGCCCAACCTCTGTGTTCCGGGCGGTGCTGACGCGGCAAAAAAGGTCGCTGCAATAATCGGTGAGGACGCGGGCGACGTTACGCCGATGGTCGCCGTCGTCGCCTGTCACGGAAACTATGACAACACCCGTGACAAATACAACTACGCGGGAATACAAAGCTGCGCGGCGTCGAATATGCTTCATGCGGGACGAAGCGAATGCTCATATGGCTGTATCGGCTTTGGCGACTGCGTTTCGGTATGTAAATTTAACGCCATTTCGGTAGAAAACGGTGTTGCGATAATTGATTATTCCATCTGCAAGGGCTGTGGCGCCTGCGCGGCAAAATGCCCGAAGGGTATAATAAAGCTTGTTCCGCGCGACACCCGCTATCTGGTGCTTTGCTCCAATCACGACAAGGGCGCCCAGACGAGAAAGACCTGCGTAAGCGGATGTCTGGGCTGTATGAAATGCGAAAAGGTCTGCCCGAACGGCGCAATAAAGGTCGACAACAACTGCGCGACCATCGACCTTTCAAAATGCAAGGGCTGCGGCGAATGTATGCGCGCCTGCCCCGTCCACGCGCCGAAGATTTAACTCAACGTTATAAGCAAATCCCCCGACAATCTGTCGGGGGATTTTTGTATGGTTTGTTTTAAATTTTTAAAAGATAGTAGTCAACCTGAAAAACAATTTTAAAGCCTATCTTTTTATAAAGCTCGAACGCGGGAGGGTTGGAGCTGTCAACGTCAAGACGAACCGTACTCGTTTTTTCACAGCCTATCGCGACGGCGGCGTTCATCATTTTTCGTCCGTAGCCCTGCCCGCGAAGCGGCTCGGTTATAACGACGCCGTATATAAAGCCGTCACCGCCCTCCTTCTGCTCGAAGCAAAATGTACCGACGGGGCGGTCGCCGTCATAGGCAATATATCCCTGACGTCCGCCTTCGGAAAGCAGGGCGCTAAGATAGCTGTCGCCGTCCTTCTCGTCCCCGAAGCTTTGGCAGGTTATCTTCATAAACACGTCGCTGTTTTGCTTATCCAGGTCGACTATACGAAGGGAGTCGTCGGTCCTTTTCGCGCCCTTAAGCTCCATTCGGTATTCACTTCTAACCCACTCGGTCGCGCCGAGCGTCGAAAGGGTTGCCCTTCCGCTTTCGCTTTTCGGCTCAACGGCGAAAACTATTCGCGTGATATTATGCCCCAAAAGCTCGCGCTTCGCTTCATTCAAAAGCTCGGCAAAGCGCCCGTCTTGCCGCTTGTCGGGACGGGTGAAGGCAACGATTTCCGCCTCGCCCCTTTCGGGCAAAAAGGTTGTAAGAAACGCAACAAGCGCGTCGCGCTCATATCCTAAATAGAAGCAGGGTATCGTTCGGTCATAATTAATCGCGTTTGATAAAAACGCTACATTTTCGAGTGCTTCGGGGGCATAGCACTCCGCTTGAAGCGCCTTTATTTCGCTCTTTTGCTTTTCCGAAAGCTCGGTGTATTTTTCTGTTTTCATCTTTTGTCTCTTATTCGTTTTTATATATTATATCAAAAAATTAACCGACCGTTAATATTTTTTCGATTGACTTAAAAGGCAATCCGTAATACTATTTTAAGTATCATTAAACAAAGAGTAGGGTAAACGGTTGAAGGAAGAAAAAAAACACGAAAAAATAAAAGACGTAAGCTTTAAAGAAATGAATCGCGAGCAGAAGCTTGAATATATTTGGGACTACTACAAATTCTACATAATCGGAGCGGTTGTAGCCATAGTCATCATCATTTCGCTTATCGGAACCTTTATTGAGGGAAATCGTGAGGTTGAGATGTACTGCGCCGTTTTTAACGACTACGGCAACGGAGAAATTATCGACAAGATACAAAAGGAATATCCTTCTTTTATCGGCAAGGAGGACGCATACATCAGCGTAGACGGAGGCTATCCCTTTGCCGAGCCGACCGAGGGCTCGTTAATGACAACACCCGAAGATTCGTCGGTCGTTAAGATAATGACCCTCTTTTCCGCGGGCGACGTCGACGTCGTTATCTCCGACTACGGCTCTATGCTTTTCGCCAAGGACCAAAAGCTTATCGCGCCGCTTGACGAAGCCCTTCCTAAAGAGCTTTTTGAAAAGCTTTCGCCCTATTATGTTTATGCCGACTATAACGAGCGCGGCGGCAAGGGCGACGGCAAGGTTTATGCGCTCGACATAAGCGACACCGCCTTTTTTAAAGACTGCGCATACAGCTACACCGACGGGGTAATATGCGTTAGCTCCGTTACCGAAAGCCCCGAAAAAGCGGCGGATTTTGTTAGATATGTTTTTAATATGAAATAAGGATTCATTAATATTTTTAAAGCCCCCGCCGAGCATTCGACGAGGGCTTTTGTGTTGGACTATTTTTGTTCCTCTTTGGGCTTTAACATTGTAAGCGAAATGCGGTTCTTTTGGGGAATTACCTCAAGCACCCATACCTTCACTATATCGCCGGTTTTTACGACCTCGCTCGGATGCTTTATATAGCGGTCGACTATACGAGAAATGTGGACCAAGCCGTCTTGGTGAACGCCGATGTCGACAAAAACGCCGAAATCGACGACGTTGCGCACCGTTCCCGTAAGCTCCATTCCGGGAATAAGGTCCTCCATAGAAAGCACGTCGCTGCGAAGAAGAACGGGCGGCAGCTCGTCGCGCGGGTCGCGTCCGGGCTTCATAAGCTCCTTTATTATATCGCGAAGGGTCGGAACGCCGATACCGCAGCTTTCGGCGGCGTTGGCTTCGCCGAGCTTGGTCACGCGGTCGGAAAGCTCGGAAAGACTTCCGCTTTTCACGTCGTCGAGGGTATATGAGCAAAGGGAAAGAAGCTTTTTTGCCGCGTCGTAGCTTTCGGGGTGAACCCCCGTGTTGTCGAGCGGATTTTTGCTTTCGGCTATTCGAAGGAATCCCGCGCACTGGACAAAGGCGCTTTTCCCAAGCTTCGGCACCTTAAGAAGCTCTTTTCTGTCCTTGAAAATGCCCTCCTCCTCGCGGTAGGCGACGATGCTTTTCGAAATGCCCGAGTTTACGCCAGAAACGTAGGAAAGCAAAGAGGGCGACGCGGTATTGAGGTCGACCCCGACGGTGTTGACGCAATCCTCAACAACGCCCGAAAGGGTTTCGTCAAGCTGAGCGGGGGGCATATCGTGCTGATACTGTCCGACACCGATGCTTTTCGGGTCGATTTTTACAAGCTCGGCGAGGGGGTCTTGAAGGCGGCGGGCGATTGAAACGGCGCTTCTGAGCGAAACGTCAAACTGAGGGAACTCGTTCGCGGCAAGCTTGCTCGCCGAATAGACCGACGCGCCCGCTTCGTTGACTATCATATACTGAACTGGCGTGCCTTTTATCGTTTCGGCTACGAACTGCTCCGATTCGCGCGAGGCGGTTCCGTTGCCGATGGAGATAAGCTCAATGTTATATTTCTTTATAAGGGCGTTTAGTTTTGCGCGGGATTCTTCCGTTTTGTTGTGCGGCGCGGTCGGATAAATGACCGACGTGTCAAGCACCTTTCCCGTTCCGTCGACGACGGCAAGCTTACAGCCGGTTCTGAACGCGGGGTCGAAGCCGAGAGTGACCATATCCTTTATAGGCGGCTGCATAAGAAGCGGTTTCAGGTTAACCGCAAAGGTCTTTATTGCCTGCTCGTTGGCGATGTCGGTAAGCGACGCGCGCATTTCACGTTCAATTGACGGAGAAATAAGGCGGTCAAAGCTGTCTTCAATAAGAAGGTTGAGCTCCGATTTCGTCGGGGAATCGCCCTTAACGGTTTTCTTCTCGATTATCGCGAGAGCCTCCGCCTTGGGAATGTCGACCGAAACCTTTAAAAAGCCCTCACGCTCGCCGCGGTTTATGGCAAGTATGCGATGACTTTGGATTTTGTTGACAGGCTCGGAATAGTCATAATAGTTGCGATAGACGCTATCTTGGTCATTCGTTGCCTTTGAAACAACAAGCCCGCGGGTGAAGATAAGCCGACGAAGCTCCTTTCGTATTTCCGCGTCGTCCGAAATATTCTCGGCAAGGATATCCCGCGCTCCCGCAAGGGCGTCCTCAGCGGTATCAACGCCGTTTTCCGAGTTAATATATTTTTCTGCTTCCACGAGCGGCGCGTCACATTTTTTGTCCTGCGCGAGCAGAAATTCCGCAAGCGGCTCCAAGCCCCTTTCGCGGGCGATAGAGGCCCTTGTGCGGCGCTTTGGGCGATAGGGACGGTAAAGGTCCTCAACCTCGGCAAGGGTTGTCGCGGCGTCGATAGCGGCGGCGAGCTCGTCGGTCAGCTTTTCCTGCGCGGCGATAGAGGCTTTTATTTCCTCGCGGCGCGCGTCGAGAGAACGAAGATACAAAAGTCGCTCGTGAAGCTCGCGAAGAACCTGGTCGTCCATCGAGCCGGTAAGCTCTTTTCTGTATCGAGCAATAAACGGAATGGTGTTTCCCTCGTCGATAAGCTTAACGACGTTTTCAACGTGAGCCTTGGTCTGCTTAAACTCAAGGGTAAGGGTTTCTAATATATTTGACATAAAAAAGTATGTCCTTCCCGAAAAGAATAATTTAAATAATAGTATATCATATTTTTTCTTAAGGATAACAGTGATTTTTTGAATAATCGGTTTAATGAGTTTTTAATCAAACTATAATTTGACGAAGAGGGAATTGTAGGCTAAAATGTAGATACGAACAAGAGGAGGGTTAAATATGGCAGCTGCAAAAAAATTTTGTACAGAATGCGGAGAGGCATTGACGGCAAAGGCGAAAACCTGCAAGAAATGCGGCGCTCCCGTCGACCTTGAAGCGACGATAAAGGACGAAACCGCACAAGCGGTTGAGGCGGTCGTATCAGAAGAAATAAAAGAGGAAACCGTGAAGGCTGAAATCCCTGCAATAGAAGAGCCCTGCGTTGAGGAGGACAAACCCGTCCCGCAAACAAGGGAAGACGGACTCCTCGAGGAGGAGGAAAAACGCCCTCGCCGGCGCGCAGAGGAAGCAAAGCCCGTCGTGAGCGACCCCGCCCCAGCAAGGCGGAGCAGATACGCCCCCGTTTCGACCTTCAGCTTCATCTTGATGGATATCCTTCTTCTTATACCAGTTGTAAATATAATTTTGCTCTTTGTGTGGGCGCGCGCAAACTCAAGAAAAATCAATCGTCGAAACTTCGCCCGCGCCGCTCTTATCGTGCTTTTGCTTCTAATTCTTTGGGCGGCGGCGTCCTATTTCTTCGGCGACGTTATGTACGGCGGACTTGTTACTAAGTATGCGGGCTTCCTTGAGGGCATAGGGCTCGAAAGTATAGTTAATCTTTGGGGCAAATAAACAGTACATATTATTGATAGTAAATTTAAGAGCGGTTGCTTTGGGCGACCGCTCTTTTGCTTTTTGAACACAGGACGAAAAAATGTTATAATAAGCATTACGGCGGTCAAACTATAAAGAAGGATTAACGAATGAAAAAGAAACAGGTCAAAGCTCTTTGGTATGTATTGCTTTTCGTTTTCGCGGCGCTTTTCATAGTTGTCGGATATAAAATTGCCTCGACAGATTCTATAATGTTCACAGGTCAGACGGGCGCAAGGCTTAACACCCATATCGTGAGGGTCGACCTAATTCTCGACAAGACGGAGGATAAAACAACCTTCGGCGGCGAGCTCGAAATGGTCGAAACGAAAATCAAATATTCCTGTACCGTGCTTTTCGGCGAAAACAAGGGCGAAAGCTTTATCGCTTACCAAAGCTATGATAATCTGACATCGAGACTGCCGACCCCCGTGCGTCAGGGCGACTGGATTATCGTCTATCAGCAGGAGGGTATGGGCGACGAATATGTGTCGGGCGACATAGTTAGGATAAGAACGGTCATACTTGTCGCGGCGGTCTTCTTCCTTTTGCTTATGATTTTCGGAAAGCTGAAGGGGGTTGCGACGGTTGTTGCGCTCGGCTTTTCTGTGCTTTCGATTTTCCTTGTTTTTATTCCCTCGATTTTGGCGGGTGACAACATTTATGTAAGCGCAATAGTGATATGTATATATACAATAATAATAACGCCGTTTTTTATCGGAGGCTTCAATAAAAAAAGCGTAGCCTCGGCGCTCGGAAGCATAGGCGGCGTCGCGCTCGCGGGGGTGCTGTCCTTCGCGCTTAATAGCTTTATGAGAATAACCGGCGCGGTTGACGATGAAACCATGGCGGTCGCTTTTATTCGAGAGCCTGCCATAGACCTTCAGGCTATTGTCTTCGCGGCGATGCTTATCGGAGCGCTTGGCGCCTGTCTCGATGTGTCAATGTCGATTTCGGCGTCGATATACGAAATGAAGGAGCTTTCGCAGAAGGACGGATTCGGTGAGCTTTTTTCGTCGGGCATCAAAATCGGCTGGGACATTATGGGCACCCAGATAAGCACACTTGTTCTCGCTTATATCGGAAGCTCCCTTTCGGTAGTGCTTTTACTTGTTGCGTACCAGAACTCGCTTATCGAAATGCTTAACCGTGAGGTTGTCATTATTGAATTGCTTCAGTCCTTTATCGGCTGCTTCACGATTTTGTTCACGATACCCATGACAGCGTTTATCTCGGCGGCAATGTTCAGCCGAAACGGAAAGCACAAGAAAAAGCGGCGTATAAGATAAAAGGCTATTTCTGCGGCGGATACCCTGTGGGCGTTCGCCGCTGTATTTTTTGCCGATAAGAACCACACGGCGCAGTTGTAACATTATCGAAAAATGTTGAAAAAATCGTTAAAAAAGTGCTTGACTTATGTCTTGCTAATAGATATAATATATCTCGCACCGCTCACGAGAGGTGCACAACAAGGACCTTGAAAATTAAACAATATATAGACTTGAAAGGACCCTTTTCAAGAGC
>CAYWQL010000024.1:0-21923 GCA_964460755.1 uncultured Oscillospiraceae bacterium | reverse complement strand
TTTTACGCTTTTAGTTTTAAAACAGGCTCACCATTCAGGACGCAATTTTTATCAATCGTGATTTTCTCGATATCCTTTCGAGATGCCGCGTCGTACATAATCGGAATGAGAAGCTTTTCCATTATTGCGCGAAGTCCGCGCGCTCCGCTCTTTCGCTCAATGGATAGCTTCGCGATTTCGCGAAGAGCCTCATCGGAAAATTCAAGCGTGATTTTATCCATTTCCATTATGCGCTGATACTGCTTCACAATCGAGTTTTTCGGCTCGACAAGTATTTTCACGAGCATATCCTCGTCAAGCGAATCAAGCACCGTAAGCACAGGAATGCGGCCGACAAGCTCGGGTATCAATCCGAACTTCACTATATCATGGCTCATAACCTGCTTCATAAGGGTATCTTTTTTGTCCTCGGTTTTTTCTTTTAGGGAAGCGCCGAAGCCAAGCGAGGAATTCGCGACACGCTGCTCAATTATCTTTTCAATGCCGTCAAACGCTCCGCCGCAGATGAACAATATGTTCGTTGTGTCGATTTGGATAAATTCCTGGTGCGGATGCTTTCTGCCGCCGCCGGGGGGAACATTCGCCTGAGTGCCTTCAATAATCTTTAAAAGCGCCTGCTGAACTCCCTCGCCGCCAACGTCGCGGGTAATTGAGGGATTTTCGCTTTTTCGAGTTATCTTGTCAAGCTCGTCGATATAAATTATTCCGCGCTGAGCCTCTTCAATATTAAAGTCCGCCGCCTGAATAAGCTTAAGAAGTATATTCTCAACGTCCTCGCCGACATATCCCGCCTCGGTTAAGGTGGTCGCGTCGGTTATTGCGAAAGGCACGTTAAGCGCCTTCGCAAGAGTTTGAGCAAGATATGTCTTTCCCGTTCCTGAGGGTCCGAGAAGGAGTATGTTGCTCTTTTGAAGCTCAACGTCGTCGCCTATCTCGTTGTTGGCTATTCTTTTGTAGTGATTATACACCGCTACCGAAAGAACAATCTTCGCGTCGTCCTGACCAATAACATACTGGTCGAGGATGTTCTTGATTTCCTTCGGGCGCAAAAGCGTGTGCTGCTGCTCAACGAAGCTTCCGTTTTTCTTTATATTCACGTTTTTGTTCGACGGCTCGGCTACGCCGTCCTCTTCGAGAAGAGAATAGCAAAGCATAACGCACTCGTTACAAATGTGAATATTCGGACCGACAAGCATACGCTCAACCTCGTTTTGCGTCTTTCCGCAAAACGCGCAATGCATTATCTTCTTACTTCCCGCCATAGATGTCTCACATTCTATCTGTTAATAAATACGTCGTCAATAAGCCCGTAATCCTTCGCCTCTTGCGCCGTCATAAAATTGTCGCGGTCGGTGTCGCGCTCGATAACCTCAAGCGGCTGACCTGTTGCGTCGGCAAGCATTTGGTTCATCTTGTTCTTTATCGCGACTATCCTGTCGGCGTGTATTTTGATGTCGGTCGCCTGTCCCTGCATACCGCTTAAAAGAGGCTGGTGAATCATTATTTCGCTGTTCGGCAGAGCGTAGCGCTTGCCCTTTTGTCCCGCCGAAAGAAGAAACGCGCCCATAGAAGCCGCCATACCGACGCAAATCGTCGACACGTCACATTTAATATAATTCATCGTGTCATAAATCGCCATACCCGCGCTGATTGAGCCGCCGGGGCTGTTGATATAAAGGCTAATGTCCTTCGTCGCGTCCTGTCCTTCAAGATAGAGCAGCTGGGCGACGACAAGACTCGCGGTCGTGTCGTTAATCTCCTCGGAAAGAACGATTATTCTATCGTTGAGCAAGCGGGAAAAAATATCGTATGAACGTTCTCCCCTGTTTGTCTGCTCAATAACCATTGGTACTAAACTCATTTTTTACGCCTCCATAATTGGTATATGTAAACGGAAAGCTATTCTTTGTCTTCCTTCGCGGAAGCGTCCTTAGCTTCCGCTTTTGCCTTGGCTTCCTTTGCCTTTTTCTCAGCTTCTTTTTTAAGTATTTCTTTTGTTACGTTTTCTACCTTAATCTTCGCGCTTTCCTTAACGAGGTCAATCGCCTTGTTAACTGAAAGGTCTTTAATCATTTCCTTTTCGGGTACGAAGGATTTAATCTTCTCGACCTCCATTTTATATGCTTCGGCAAGTCGAGCGTATTCCTTCTCGATTTCTTCCTTGACAACCTCAATCTTTTCCGAGCGGACAACGGCTTCAAGCGCAAGACGCGTCTTAACGAATTTTTCCGCCGACTCTCTGAAGGATTTGCGGAAGTTTTCCATATCCATACCCATATACTGAAGGTATGTCTTCATATTCATTCCCTGTGCCTGAATACGATATTCAAAGTCGTGAACCATCTCGTCCATACGCTCTTCAATCATAACCTCGGGAATATCGCCCTCTACCGACTCGGACATAGCTTCGACCAATTCGTCCTCAACCTCATGGTCAGCCTTGTCCTCGTTCGCCTTGGTAAGACGGTCGATTATGCTTTTTTTTAGCTCTTCAAGGGTATCAAACTCGCTTACGTCCTTCGCAAACTCGTCGTCAACCGCAGGAAGCTCTTTAAATCTTATTTCGTGAAGCTTGATTTTAAAGACGACGTCCTTGCCCGCAAGCTCCTCCGCGCCGTATTCCTCTGGGAATTTTACGTTAATATCAAAATCTTCGCCTATCTTGTGACCGACAATCTGCTCCTCAAAGCCGGGAATAAACTGACCCGAGCCAAGGGTTAGCTCAAACCGCTCGCCCTTGCCGCCCTCGAAGGCTACGCCGTCCTTGAAGCCCTCAAAGTCAATAACGGTAATATCTCCGTCCTGCGCCGCTCTGTCGTCAACCGTGACCATTCTCGAACCCTTTTCGCGAAGCGCGTCAATTTCACTCGCTACGTCGTCGTCCTCAACAGTATTGACCTTCTTTGTCGCCGCTATACCCTTATATTTTTTAACTGTAAGCTCAGGGCGAAGGGTAACGGTGAATTTGACCTTTGCGTCCTTGTCCTTGCCGACCTCGTCAACGTCGACCTCGGGGCGACCGACGATTTCGATTTTCGCCTCGTCGACAGCCTTTTCAAATTCTTCGGGGAGCAAATCATTCAGCGCGTCCTCATAGAAAAAGCCTTCGCCGTACATCTTCTCGATAATTGCACGGGGAGCCTTTCCTTTTCTAAAGCCCTGAATGGAAATCTTCTTGTTTTCACGGTGGTATACCTTTTCAACGGCTTTCATAAAGTCCGCCGCATCTATCGCTACGGAAAGCTCGTATTTTCCATCGTCTAATTTTTTGTGTTCTAAAAGTGACATATTCAACTTCCTCCAAAATTAATCCATAATATTGTATCACATTAATATTTAATAATCTATATGTTATTTAATAATATACGGCTCAAACTTCAAATAATCTGCTGAAACCAGCCGAAACTCTATTCCGTCATAGCTGCCGTTGAACGCCCAAGCTATGCTGTCGCCGTGAACGTGGGCATAATAGCACCGTTTTATTCCGTTTTTCTTTAGTAATTCTATAATATCCCCGCACCTTGAATTTTTATAAATCGGCGGATAGTGAAGAAACGCTATGGTTTCCTTCGCGCCCTTTCCTTTTAGTGAATTAAGTGAGTTTTCGAGCCTGCCCAGCTCACGGTGATAAACCTTGTCGTCAGGCGACTCCGTTTCGTCAAAAAACCAGCTTCGCGTACCGCAAATACCTATGCCGTCAACGATATAAGAATCATTAAAAAGAATGCTGATTGTATCAAGTCCGCTTGCGGCAAGCCAATCGTCCATCTTCTTGCGCGACGCCCACCAGTAGTCGTGGTTGCCTTTAATAATTATTTTCTTTCCGTTGAGCTTGTTGATAAAATCAAAATCGGGGAAGGCTTCTTCAAAATTCATTCCCCACGAAACGTCGCCAAGAATAACTACGGTGTCGTCGGGCTTGACGCACTCCTGCCAACAGGAATAAAGGCGGTCGACATAATTGCCCCACCCCTCAAAAATATCCATTGGTTTTTCTGCCTTAAATGAAAGATGAAGGTCCCCTATGACAAAAAGCGACATATAATTCTCCGTTATTTCAAGAAAAAGTCAAAGGCATTGGTATAAAAAATTCTATCGGTTGCGGCTTTTCCGTATCTTTTCGCGAAATCATCATAAAGACCTTTGACACACGAAATATCACGACAAAAAGCGGGCGCGATTCCACCGTCAAAATCGGTTCCCAACGCCATACATTTTTCGCCGCCGAGCAAAAGCATTCTATCGACCTGTCTATAGAGGTCTTCTTTCGTCGCGTCCTTTTCTTTCGTAAGAAAAGGAACGTGAAGGTTTAGGCCCACAAGTCCCCCGCGCGACGCTATGTCTTTGAACTGCTCGTCGGTAAGATTGCGTTTGTTGTCGCAAACCGAGCGAAGGTTAGAGTGGCTTACGACGACAGGAAAGTCACAGTATGCCAAAAGGTCGTTCAAGCTTTCGTCCGAAAGATGTGAAACGTCAACGGTTATGCGACATCGGCGCATTTGTTTTATTACTTCTTTTCCAAACTGCTTAAGTCTTCCGCCGCTTGTTCCCGCGCCGAATCCAAGCTCGTTTTCGGCGTTCCACGTCAGTCCCATCATCTTTACGCCGTCAAGCGCAAGCTCCTCTACCCTTTCGAGCTTTCCCCCAAGAGCCGTCGCGTTCTCCACCGTCAAAATCGGCGTATCAACGTCTTTAAACAGCGAAAGCTGCTCTTTATAAAAAGCAAAAAGGCGCTTGTATTCTTTATATGCCGCCTCACCGTGAAGCTCATCGGGAATAAACAGCGCAAAGCACTGACGCCAAACGTCAAACCCGATTGCCTTATCAAGGCTAACACACATATCGCCGTTTTTGAGCGGCTTTTTCTTATTAAGCGCCTCGGATACGGAGTCGCAATGCAAATCAAAATAGTTCATAAACACCTAAAACGCGTTTTCAATGTGGTTTGTTATGGTTAATATGTTGTCGCTATGCTCGACGACAATAACGTCAAATCGGGGTTGAAGAAGGGTTTGACTGATTTTTAAATAATACTTTGCCGCCGAGATAAGACGTCGCTGTTTAAAATAATCAACGCTTTCTTCGCCGCTGACAAGCGCGTTCTTCGCCCTTGTTTTTACCTCGGCAAAAACAATATAGCCATCTTTAACAGCGATAATATCAATCTCGCCAAAGCGGCATTTGAAATTGCGGTCAACTATTTTATATCCGTTCTTCTCAAGATATTTTGCCGCAAACTCCTCGCCCATATCACCAGTTTTCATCTAAACACGCCCTTTTAAAAAGCTTTTTCGATGATATACCGTTATACCGTATTTTTCTATCGCCGCATAGTGCTCCTTGGTGCCGTAGCCCTTGTGCTTTTCGAAGCCGTAAAGCGGAAATTCGTTCGCAAGCTCTCTCATAAATCTATCCCTTGTAACCTTTGCGAGAATAGACGCCGCCGCTATCGAGGCGGATTTCGCGTCTCCGCTAATAACCGTTTCGCACGGAATATCAACCCTCGGCGCACAGTTGCCGTCAATGAACGCGCGCGAAAAGGGCAAGTGAAGTCCCTCTATCGCCCTCTTCATTCCGAGCATAGTCGCGGAAAGAATATTTATTTCGTCTATGGTTTCGTTATCGACAAAGACGACGGAGTATTCCGACGCATTGGCGATTATTTCCTCGTACAGTATCTCACGGCGCTTTTCGCTAACCTTTTTTGAGTCGTTGAGATAGTCAAAAACGCTGTCGTCTTTTAATATGACCGCCGCACAGCAAACGGGGCCCGCCAACGGTCCGCGCCCAGCCTCGTCAACCCCGCAGATAACGCCGTATTTGCTGCGCATTTTTCTGTCAAAGAGGTAAAGCTCGTCATGTATCATATTCGTTCGGTTCCTCAAAGGTAATTCGCCCAAGCTTTCCGCCGCGAAGCTCGTCAAGGAGCATCTGCGCGGCTCTCAAGGTGTCGTACTCTCCCTTTGAAACAAGCATACCGCGTTTTTTCGCGATAAGCTCCAAAAGCTCGTAATTATTATCGGGCAGCGCTTCGTTCTGAAGCTTATATCGTTCAATAAGCCTGTCGCCGTATTTTTCCTTCAATATGCCAAGAAGGCAGGCGGCAATCTGTTCGATATCAAGAATATCATCCTTTATCGCGCCTGTAAAGCTAAGCTTAAGGGCGGTATTTATATCCTCGAATCTTCGCCAAAGCACACCCGGCATATCAAGAAGCTCGATTTCCGGCAGCGAAATCCATTGCTTTCCCCGCGTAACTCCGGGGCGGTCTTCGGTTTTCGTCGCGGCTTTGTTTGAAATGTTGTTAATAAAGGTCGATTTTCCGACGTTCGGTATGCCGACGACCATCGCGCGAATTTTGGAATTGATTGCGCCCCGTTCGGTTTGTCGTTGAAGCTTATCTTTTATCAAATTCTTGCAGGCGTCGACGCACATTTTCTGCAGCCTTTGTTCCCTGCTTGAAATCGCGACCGCGCCGAAGCCGTTTCGTTTATAATATGCTATCCACCTCTTTGTCGAGCTCTCGTCTGCAAGGTCGCTTTTATTAAGCAACAGAAGCCGAGGCTTTCCCGACGTAAGCGCCGCAAGCTCGGGGTTCTTGCTCGAAAGCGGCACGCGCGCGTCAAGAAGCTCGATAACGAGGTCCACATCCTTAAGACTTGCCTCTATAACCCGAAGGGTTTTCATCATATGCCCGGGAAACCAGTGTATGTTAGTAGTTAGGTCGTTATCCATTCCATTACCGTCCAAGTTCAATTATCTCTTTGCCCAAAACGCTTCGCTCGTCAATAAAGCCAATCTGTTTATATCGGCTGTCAAAGGATTCGTCGCGGTTATCCCCCATAACGAAAATATACCCTTCTGGCACACTCAAGGGAAAGCTTGTTTCTCCGCATAAGTTTTGTTCGCTGTTTTCAACGGGCGACAAAAAGGGTTTCCCGTCTATTGTATATTCAAAAGTATCGTAGTTAAGCTCTATGGTCTGGCCGCCCGTCGCGACAACCCTCTTTACGAGCGGCGCGCCGTAGCCGTTGTTTTCGTCAATTATGACAATATCCCCCGACTTCGGCTTATACAAAAAGCTGTAAGCAAAAATTCTGCTTCCATCAAGCAGTGTCGGATACATAGAGCTTCCGTCAACGATGTAGGATTTCACGACAAACGAAAAAAGAATCATCACCACGACGAGCGCGAAAACAAAGGAATCAATCCAATCGTATACCGTCGCCGCGTTGTTTTTTTTGTTTTCTTTCATTTCATCACCCGAGTTTAAGTATAACATAAAAAAGCGTAAAAACGAAATAAAAAAGGGACAAAAACTTGTCCCTTTTCAGCTAATTAGTCTATGCGGCTTTTAAGCTTAGCCGATTTACCTACGCGGTCTCTCAAGTAATAAAGCTTGGCTCTTCTTGACTTACCGTGTCTTATGACCTCAACCTGCTCCACATTCGGAGAGTTTGTCGGGAAAACACGCTCTACGCCTACGCCGTAAGAGGTTCTTCTTACTGTGAAGGTTTCGCTTATTCCGCCGTGCTGTTTGGCGATAACCGTTCCTTCGAACAGCTGTATTCTCTGGCGGTCGCCTTCTTTGATACGAACGTGAACCTTGACTGTGTCGCCAATTTCGAACTTGTGCGGCTCGGGACGTACCATACCCTCAGTCATCAACTTGATTGCATCCATTTGGATTTTTCCTCCCTAAAGTTGTAAACCAGACATTCGTGCCTAAAATGACAGAGGACTGTCCGCTTAATGTTTTAAACATTAACCCCGCCGGTTGCCCAGAGGATTATGCAAGCTTTAATATAATACCATACGCCTACCCTGTATGCAAGTCTTTTTAACGGAAATTTTCAAGATTTTTTGTAAGTATTTGCGTTCTTTTTATCAAAATATGGTCGGTTTCACGGCCGAGCAAGGAAAACGCCTCGCTCAACAACAAATTGGGGTTAAGCGAGTTTTCGTTTCCCGCGCCGAGCGTCAAGTCTAAATAGCACATTTCTCCCTGAACAAACGCCCTGCTTGAATGGATAAGCGGCTTAATATCTATATCCTTTACTATTCCCTTCTTGTTTGTTTTCTTGACCATAATCGCATCTTTGTTAATCACATTGTGCACAGCGCTCAACACATCTTCGCTTGAAAATTTGCCGTCGCAAAGCTCAACCAAATACCGTGCAAAGGCGATATCCCCTGCCTTAAAGACCGGAATATTTGCATCGAAGACCTCTATTCCCTTGGGCAGCTGAGGGTTAACGGCATAAACGATATTGGGGTCGAATTCGTCGTTAATCAGGCGGATATCCACCGTTTCGCAAAGGCTTTCAAGCCCAAGCGAAAGCGGAAGCGCAAAGGTAAGATAAAGCCTTGTGTTAAAGCCTTCGGTATACCACAAATCAAGCCCGCTTTTTTTTAGCGCACGTGAAAAGCATCTTGCCAAATCAAGATGCGAAATATATTTTGCCTCAAAGGTTTTAGAAAAATGAAGTCTAACGTTTATCAAAGCATTTCCTTCCCGTCATAGCAACTATACCGCAGTTGGAGCATTTTTGACTGCATTTGGGCGTAGTTTTAGCCCTTTGCGCTCTTTTGTATTCGCTTATAAGAAATTCCTTGGAAACTCCGTAATCGAGTATATCCCAAGGGTTAACCTCATCAAAGGCTCGGGCGCGGTTTGCATAGAATTCAGGCGTAAGCCCATTGCCTTCTATCGCGTTAATCCATCGTTCAAACGAAAAGCCCTCGTCCCAGCTGTCGAAGACTCCTCCGTCCTTATATACGTCATATATTACCCCGCAAAGCCGCCTATCCCCACGGGCAAGCACAGCCTCGATAAAGCTCATCGACGGAACATGGGCGCTAACCGTTATCTTTTTGCTTCTAACAGCCGCACGAAGCAGCTGCTGTTTTCTTATAAACTCGTCGCGCTCATTCGCCGCACAAAACTCGAACGGAGTAAAGGGCTTCGGAATAAAGCAGGCGCAGCTTATGCTGACACAGACCGATTTTCCCTTTGGCTTGGTCGGAAGAGAATAAAACAAATTCACGATTTTTTGAGCAAGCTCGGCTATTCCGACGATGTCCTCATCGGTTTCTGTCGGAAGTCCCATCATAAAATATAGCTTGACGTTGGTGTAGCCGCCCTCAAACGCGATTTTACAACCGCTCATTATCTCGTCTTCTGTTATGTTCTTGTTTATTACGTCGCGAAGACGTTGGGTTCCCGCTTCAGGCGCGAAGGTAAGACCGCTTTTTCGAACGGCGGTGGTCTTTTCAATAAGCTCATCGCTAAAATTATCTATACGAAGGGACGGAAGCGAAAGATTTATCCGTTCGTTTGGCGTCCACGAAAGAAGCTTGTCCAAAAGCGGCTCTATTTCGGGGTGGTCGCTCGTTGAAAGCGAAATAAGCGAAAGCTCCTCGTAGCCGGTGTTGTGGCACAGCGTTTTTGCCTGCTCGTTAAGAGTATCGGCACTTTTCGCCCTGAACGGACGATAAATGAAGCCCGCCTGACAAAAGCGACAGCCGCGCACACAGCCGCGAAGCACCTCTATGCTCGCCCTGTCGTGTACCGTTTCAATAAGGGGAACGGGAACGTCGGTCGGATAATCAACCGAGTTAAAGTCGTTAATTATTCGCTTTTGAACCCTATCGGGCGCGGATTTGACAAGCTTTCTATATTCCTTAATCGTGCCGTCGGCGTTATAAAAAGGCTTGTAAAGCGACGGAACGTAAACACCTTTTATCTTCGACGCTTCAATTAAAAGCTTCCGTCTTGTCCAGCTTTTCTCCTTCGCTTTAATTACAAGGTCGCATATCTCAAGGTCAAGCTCCTCACCCTCGCCAAGGGCGAACAGGTCGACGAAATCGGCGACGGGTTCGGGATTGCATACGCAAGGTCCGCCCGCGATAACAAGCGGAAAGCTTTCGTCGCGTTCACTTGAAAAAAGGGGTATTCCCGACATATCAAGCATATATAATATGTTCGTAAAGGACATTTCGTATTGAAGGGTAAATCCGACGATATCAAACTCGGTAAGCGGGCTTTTGCTTTCAAGTGAAAAAAGCGGCATATCGTTCTTTTTCATCTCGTCGCGCATATCGAACCACGGCGCAAAAACACGTTCGCACCATATGTCCTCGCGGCGGTTCATAATGTAATAAAGTATCTTCATTCCAAGATGAGACATACCGATTTCGTATGTGTCGGGGAAGCAAAAAGCAAAGCGAAGCTTTACATCTTGTTTGTTCTTTATTATTGCGCCGTTTTCGCTCCCGACGTATCTGCCCGGCTTTTGAACCGAACGCAATATTTTTTCAAGAGTATAGTCCTGCATATTCATTATCCAATCAATTTTATTCGCAAATACATAATATCAAATTTCCATACGTTTGTATATCAGTTATTCGCAAATGTCGCGAACAAAATATAAAAGCCGAAGATAATTATTGTCGGATTGCGAAAACCGATAATGGCATAAAAGCCAAACGACATAATCCCAAGCCCAAAGACAAAAGAAAGCGTTCGCCGAAGTCTCTCGACCGCCCAAGAAGATAAAAAACGCTCGAAAATGTTTTTTACGATTTCCCCGCCGTCAAGACTGTAAACAGGAAGAAGATTAAAAAGTGCAAGGGCGAAATTGATTGCGGCTAATTTTTCGATTTTCAACAAATAAAATGAAGCCGCAAATATCAGGTTAATAAGGCTTCCGCCCAAAAGTGACAGCAGCTCTGCGTTCTCGTTTATCGCACCGCCGCGCCGTTTTATTTCAATTCGTCCCAAAAGAAGCTCGACCGCCGAAATGCGCCCGCCAAAGCAAAGATAAGGTATAATATGGCCCAACTCGTGCGCCGCCATAAAGATAAAACAGCTTGTTGTAAGGCGCGCGTCATACATAAAAAGCAAAGCAAAAAGGGCGGCAAACCATATCGTCACCACCACTCGAACGCCAAATAAACGAAAGCTCAACATTTAAGGTTTATATCACCTTTTGAAGATTATACATCTCAACCGCCGCATATGAAGCCGTTTCCTCGCTCGGATTAAACAGCGAATTATATCTGTAAAGCGCAACGCCTTTACACACGCCGTTTTCACCGCTTTCAATATACTGACGAGAAATAATATCAAAGCTTTTCGTCCATTCGTCCGAACCGCTTCCTGCAAAAATATCCTCGCTTCCCGCCTTATAAAAGCTAAGCCCTACAAATAAATCACAACTGCCGCAAACCCTTGCCCATTCGCCGAGAGTCGACGAAAATGGCATACTCTCGTTCTCAAAGCCAAAATATATCTGTGGACAAATATAATCAATATAGCCTTCGGCGTTGCACCAAAGCTCAACGTTTGCGTAGTGCATACTAAAGTCTCGCGAAAGCGAGGCGTCGGGGCTTATTCCAAACTCAATCGACGCGTCCTTTTGCTTAACTCTTTCATAAACCGCGGCGACAAGACGCGAAACATTGTCGCGGCGAAAATCATCAAGCGACATCATTCCGCCGTTTTCGATAAATCTTTCGTATGTGTTTTCGTCATATTCCGCGTCGGTCGTAGGATAGAAATAATCGTCGAAATGTATTCCGTCGACGTCATAGCCATTGAGAATTTCGTCTATGCCGCTTATGATAAGCTCCTTCGCCGTATCGTTCGCGGGATTGAGGGAAATGCCGTCATTGTATTCGATGACCGAAAGCACGTCCTTTTCTGTAAGCGACTTAATGAACTGCGAGTTTTCTTCGCTTTGGCTATCGCTAAGACGGTAAGGATTTACCCAAGCATGAACCTTTATACCATAGCTGTGAAGTAACTCGAGAAGTATTTCGAAATAATCAATTTCGCTTGAATAATCGGAATAGACGGTGTTGTTTGCGCTGATAAAATAGTCGGAATTATATATTGCGTCACCAAAGGCGCGTACCTGCAAAAAAACATCGGTCGTTTTAATTTTTAGAATATTTTGGCACATTTTTTCTGCGTTTTCATTCGTCTTTTCCCTGTCCGCGCTAATTATACTCCTTAAATCAAGATAGCTTATCCAAACAAAGCGTCTGAACGGCGTTTCGTTTACTTCTCTTTCTCCGAGCACCTCGAAGCTAAGTCTATCGTCCTTACCCTCAAAAAAAGCGACGTCCTCTTCACCGCTTTTCATATATCCGCACGAGGACAAGCAAAAACAGATAATCAAAATCGCCGCCATCAACCTTTTCATAGTTCCTCCGCCAAAGCTTTATTGATTAAATTATATTCAATCTAATCATTTTTTAGCATAGAAAAAAGGCACGCAAGCGCGTGCCTTTCAAAAGCTTTATTTTTATTCGTCCTCTTCCGCCTCGCGAAGGTCCTTCGCGTCGTCGATAACCTTTTGTTCAAGGTTCGAGGGAAGCGGTTCATAGCGCGCGAACTCGATTGAATAGCTTCCGCGCCCCTGTGTTGAAGAGCGCATATAGGTTGTGAAGTCTATCATTTCGGACATCGGAACCTCAGCCTCGACAACCTGCAAGCCGTCCTCGCCGGGGTTCATTCCAAGCACACGTCCGCGGCGCTTGTTTATTTCGCCCATTATGTCGCCGGTGTTCGAATCGGGAACATTGGCTTTGAGCGTACCTATCGGCTCAAGAATCGCAGGTTTCGCCATGGCGCAGGCCGCTTTATAGGAAAGACGAGCCGCTGACTTAAACGCAACTTCCTTTGAATCGACAGGATGATACTTTCCGTCAAAGAGTGTAGCTCTAACGCCAGTCATAGGATAACCCGCGAGAACGCCGTGCTGCATAGCTTCACGAAGACCCTTTTCAACCGCGGGAATGTATTCCTTAGGAACGACGCCGCCGACGATAGCGTTAACAAACTCGAAATCAGTTCCGTCGAGCAACGGCTCAAAACGGATTTGAACGACGCCGTACTGTCCTGCGCCGCCGGACTGTTTCTTATGCTTGCCTTCAGCTTCCGCCTTGGCGCGAATTGTTTCACGGAAAGCGACGCGGGGCGGAATTAATTCGACGTCAACGCCGAATTTCGATTTCATTTTACTGATAACCGATTCAAGATGCTGCTCGCCAAGACCAGAAAGAAGCTGTTGAGAGGTTTCCTTGTTAACCTCATAATTTATCGTTCTGTCTTCCTCCATTATACGCTGTATAACGGTGGAAATCTTACCCTCGTCGCCCTTGTTCTTCGGCTTAATCGCCATAGACATACTTGGATGCGGAAACTCGATAGATGCTATTTTGTAAACCTTGCCGACCGAGCAAAGTGTGTCGCCCGTCTTGGCCGCCGCAAGCTTTGTAAGCGCGCCGATATCTCCGGCGCATATCTCGGTTATATCGGTTTGCTTTTTGCCCTTAACAGAAAGGAGCTTGCCCGGTTTTTCCTGCTCGCCCGTCGTTGCATTGACATACGACATCGCCGTGAGTTTTCCGGACATAACCTTAACAAACGAAAGCTTTCCTACAAACGGGTCTGCGACCGTCTTGAATATATAAGCTACAACGGGTCCGTTGTCGTCACATTTAAGCTTAACAGCGTTTCCGTCCTTGTCGGCAGCTTCAAACTCACCAGCGTCAATAGGCGACGGAAGAAGATTCGCTATGGCGTCTAAAACAAGGTCAATACCCTCAAGCGTTGTGCTGTCGCCGCATACGACGGGAGCAAGTATACCGCTCTTTACGCCGTGTTTTACGCCCTTGATTATCTCTTCGTGCGTAAACGCTTCGCCGCCGAAGAACTTTTCCATTAACGCTTCGTCGGTTTCCGCAATCGCTTCGTTCAGCGCCGCGACGAGCTCGTCGATATATCCCGCCGTATCGGGTACGGGAACCTCGGTCGCCTTTCCGTCCTTGTATGTGAAGCCCTTCATTTTAAGAAGGTCAACGTAAACCGTCGGCTTGCCTTCGCTTAACACAGGCATAACAATCGGGCATACGCTCGTACCAAATTCATTTTTAAGCCCCTCGTAAGCCTTTTTGAAGTCGGCGTGCTCCGCCGCCATCTTACTTAAAAAGAACATCTTAGCTTTTTTGTTTTTATTCGCAAGCTTAATAGCCTTAGAGGTTCCTACCGCTACACCCGAACGAGCCGATACAGTTACGATAAGCGACTCTGCCGCTTTAATTCCTTCATAAATTCCAAGCTCAAAATCGAAAAGACCGGGAACGTCGATAAGATTGACGTGAGCGCCCAAATAATCGAACGGCGCGATTGCCGCCGACATCGAAGCCTTTCTCTTAATCTCGTCGGGGTCGAAGTCGCATACGGTGTTTCCGTCGGCTATCGTTCCAAATCTGTCCGAAGCTTTTGTCAAAAACAAAAGTGCCTCGGCTAATGAGGTCTTTCCGCTTCCACTGTGACCAGCAAGCATAACGTTTCTGATTTTGTCCGGTGTGTAGTCCATAAGAAATTGTTCCCCTCTCGTATAGCTATGTGCATAAATAGTTGCAACACGTTACTGAAAATTTTATCACATATTTATATTTATTAAAAGAGATTTCCGAACAAAAAACAATTCGCGGAGTTAGAATTCCCCGCGAATGTTTTGTCTATATTAACTAAATCTTATATTTTCCTTGAACAAACACCAACAGATAAAATAACCGTCCATAAAATTTGAAACAAAAGTGCGGACAAAACGCCGACCGCCGTGATGTTTCCAAACAGCACCAACGCCGTTGAAAGCACCGCGCCCGAAATCATACACACCAGCTCAAGCGTCATTGAAAGACGAAGCGAGCCCTCAAGCCTGTGACATCCCGATATACCGTTGACGAGGGAAATGAGCGAACCGATGTGAGTGAGCGACGAAGGGGTCTTTTTCACATAGGATGTTCGCTTCGAAAGCTCGGGTACATCGTCCTCGCGAACAACGCTTATCATTTTTTTCGGAATACCGAAAATCTTCGATATCTTGTTGGACGAAAGGTTAAAGTCTCGGGTATGAACGACTACATTAAGCCCGTCAGCCTCCAATATCTTAAGTGTATTTTTAACCTCTTCGTTGGGCGAATAGCTTATTACGAACATCGCATACAGCTTTCCGCCGACGGCAAGATAAATCGCGTCGCGCGTGCTCTGCTTCGTGTATCGGTTTTCATAGTCGCGCGAGGGCACCTCAATATCGTGCGACTCAATCATTTCGCGGGTTCCGAGAAGAATTCTGTCCTTATCAACCCAGAAGCTAAAGCCAAGGTTGCTTTCATATTCCACCCCGTCGACCTCATAAAGCATCTCGGTCTTGCTTTGGATAACATTGAGGAACATATGCGCCATAGTATCACAGGATTTAATGAGAACGGAGGCCGCGTATAATATCGCCTTATCGACTCGCTCTTTTTCAAAGGTCTTTATTCCGTGAAGCTTTACGTTGCTTTTCGGGAAAAGTTCTCTGCCTGAAATTACTATACAGTTAGCCTCGCGGATTTCCTCCGCCGCGGAGTATCCCGGGATATATGCGCCGAGCTTGGAAAGCTTCTTTTGTATACTTCCGATTGGAAGCGAGCTTGAAAGGGTTGAAACAAAAGGCGAACACATAACCGCCGCAAAAGCTGTCGCGGCGAGCGCCGAACCGATATTTGACGTTTTTACATAAGCCACAACGCCAAGCAGCAGCGATACGATGAACATTATCGAGCCTGTCCTTGAAACGGCGTCGGAAATCATATCATAGTTTTCGGCGTGGGAAAGATAATTGTCGGTATACGACGTTCTTCTTTTTACGAGCACCTTTGACTCGCTCAGCTCCAAGCCCTTCGTTATTTTCCTTGTAAACGACTGGTCGGCAAGCACGGTTGAAGCGAATTTGTCTTCATATTCACTCATGGCTGAAAAGCTGTTGGAAACACGTCTTGCGTCGTGGGTTAAACCAAGCGTCATCATAAACACCGTGACCGCCATTACACATGCGCTAACCGGCCGAGCCTCGCTTTCGCCTGAGGTGAAAAGCAACACAACAAGCTCAAGCAGAGAAATAATCGCGCCAAAGGAAACAAGCGACGTGGAATCGGCGCGAAAGCTCACAACATCAACAAATCCGCGAAAAATCACCATCGCATTGACGATGAACAGCGCAAGATAGACCACCGCATTAATTGCATAGAAAACGAGCGGACTGCCAAGAGACGTGCCTGAAAGAAGCCCCGTCACCTGTGCTATATTAAGAAGAATCAGTATTCCCGCGAAAATTCCGCTTAATATACTTTTTAACGTCGCCCTTCCCGCGTCAAACATTAAATCCTCAAGAAGCACGGTTGCGTCGACCTCGGCGTTGTCCTTTTTCTTTTTCTTGGCGTTGGAGTCGTCGTCCTCAAACACTGGTCCGCCGCTTATGCCGGATTCTGCGTCTGTAAAAACAAAATCTTTAATTTTTCTTTGCTTTTTGGTCTTGTCGTCAAGCGGTTCTTTATCTATGACGACGGTGTTTCCGAAAAACTCACGGAAGTTGTCGTCTATATTATCTTTTACGTTAAGAACGCCCTTTTTCTGTGTCTTTTTCGCCGCCGCGTCAAGAATAACGGAGCCGGTTTCCTCGGGAACGTCGTCCTTAGCGTGAAAGGCCTTTTTATGCTCCTCCTCGGGAATTACGTCGGACACATATGCGTCGTCGGTAAAAATACTGTGATTCTCCGTGTAGGTGACGTCCTCCTGCTCCGCCTCAAGCTCCTGCTCAAGAAGCCCAGCGCTTTTGTGAGAGGGCATAACGTCGACGCCTCGCTCAATGGTCGGAGCAAGCGCGCTCTTGTTTATTGGGTCGTACTCCTCCTCGTGGACGTTCCTATATTCGCGTTTTATGGAGTTAAGCACCGAGCGTCTATCGAAAAGTGTGGTCTGCGCCATTGCCTCCTGCGAACGTTCGGCAGCCTCCTCCTTCTTTTCCGTCTCGGCTTTTATATCCTTAATTTTTTCACTATAATCCTTCGTCTGCGCCTTTATTCCGTCCTTGACCTCTTTTTGTATAGTCTGAACGTCTTTGGCATAGCTGTCCATCGTAAGCTCGCTTTTCGCGCCCTCGCGACGTTCCCTAATTTCCTTTAAAAGCTCTTCAATTTGAGCGTTTCTGTCGTTGTCATTCATAAAAAAGAGCCTACCTTTCTTTAATATCTCTTTGCCGTCTAATCTCGTACATAAGCACGCCCGCGGCTACCGAGGCGTTGAGCGAATTGATTTCTCCCTTCATCGGAAGGCTTACTACGACGTCGCACAAATCTCTCGTCAGCCTTGACACTCCAAAGCCCTCTGAACCGACAACCAAGGCGCACGCCCCGGTCATATCCGTCCTATAACAGCTTTCGCCGTCGGCGTCAGCGCAATAGCAAAAAACGCCTTTTTCTTTAATTTCGCGTATAGTGGACGCAAGGTTAACCGCCCGCATAATCAAAATGTGGCTCACCGCGCCCGCTGAGGTTCTATGCACCGACGAGGTCACCGAACAGCCGTGACGCTTAGGAATTATAATTCCGTGCGCTCCGACGCATTCTGCCGTTCTTATTATCGCGCCCAAGTTGTGCGGGTCTTCTATTCCGTCGGCTATAAGGATAAACGGCGCTTCCCCACGCTCCTTCGCTCTGTTAAAAATATCTTCAAGCTCACAATAGTCGCATATGGTCGCGAAAACCGCAACATTTTGGTGCTTATCGCTTCCGCAAAGCTTTTGAAGCTTAGCGGGGTGAACCTGCTTTACAACCGCGCCTTTTTCTTTTGCGAGCGAAACGATATAGCTTATCGACTTATCCCCCGCGTCGCCGCTCACAAAAAGCGTATCTACTGACTCAGCGCTCTTGATAAGCTCGGTTACCGCATTCTTTCCAAAGACAACTTCATTTTTTTGTTGTTCGTTTATTTCCACAGATATACTCCGTATTCCATAAATTATCGTTTGAGAAAAATTATAACATACATTACTTAAAAAATAAAATAATAAGAGATTAAAAGACGAATTTTTTCTTGAAATATCAAAAAAATATTTCTATACGTTCCGTAATCTATAAAATATTCATCTTCATTGTTGAAAAGTCGGTTGAAAATGTTTAAAAAGCTTATTTTACCGTAAACTCAAAATGTTAATAAACTGAATATTTTAAGAATTAATGAATATTATTAATTATTTGTTAACAGCCAGTTGAAAAATTATTCTTGGCTGATATTTATTTCACAAGTTTGAGTGTTGCCAAAGAAAATTAGCGTTACAATATGATATAATAACCCTAACATTGTATAGGCGGTGATTTAATTTTGGGCGACACAATTACAATTACAATCCCGGATTTGGATTTAAATCAAGCGCTTTTCTGCGGTCAATGCTTTCGCTGGAGAAAAACTGAGGACGATATTTTTTCGGGTATAATAGAAAACCTCGCAGTTGCCGTCAAACAGAACGGAACCGACTTCACCTTTCTTAATTGTTCTCAACAAGACCGCCCTTTAATCGAAAAATATTTTGCTCTCGACGTAAATTACAATAAAGTCAAGGATATTCTTTCCCGCGACCAAATTCTTAAAACGGCCATCGCCTACGCACGTGGTATACGCGTTCTCAATCAACCTTTTTTTGAAACGCTCGTAAGCTTTATTATATCTCAAAACAACAATATACCTCGGATTAGCGGCATTATAGAGCGACTGTGCGAGCTCGCCGGCGAAAAACAAGGCGATGTCTTCCTTTTCCCCACGTCTGCCGCTCTTTCCTCCCTTTCGCCTGAAGATTTAGCCCCGATAAGGAGCGGCTTTCGCGCTCGGTACATTATCGACGCGGCGCAAAAATATGAAAGCAAATCAATTTCCATTGAAGTAATAAAAAGCGCCTCGCTTGACGAAGCAAGGCGCGAGCTTATGAAAATAACGGGAGTCGGACCGAAGGTCGCTGATTGCACACTTCTTTTCGGCGCGAAACGTTACGACGCATTTCCGCGAGACGTTTGGATAAATCGTGCCATGACCGCGCTTTACCCTGACGGGCTTCCCGATTTCGCCCTCCCCTACGCTGGAATTGCACAGCAGTACATATTTCACTACGCAAGGACGTCAGGCATACTTAAGTAGGCTACGGTTAAATGAGACTTAATAATCCTAACATAGATTCTGGATTTTTTCTTTTGGGTCTACGAAAGCTTATCGAATACGTTTTTTACAAGCAAATTATATTTTGTTGCTTTTTTTATCCACTCCAGTGCCAAGCAAAGAACCACTGTAAGCGCCAGAAGCACAATAGTGCAAAGCCATATATTTTTCAAAGCAAAAACTATGTCGCTCGCAAATTTGGTTTGTAAAAGATAGTGGGTAAGAAAAATATAAAGAGAATTATTGCCGAGGTATTCAAGAAACCTGTTTAACAGCGGAATATTGCACAAAACGTCATACGCCAAAAGCGAAACAACTATAGGCAATAGCATATCCGACAACGCAAGCAGCTCCATAAAAGTCCTTGTGTAAAACAAAACGGCAAAAAGTACTATTTCAATCAAAATTCGAAAAGCAGTGTTGAGCGCCGCGCTCTTAAATAAGCCTGCTTTTGTGATTTTTGTGAAATAATCGCCGAGCGCAAAGCATACGCCAAGCACAACGGAACAAAGATAATGAATTGAGCTCTCTTGATTTCCATACGCAAGAAGAATAATGCACGCCGCCACCGCAAATGAAGCGCCGACTGAATTATAGACCCTGCACACAATAGGCACAATAAATATTATTAGTAGAGCAAAAAACATATACCACCATATCGCGCAAAGCGTTGGTGTTCCAAGCGCACAGGATAATCCAAGAAAATCAAATAATGCGTTTATTGCTCCCGTAATACCCTTTCCATAAACCATACCAATGTCTTCGCCGTTTATTAATACAGCAATAATGGTAACAACAAAAATTACCCAGTAATTCAGCATAAGCCGCGCGGCTCTTGCAGGCGCAAAACCTTTTTGCGGATTATCACGATAAGCTATAGCAAGACCGTAAGCACTGATAAAAATGAATATCGGAAGACAAACCTTGAAGAAAAGCCCAAGTGTCACGCTCAAATCCTTGGAAAATGGCAAAAATGTTATGCCGCTTCTATTCGCATCAAACAAAAGCATATGATGAAGCAACAAAAAAATAACCGCCGCCCCTTTTGTTATTGCGCTGTGTCTCTTTTTAAACATTATTTTATTCCTATCATATTAAATACATAAATAGTATATCATGCCCAAAAAACAGTGTCTATATTATTTCTGTTTAACAACAAAAAAGCTCGGATAATTCCGAGCTTTTTTCTTGGCATTTACTGTTGTGGAGCTGTTGAGCAGATTCGAACTGCCGACCTCGTCATTACCAATGACGTGCTCTGCCAACTGAGCTACAACAGCAAGGTGGCGACCCGAATGAGGCTCGAACTCATGACCTCTAGCGTGACAGGCTAGCGTTCTAACCAACTGAACTACCGGGCCAAAAAAATGGCAGGGGCAGAAGGATTCGAACCCTCGGCACGCGGTTTTGGAGACCGCTGCTCTACCAGCTGAGCTATACCCCTAAATGTGGTGGGCCTTCAGGGACTCGAACCCCGGACCAACCGGTTATGAGCCGGTTGCTCTAACCAACTGAGCTAAAGGCCCTTGCTAAAATACGATTTTTGCAAGCTTTAATATATTAACAGATAATAGCCCTTGTGTCAACTACAAACAGGTTGTTTTATCGCGTTTTTTAAAAAATATTTTACTCTATAAGATCAATAATATAGTTGTTTTTTCCTTCGCTCTTCGCGCGGTACAGCGATTTGTCAGCAATGCTGAAAACCTCTTTAAATTCTTTGTCGTTATTCTGTCCTACGGCTATTCCGATGCTGCAGGTTATCGGTATCTTGATTTCGCTTCTCGTCTCTTCGCCGACGACTCGATTTATCGCCTCGGCTTTAACAATGACGGTATCAATATTGCTTGTGTTTTTCATAAGCACACAGAACTCGTCGCCGCCGATACGTCCGACAACGTCGCTGCTTCTAAACACCTTCAAAAGACTATTGCCGACAATGGTAAGCAGCTTATCTCCGCACTGATGTCCGAAGCTGTCGTTAATCGACTTGAAATTGTCGACGTCAATTACGAAAAGCGTGTATGGGTCACTTGTCGCTTTTGAATCAAAAAACTCGGTGCAGCTGCTTTCGCAGCCCGCCTTGTTGAGTACGCCTGTAAGGGAGTCCTCTTGACTTGATTTCAAAAGCTTTTTGCTGAAGAAATAATCTCTTATTTTAAAGCTGAACATAACGTCGGATATCATTCGCGCAATAGCAAACCCGATAATAGTGTGGTATATATCGTGTGAAACGCACTCGGGAGCTTTGAATTGTATGCAAAGGAGGATAAACACCACACTAAAAAAAAGCGAAATCGCGGTCACCAAAAGCGGGCGAAGGGTAAACATAAACGACATAAGCACAAGGCCTATCACTAAAAACGTATCAGGTTCATCCGGATATGAAACAATCCCCCTGATAATTATCAGCGTCAAAAAAACACAATAAAACAAGAGACAAAGCGTTCTGATTTTGACACAGTTAAGCTCCTTTTGACTGCCGAGAATATGCGACAAAACAAAGAAAACAAGGTCGGCGACGAGAAGGAGCACATAACCGAAGGTCACTCGCCAGCCTTCGAGAATAAGCGGCGAAAGAAATCCGAGAAAAGCCAACAAAATAAAGCCAAAGAAGCAGGCAAGCTTCATGGTTTTTATGTTTCTCGACGCTATTTCAACCTTCGCTTCGTTAAAATAACGATTTCTGCGGTGAGAAAGCTGTTTAATTTTTCCCAAAAATGACTTCTTTTTCAAATCAAATACCATGCTTCATCACATAATTATAACTAAATTCAGTATAACAGTTTTCGTGATTTTTTAAAAGAGTTTTTTTTATTTTAATATATGCATTGAATTTTTGTTGTATCACGCGCTTTTTTGCCCATTTTTAATTAAA
>CAYWQL010000023.1:0-24541 GCA_964460755.1 uncultured Oscillospiraceae bacterium | reverse complement strand
TTTTTGTTTTAAGATGAAATGTGATACAATGATACAAATAACAGTTGGGAGAATAATATGCCCTTTTTACCGATTTCAAAACAGGATATGAATGAGCGCGGTTGGGACAAATGCGATATCGTCCTCGTTACAGGCGACGCCTATGTCGACCACCCAAGCTTTGGAACGGCGATTATTTCTCGTGTACTTGAGGACAAGGGCTTTCGCGTTTGTATTTTGGCTCAGCCGCAAAAGGACGCCGATTATACCCGCTTTGGTCGCCCCAAGCTCGGCTTTTTCGTCAATGGCGGAAACATCGATTCAATGGTAGCCCATTATACCGCCGCTAAGAAAAAGAGAAGCTCGGACGCCTATTCGCCGGGTAAAAAAATGGGGCTTCGTCCCGACCGTGCGACGATAGTTTATTCAAAAGCAGTTCGCCGCGTTTACGGCGACATTCCGCTCGCTATCGGCGGTCTTGAGGCGTCGCTTCGTCGCTTCGCGCACTATGACTATTGGGATAACGAGGTTAAGCAATCAATTCTAATCGAGAGCGGAGCCGATTTGCTTATGTACGGCATGGGGGAGCGCTCGTGTGTTGAAATCGCGACGCGGCTGAAAAACGGCGAAGACATAAATGAGATTAACGACGTTCGCGGAACCTGCTTCGCAGTTGAAACCAAAGATTATATTCCGCGTCCCGCGGCGGAATGCCCGACGTACGAAATCGTAAAGGAGCCGACCGAGGGCGGAAAAAAGCAGTACGCAATCGCGGCTCGGCTTCAGCAGGACGAGCACGACGCCTTTCGGGGCAAGAGCGTAATCCAGCGCCACGGAAACAGAATTGTCGTCGTAAATCCGCCTGCGCTCCCGCTTGATAAACAGGAGCTTGACGCGGTGTATGAGCTTCCGTATGAGAGAAACTATCACCCGGTCTACGAAAAGGACGGCGGTGTGCCTGCGATAGAGGAGGTTAAATTCTCGATTATACAAAATCGCGGTTGCTTCGGTGCGTGCAGCTTTTGTTCGCTTGCCTATCATCAGGGAAGGACGGTAACCTCGCGTACCGCCGATTCGCTCGTTAAAGAGGCGAAGATAATCGCGGCTATGCCCGACTTTAAGGGATATATTCACGACGTTGGCGGCCCGACTGCGAATTTTCGAAAACCGTCATGCGAAAAACAGCTTACGGCGGGCTGTTGTAAGGACAGAAAGTGTCTTGCGCCCGAGATGTGCCCCGCAATAAAGCCGGAGCATAGCGAGTATCTTTCGATTTTGCGCCGTATACGCGAGATTGACGGAGTCAAAAAGGTTTTTATACGTTCAGGTGTTCGCTTTGATTATCTTATTGCGGATAAGGACGAAACATTCTTTAAAGAGCTTGTAAAATACCACATAAGCGGTCAGCTTAAGGTCGCGCCCGAGCATTGCTGCGACAGCGTGCTTTCATATATGGGAAAGCCGAAATTTGAGGTATACGAGAGGTTTAAAAAGCGCTTTTACGAGCTCACGAAGGCGGCGGGAAAGGAACAGTATTTAGTGCCCTATATGATTTCCTCTCACCCCGGCAGCACAATTAAGGACGCGGTTGAGCTTGCGCTTTATTTAAAAAAGGAACGTATGCATCCCGAGCAGGTTCAGGATTTCTATCCGACGCCCGGAACCATTTCTACGGCGATGTTTTACACCGAGCTCGACCCCTATACCCTGAAAAAGGTGTATGTGCCCAAAAAAGAGCGCGACAAGGCAAAACAACGCGCCCTTTTGCAATACTACAAAAAAGAGAACGAAACCCTTGTGCGCGAGGCGCTTATTGAAGCGGGAAGAAGCGACCTTATCGGGCAGGGACGCGAATGCCTTGTAAGCGCCGCGCCAAAAATGTATAATAGTAAAAATAATAAGGGAAGCAAGGAGAAAAGACGTAAATGAAGGACGGCTTTTTAAAATCTGCCGCGGTAAGCCCTTCAATCAAGGTTGCCGACTGCGAATACAACACAGGCGAGATAATTAAGGCGATTGACGAAGCGTCGAAGAAGGACGTTTCGCTGTTGACGCTCCCGGAGCTTGCCATAACGTCGTATAGCTGTGAGGATTTGTTCCTGCAGGATATTCTTTTGGACTCCGCGAAAAAGAGCTTAGTTAAAATTGCGTTGGCGACGAAGGGGAAGAATATAGTCGTCGTCGTGGGCTTTCCCGTCACGGTTGACGGAAAGCTTTATAACGCGGCGGCAGTGACGACGGACGGCGAAATCCTTGGCATCGTCCCGAAATCCTTTATTCCGAACTATACCGAGTTTTATGAGGGCCGCCGCTTTTCGGAAGCGCCGAGCGATAACGGCACAGTCGAAATTGAGGGGAAAAGCTACCCCTTCGGAACAAAGCTTCTTTTCAAGTGCCGCGAAATGCCCGAATTTGTTTTAGGCGTCGAGATATGTGAAGACCTCTTCGTTTCGGTGTCGCCGTCGAGCCTTCATACCCTCGCGGGCGCCACGGTTATCGCCAACCCCTCTGCAAGTGACGAGATTGTATGTAAGCCTGATTTTCGCAGAAAGCTTGTGGCAATTCAGTCGGGCAAGAGCTGTTGCGGTTATGTCTACTGCAACGCCCACGAAACCGAATCAACGACCGACGTCGTTTTCTCGGCGCACAACATTATTGCTGAAAACGGCTCGATAATAGCCGAAAGCGCGCCGTTTAAACAGAGCTATTGCGAGAGTGAAATTGACCTTAACAAAATCGAAAACGAACGCAGACGTCTGACAAGCGTAAGATATAACAACTCGGCAGAAGGCTATAAAACGATAGAGTTTAGTCTAAAAAAAAAAGAAGTTAAGCTGACGCGTCGTGTCGCTTCGCGCCCCTTTATTCCGTCAAACGACGCCGAGCGTCACGAACGGTGCGAGGATATTCTGAATATTCAATGCGCCGCGCTGAAAAAGCGTATAGTTCATTCGTGGGCGAAAACGGCGGTTATCGGTGTGTCCGGCGGACTCGATTCGACCCTTGCGCTTCTTGTCACGAGCCGAGCTTTTCAGCAGATGGGGCGACCCGCACCTGACATAATCGGCATTTCAATGCCCTGCTTCGGCACGACCAAGCGCACTAAGAGCAACGCCCAAACCCTTTGCGAAACGCTCGGCATCAGCTTTCGTGAAATCGATATTTCCGAGTCGGTTAAGTCGCATCTAAAGGATATGGGTCACGACGGAACAACCTTTGACGTTTCCTTCGAGAACGCGCAGGCGCGTGAGCGAACTCAGCTTCTTATGGACGTGGCGAATATGGAAAACGGGCTTGTAATTGGAACGGGCGACCTGTCTGAGCTTGCGCTTGGCTGGTGCACCTATAACGGCGACCATATGTCGATGTATGCCGTCAACTGCTCGGTTCCAAAGACCCTCGTGCGCTATCTCGTTAAGCATATCGCGGACGAGGACGAGACGATTAAGCCCACCCTTTACGATATACTCGACACGCCCGTCAGCCCCGAGCTGCTTCCGAGCGACGGCAAGGAAATTAACCAAAAGACAGAGGACATAATAGGTCCGTATGAGCTTCACGATTTCTTTTTATACTACTCTGTGCGCTGGGGCTTTAGCCCAAAAAAGATAATGCGTTTGGCAAAATACGCATTTGCGGGGGAATATACCGACGAGGAAATTGAAAAGTGGCTGAAGCTTTTCTACAAGAGGTTTTTTATTCATCAGTTTAAACGCTCGTGCGTACCAAACGGCCCCAAGATAGGCTCGGTCTCACTTTCTCCGCGCGGCGATTTCCGTATGCCTGCCGACGCGTCAAGCGCGCTTTGGCTAAAGGAATTTGAATAAAGGTCCAAAATGGATTGCGAAAGAAAACTGAAAAAGAATTAAACTGCTTGATTTGTACGATATGGACGCAGATTTTTGCAAAAACAAACCCGCCGAAGAAAAATCCTTCGGCGGGAGTTTTGTTTTATTACTGTGCTTTGGCGTCTATTTCATTTCCTCAAGCTCATATTCGAAGTTGCCGACACCTATTTTTTCTGCGTGCTTCAGACAACCGGCCCAGTCGGTTTCGGGCGCAAGCGCGCCGAAGTGGTCGTGACCTACATGGTCGCATTTTGCGAGCGCGCTGTTTTGATTAATGGGTTGTTCGTTGCATTTATCCGCCGCCGCGTGGTCTACGGCTACCGCGTCGAAGGAGGCGAACATACCGACGTTCGGGATAATTGCTACATCGTTTACGCCGTAGCAGTCGCAAAGGGGTGAGATGTCAACGGCAATATTGATATGGAAGCTCGGGCGGTCTTTTACGACTGCGTAGGCGTATTCAGCCATACGTTTGTTAAAGACCTCAATCGCATTTTCCGGCGGAGTAATCCCCTTGGTGGGACACGCCTCCCAACAGCGACCGCAGCCCGCGCATTTGTCGTAATCAATAACCGCCTTTGAGTCGACGTAGCTTATCGCGGATTGTCCGCAGGCCTCAGCGCAGGTTCCGCAGCCCACGCAGGTATCCGCCGAAACAGAAGGCTTGCCCTCGCTGTGCATTTCCTTTTTTCCGTCCTTTGAGCCGCAGCCCATTCCGAGGTTCTTTATCGCGCCGCCGACGCCCGCGCCCTCGTGTCCTTTAAAGTGGTTTAGGGAAATTATGATATCTGCGTCCATAATCGCCGCGCCGATTTTCGCTTCCTTGACCTGTTCGCAGTTAATCGGAACAAGGGTTTCGGTTTTACCCAAAAGTCCGTCGGCAATAATTATAGGACAGCCGACCGTAAGAGAGTTGTAACCGTTGTCCGACGCGCATTCAAGATGGGAAAGCGCGTCCGAGCGCGCGCCGACATAAAGGGTGCTGCAGTCGGTGAGAAAGGGCTTGCCACCCTTCTCTTTTATGAAATTAACGAGCGCGTGAGCGTAGTTGTGGCGAAGAAACGCAAGATTGCCCCTTTCGCCGAAATGAATTTTTATCGCGACAAATTTATCCTTGAAATCAATCTTTTCTATTCCCGCGGTCTTGACAAGACGCATAAACTTTTCGGTAAGACACTCGTCCATCGTCGTCGTCATATCGCAGAACAAAACCTTTGAAGCAGCCATAAAACAATCTTCCTTTCAATAATCACTGAAAAAAGTATAACAAATCGTCAAAACAAAAACAATGAAAAAACCATTAACAAATAGGTGTTTTCTATAAATAACGAAAATAAGCGGAGCTATATTTGAGCAAAACGCGAAAAAGCGAAAAAACCTTTGCATTTTAACTAAATATAGTGTACAATATAAAGCACTAACACGCTTTAAAACATTAAAGCTTTAAAGCAATAAACAGAGGTGCGAAAATGATTTCAAGAGAAACAGTAATGATTATCACTATTGCGGTGTATGTGCTTTTCATAGCGGGCGTCGCGATATTCTATCGTAAGAGCTCGAAGAACATAACCGAGCTTACCGTCGGCGGACGTAACGCGGGCGCGTGGGTGTCGGCGCTTTCCTATGGCACGGCGTATTTTTCCGCGGTTATGTTTATCGGCTATGCGGGCGGCACGGGCTGGAAATACGGCATTTGGGGTGTGCTTCCGGGTATCGGAAACGCCATTATCGGTTCTCTTTTGGCGTGGATGGTTCTTGCGAAAAGAACGCGCAGTCTTACAAGAAAATATGAGATAAAATCAATGCCTCAGCTTTTTGAAAAGCGATTCAACAGCAGGGCGATGCGTCTTTTTTGCTCGATAGTTATTTTCGTTTTTCTAATCCCGTATTCGGCGTCGGTTTATAAGGGGCTTACGAGCGTGTGCTCGGTGCTGCTTGGCGTAAATGAAACGCTATGTATGATTGTTATCGCTATCGCGGCTATCTTCCTCGTTACCTTCGGCGGCTATGTAGCGACACTCAAGGCCGATTTTGTTCAAGGGCTTATAATGCTTTTCGGCATAATCGTTCTTATGGTCGCCGTTATTCGTTGCGAGCAGGTCGGCGGCGTGGCGAAGGGTCTTGCGGCGATTGGCGAAAAGACAGCGCTTCTTAATCTTGGCGCGAAGGAGCATATTGCGCTGTGGGCGACGGTTCTTATGACCTCGTTCGGAACGTGGGGTCTTCCGCAGATGATACACAAATATTACGGCATAAAGGACGACCACGAGATAAAGCGCGGAACGGTTATTTCAACCGTCTTTGCCTTTGTTGTTGCGGGTGGCGGATATTTTATCGGTTCGCTTTCCCGCCTTTTCTTCAGCGAGCTTCCGAGTGGCGGAACGGATTTCCTCGTTCCGACGATGCTTAAGCAGGCAAACCTTGCGGCGTGGCTTTTGGGTCTTGTGCTTGTTTTGCTTATCGCGGCGTCGGTTTCGACCCTTTGCTCAATTACAATAACCGCGTCGTCTACGCTTACGATTGATATAGTAAAAGAGCGAATAGCGAAAAAGATGAGCGAAGAGAACGCCGCGTGGTTTATGAAAGGGGTTGCGGCTCTGTTTATCGCTGTGTCCTATTTCATAGCTAACTCCAACACCCCCATACTCGATATGATGTCCTATTCATGGGGGGTTATTTCGGGAAGCTTCCTTGCTCCCTACGCACTGCTGCTTTATTCCGACAAGCTTACAAAAAAAGGCGCGTTCATCGGTATGATTGGCGGCTTTTTGACGGCGCTTCCGCCTGTTTTCTGCAAGCTGTTCTGTAAAGAGCTCGCTCTTCCGTATTTCGGAAAGATATGCGACCTTGGCCCGCATTTCGCCTGTCTTGCTATGGCGGTTTCCTTAATTTTGTGCATAACCTTCGGCGGAGTATTCAAGAAAAACGGTAAAAGCGCCGAATTTATCGGAGCATAGGCTATTAAGGTTTACATTTAGTTTAAAAAATAGTAGAATAACTATTTATAATACAGTACAAATGGAGGTACTTTTATTATGCCGTCACAGCATATTTGGAACAAAGAAATGGAGTGTATGAGCCGCAAGAATATGGAGGCTTTACAACTCGAACGGCTTAAAGAGTTGGTTGATTATTGCGACAAACACGTCGCATTCTATCACGAACGATTTAGTAAGGCGGGGGTATCCGCCGATAAAATCAAGTGCCTTCAAGATATTCAGCATTTTCCGTTTTTAAATAAAACCGACCTTCGCGACACCTATCCGTTTGGATTGTTTTCGGTGCCGCAAAAGGATATCGTAAGAATTCACGCTTCGTCGGGAACGACGGGAAACCCAACGGTTGTCGGCTATACTAAGGGCGACCTTGACAACTGGAGTGAGCAGGTGGCGCGAATAGTATACGCCGCGGGCGCGGATGAAAATTCTTTGGTTCAGATTTGTTTTGGTTACGGAATGTTTACGGGGGCGCTCGGACTTCACTATGGCTTGGAGCGTATCGGCGCAACGGTCGTTCCGACTTCTTCGGGCAACACCGAAAAGCAGTTGAAGTTTATGCGTGATTTTAAAACAGACACTATCGTCGCAACTCCGTCGTATTGTATGTACCTTGCGGAGGCGGCGAAGGAGATGTCGGGCGAATTTCCGCTTGACAGCTATAATCTTAAATTAGGGCTTCTTGGAAGCGAAGGAAGCACACCGGAAATGCGCGCCCAGATAGAAGAAAAATGGGGCAACGGCTTCTTCGGCACCGACAATTACGGTATGTCCGAGCTAAACGGTCCCGGTATGTCGGGCGAATGCCTTGAGCGCAACGGCCTTCATATATGTGAGGACCACTTCCTTTGTGAGATAATCGACCCGAATACGGGCGAGGTTCTTCCCGAGGGTTCGGTTGGAGAGCTCGTCGTGACGAACCTCACCAAGCGAGGAATACCCATGGTTCGCTATCGCACTAAAGACCTGACTCGCCTTACATATGAGCCCTGCGTCTGTGGCCGCACCTCGGCGCGTATGGAGAAGATTATCGGCAGAAGCGACGATATGCTTAAAATTCGAGGAGTCAACGTTTTCCCGACGCAGATTGAAAGCGCGATTATCGGTATCGACCAGATAAGCCCGCACTATCAGCTCGTCGTCACGAGAGAAAATTTCTCTGACAAGCTTGAGGTTCGCGTTGAGCTTATCGACGGCGCTCTTCTTGAGCGTTACAGCGAGCTTGAGGCGCTTCGCAATCAAATACATCACAAGATAATAACGATACTTGGTATCGACGTAAAGGTTTCGCTTGTCGAGCCAAAATCAATCGAACGCTTTGTCGGCAAGGCGAAGCGAGTAATAGACCTTCGGGGAGAAAACAAATAATGGATAACACATCAAAAAAACTAATGCTCGGCAACGAGGCGGTCGCAAGGGGACTTTATGAGGCGGGCGTAAAAATCGTTTCGTCTTATCCCGGCACACCAAGCACCGAAATTACCGAATTTCTGTCTAAGCACGACGATATCTATACCGAATGGGCGCCCAACGAAAAGGTGGCGTTTGAGGTTGCGAGCGGCGGCGCTTTGGGCGGACAGAGAAGCTTTTGCGCTATGAAGCACGTTGGGCTGAATGTTGCCGCCGACCCCCTTTACACAATGTCGTACATCGGCGTACGCGCGGGGCTTGTATGTGCGGTCGCTGACGACCCCGGTATGCATTCCTCTCAAAACGAGCAGGATTCACGTCATCATGCCATAGCTTCAAAGGTGCCTATGCTCGAGCCGTCGGATTCGGCGGAGTGCAAGGAATATGCCAAGCTTGCCTTTGAGCTGTCCGAGGTTTTCGACACCCCCGTTCTTCTTCGTCTTGTGACAAGAATATCCCACTCCCGTTCGCTTGTTGAGGAAGAACCGCGAATTGAAAAAGAAACAAAGGAATATACAAAGGACGTCGCCAAAACTGTTATGATGCCCGCTATGGCGAAGGCTCGTCATACCTATGTCGAGGCGAGGACGCAAAAGCTTATCGATTACGCGGAAAACTCGGGCATAAACAAGGTTGAAATGAACTCTAAGGAAATCGGCGTTATCGCGGCAGGCGACTGCTATACTTACGCGAAAGAAGCCCTTGGCAACGAGGTCAGCTACTTAAAGCTCGGAATGGTCAATCCGCTGCCCGTCGAATTAATCGCGAATTTTGCCGAAGAGGTCGAGACGGTTTATGTCATAGAGGAATTGGACGATATAATCGAAGCTCATTGCAAGAAGAACGGCATCGACGTTATCGGTAAGGAGATTTTTCCTCTTTGCGGCGAATTTTCTCAGGCGATAGTTCGCGACGCGATTTTGGGAGAGGAGCTGCCCTTTAATACCTTTGAGGACGCCGTTCCGCCCCGTCCCCCTGTGCTCTGCGCAGGCTGTCCCCACAGAGGGCTCTATTATGCCCTTAAAGGACTTAACTTATATGTAAGCGGCGATATAGGCTGCTATACTCTCGGTGCGGCGGCTCCGCTTTCTATGGTCGATAACTGTATCTGTATGGGTGGGTCGATAAGCTCGCTTCACGGCTTCAATATGGCTCGCGGCGCTGAGCAGGCGAAAAAGTCGGTTGCCGTTATTGGCGACAGCACCTTTATCCATTCTGGCATAACTGGGCTTATTGATATAGCGTATAACAAGGGACTTTCGACGGTTATTGTTCTTGACAACTCGATTACGGGTATGACGGGACACCAGAACAACCCTGCGAACGGTCTTACCATAAAGGGTGAGCCGACGGTCGCCGTTGACCTTGAGGCGCTTGCAAAGGCGGTCGGGTTCAGCCGCGTTTTTGTCGTTGACCCGTTTGATATCGAAACGACCCGAGAAACGGTAAAAAGGGAGCTCGGAATAGAGGAGCCCTCGCTGATTATTTCACGTCGGCCCTGCGCGCTTTTGAAAACCGTTAAGCATAAAGCGCCCCTTGTTGTCGACAAGGACGCTTGTAAGGGCTGCCGCTCCTGCTTGGGCGTCGGCTGTCCTGCGCTTTCCTTTAAAGAGGAAAACGGCAAGAAATTTGCGTTTATCGATGACACGCAATGCGTCGGCTGCGGAGTTTGCACATCTGCGTGCAAATTCTCGGCGATAAAGGAAGGGTAGGCGAGCGAGATGAGTGAAACGAAAAACATTATTATAGTCGGCGTCGGCGGACAGGGAACCCTTCTCGCGTCAAAGCTTATGGGCAAGGTTTTTGCCGACGAGGGCTTTGACGTCAAGGTGAGCGAGGTTCACGGAATGTCGCAGCGCGGCGGTTCGGTCATAACCTATGTCCGCTACGGCGAAAAGGTATGGTCTCCGCTCGTCGAAAAGGGCGAAGCGGATATACTACTTTCCTTTGAGGAGCTTGAAGCGGCTCGCTGGCTTCCGTTTCTTAAAACCAACGGAGTGGTCATCACAAGCACACAGAACATAGACCCGATGCCCGTAATTATGGGCACGGCAAAATATCCCGAAAGCATAACCGAAAAGCTAAAAGCAAAGCTCGACAATGTTGTCGCGGTCGACGCGAAAAGTCTTGCCGTTGAGGCGGGCTCAATCAAGGCGACGAATTGTGTTTTGCTTGGCGTATGCGCGAAGTTTTTGGGAATAAATAAGGAAATATGGCTCGACGCTATACGCGCGACCGTTCCTGCAAAAACTATCGAAATAAACGAGAAGGCTTTTACACTTGGATATAACGCCTAAAAAGCCTTCGTGACTTTTAAGGAGCAAAAATGCAGTACTATACACCTGATATTGAAGGCGCTTCGCGGGATTATCTGCACGCCATTCAATCTGAACGACTTATCACTTTAGTAAACAGGGCATATAATAACGTGCCCTTCTATAAAAAGAAATTCGACGAAATCGGCTTAAAGCCTGAGGATATTCATTCAATCGACGATATCCACAAGCTGCCCTTCACCGTCAAAACCGACCTTCGCGATAACTATCCCTTCGGACTTTTCGCCGTTCCAGACAGCGAAATTGTAAGGGTTCACGCCTCGTCGGGCACAACGGGAAAGCAGACGGTCGTCGGATATACTAAACGCGACCTTGAGGTTTGGGCGGAATGCGACGCACGCGCGCTTACGGCGGCGGGCGCGACAAAGTCCGATAAGGTTCACGTTTCCTACGGCTACGGGCTCTTTACGGGGGGCTTGGGTATACATTACGGCGTCGAAAAGCTCGGCGCGACGGTCATACCCGTTTCGACGGGCAACACCAAAAGACAGGTTCAGATTTTGCAGGATTTCGGCTCGGATTTTATCTGCTGTACACCGTCCTACGCTATGTTCATAGGCGAAACTATTCGAGAAATGGGAATTAACCCGAAAAGCCTAAAGCTTCGCGGCGGTATCTTCGGCGCCGAGCCGTGGACCGACAATATGCGAAAGCAAATCGAAAAGCTTCTCGCCATAAAGGCGTATGATATTTACGGTCTTTCGGAAATCGCGGGTCCCGGCGTCGCATACGAATGCGAGGAGCAAAACGGAATGCATATCTGCGAGGATTATTTCTATCCCGAGGTTATCGACCCCGACACGCTAAAGCCGCTCCCCGACGGCGAATACGGCGAGCTTGTATTCACCTGTATCGGCAAGGAGGCGCTTCCGCTTATTCGCTATCGTACCCACGACATATGTGCGCTTAATCGGACAAAATGCTCGTGCGGAAGAACCCTTATTAAGATGACAAAGCCAAAGGGAAGAAGCGACGATATGCTCATTATCCGCGGAGTAAACGTCTTCCCGTCGCAGGTTGAGCATGTGCTTCTTGAGCTTGGGCTTGAGCCGAATTATCAGATAATCGTCGACCGCAGAAACAACCTTGATATTATGGAGGTCAAGGTCGAAATGAGCGCCAAGCTTTTCTCCGATACCATAAAGAACCTTGAGGCGAGCGAAAAGAGAATAGAGGGAGCGCTTCAAAGCACCCTCAATATTGCGGCGAAGGTTCGCCTGATGGAGCCCGGCACACTTCCTCGTTCGGAGGGAAAAGCCGTAAGGGTGATTGACAACCGTCAAATCTAACATATAATTAAATTAGATAGCCGACAGGAGGGCTTAATTATGACAGTAAAACAGCTTTCGATTTTTGTTGAGAACAAGTCTGGACGTATGGCGGAAATAACGGGAAGGATAGCCGAGGTGGGCATCGACATTCGCGCGCTTTCCATAGCCGACACGACCGATTTCGGTATTCTTCGCCTTATCGTCGACAAGCCGGAGGAGTCGCTTGCGGCGCTCCATGAAAAGGGAATGACAGTTTCGCTAACCGACGTCATCGCCGTGCAGATTATCGACGAGCCCGGCGGTTTCGCGAAGGCGGTTAAGCTTCTTGCCGACAATGGCGTTGATATTGAGTATATGTATGCCTTTATCTGCCGTCAGGAGGGCAAGGCGTGCGTTATTATTCGCGTCGAGGACAACAAGAAGGCAGAAAAAATTCTTAAGGCGGGCGGCTTCGGTATGCTTTCGCAAGAGCAGATTTGCTTGATGTAAGCTTTTGATTTAAATTGAGCCAAGGCACCCTTTAAACAGGGTGCTTAAGCTTTATTAGGAGGAAAATGAAATGATTAACGACAAAATGTTCGCGCTTGGAAGTAAGCGTTCGGTTATACGGGAAATTTTCGAATACAGCAAAAAGCGCTCGGCGGAAATAGGAAAGGACAGGGTTTTTGATTTCAGTATCGGAAATCCAAGCGTTCCCGCACCGAAGGCGGTCAACAAGACGGTCGCGAAGCTTCTTCGCCAAATGGACAGTGTGGCGCTTCACGGGTATACCTCCGCGCAGGGCGACGCCTCGGTGCGGCGGGATATTGCCTCCTCGCTAAACAAGCGCTTCAATACCGACTTTTGCGCCGACAATATCTATATGACGGTTGGCGCGGCGGCGTCGGTTTCGATTTGCATTAAGGCGCTTTGTGAAAAGGGTGACGAATTTATCGTTGTCGCCCCGTTCTTCCCCGAATATACCGTCTTTATAGAAGCGGCGGGTGGAAAGCAGGTCATTGTTCCCGCCGACGAGAAGGCGTTTCAGATTGATTTTACCGCCCTCGAAAAGCTTATTACAAAGCACACCAAGGCGATAATTATCAACTCGCCAAACAATCCCTCGGGCGCGGTTTATTCCGAAAATACGATAAAGAAGCTGGCTTCGTTTTTAAAGAAAAAATCCAAGGAAAACGAAAGCCCGATTTTCCTTATTTCCGACGAGCCGTACAGGGAAATCGCCTACGACGGAATTGTCATTCCCTTCGTCACGAAGTATTATAAGGACACCCTCGTGTGCTATTCCTTCAGCAAGGCTCTGTCGCTTCCGGGAGAGCGTATCGGCTATGTGCTTGTACCCAATGAGGTGAGCGAGGCAAAAAGCGTCTACGCCGCCGTCTGCGGGGCGGGAAGGGCGCTGGGCTACGTTTGCGCGCCGAGTATGTTTCAGTTTGTCGTGGCGGAATGCGCCGATATGACGTCGGATATTTCCGTATATGAAAAGAACCGGAATATTCTTTACAGCTCGCTTACCGAATACGGCTATGACTGCGTTAAGCCGGACGGCGCGTTTTATCTCTTCGTTAAGGCGCTTGAAGCCGACGCGTCGAGCTTCTGCGAAAGGGCAAAAAAGTACGAGCTTCTGCTTGTACCGAGCGACAGCTTCGGCGTAAAGGGATATGTCCGCATAGCCTACTGCGTAGCGCCCGAAACGATTAAAAAATCGCTTCCGGCTTTTAAAAGCTTGGCGGAAGAATACGCGAAATAAATATCGCAATCGGCTTCGTTAATGCGATTAATTAATTGCTCGAAATGAAACAAAACGGCAGACACTTTCGTGTCTGCCGCTTTTTCTGTTATGCTGTTTTTATTCGTCTTCGCAAATTCTCCGTTTTGTGATTTCAACCTTTTCGACGTATTCCGTTTTGAGCAAGCAGAGCTTTTCGTAGTGCGGCGTCGTTTTGTGGAGCTCCTGAGCTTTGGCGTTCACCCAAATCTCGGTGAGCAGTACGTCGTTCTCGGCTTCGGCGCAAAGAGCGACGTCATACCGAAGGTTTCCGTTTTCGGCGCGAGAATCCTCAGCAATCCGCGAAAGCGAAAGCGCGTTTAGGAACTCATTTCGTCTGCCGTTTTTTATAGTATAACGTACGAGAACAAGTATGTTGTAATTCAAGACGAACACCCCCTCATCTAATGCTATTTATCCTAACACGACAAGGGGATAAACACAACGGTTTTGTCGAGATTAGAGTTTTCCCTTTTCAAGAAGCGCCATTTGCGAGTCGGTAAGCTCGACGTCGAGAGATTCGACATTTTCGAGATACTGCTCGAAATTACTGCAGCCGATAAGGGGAATCATACGCGGCTTTTGCCGCATTATCCAAGCGAGCACCAGCTTGTTGCCGGATATGCCCGTGTCCTTCGAAAGCTTGTCGATTACCGCTATTCTTTCAAGCGATTCGCCACTGTTGAAAAAGTTCCAGTGATAGTAGTTTTTGCGTTTTTCCTCGCTGACATAAACACCCTTCAATAAAGGAGAATAGGCAAGAAGGGTCATATCATCGTTCGCCTTGAGGTAATCAATAAGGTCGTCGTCCACATGGGTCGTAACGCCCCGGTCAACTCCAAAGTTAGGACGAATGTAGGAAAACTCCTGCTGGACGGCGGTGAAGAGGGGAAGACCGTTTTGCCGGCTTATCTCGCGGGCGTTGGAAAGCCTCCACGAGCGAATGTTGCTGCAGCCGATGTAGCGAACCTTTCCTTCTTGAACAAGCTTGGAAAGGCTATACAGGGTTTCCTCAAAGCTGACGCTTCTGTCGTCAACGTGAACATAGTACAGGTCGATATGGTCGGTATTAAGACGCTTCAGACTTCCCTCGATAGCAGTTCTTATAACTTTGGCGCTTGAACCCTCATAGTCGGCGGGAACCTTGTCCCACATTATTTCGCCTTTTTCGTCACGAAGCTTTTCGGGATGTGTTATCCTGCCGCCGAACTTTGTCGCAAGAAAAACATCGTTTCGATTGTTTCTTTCGCTCATCCACTCGCCAAGAAGGTTTTCGCTGTAGTCTCCGAAGGAGTGCTCGTCGCCCCACCACCAGGAATAACAGTTCGCGGTGTCGACAAAGTTTCCTCCCCTCGCGGTGAAGTCGTCAAGAATTTTAAAGGAATTGGGTTTGTCAATTCGTGTGCCCATCATCATGGTTCCAAGACAAGCGGCGCTCACCTTTTCCTTGCCGTCTGCATATTCTACCTTTTTCATCGTGTGCTCCTTAAATAATATTTGCATTTCGCATAAATTAATTATATCCTATAAGAGGTATAGTTCAATTTCCGCTTTTGCGAAAAAATATAGAACCACTTACAGAGGTGCAAAATGATATATGGAATCAGTTTAAATAAAAACAATAGGGGAACGCTGTGCGCGGAGCTTATTAAAATTCTTCGGGAAAAAATTTTGAAAGGTGACATCAAAAACGGTGAAAAGCTTCCCTCGTCGCGGGTGCTTTCAAGCGAGCTTGGCGTTGCAAGGAATACGGTGGTCGAAGCCTTTGAGCAGCTGATAGCGGAAGGCTATCTTGAAACAAGGAGTGGGTCGGGAACCTATGTCAAGGTTATAAGCAATTTGAGCCTTTATCGGAGCGAAGAGACGTCGACGGAAAATGAAAGGGTCAAAGCAGAGTTTCCAAAGGGGACAATCGTATTCGATACCGGAACGCCCGACAACACTCTTTTTCCTACCGACGTTTGGGGCGCGACGTTAAAGCGGGTGTGCCAAGCGGCCCCCGCGAGGGTTTTCGGTTATGCCGACAAATCGGGAATACGAGAGCTCAAGGAAGCGCTTTGCAGATATCTGTACCGTTCACGAGGCGTTGCTGCCGCTCCGAAAAATTTGTTTGTTGTTTCGGGTACTTCAGGCGGATTATCGCTTATCGCGGACGTTTTTTCTTCGGGCGGCAGAAAAATTGCCGTTGAAAACCCATGTATGGATTTCGTAACGGGCATATTCTCCGTGCGTGGATATGTGATTTACCCTGTTCCCGTTGACCGTGAGGGCATGATTTCGACAAGGCTTTCCTCGGTATGCGAACAGCCGCCCTCGCTTATATACACAGTGCCGTCACACCAGTTTCCGACGGGCGCCGTGCTTTCTGCTTCCAGAAGACTTGAGCTTCTCGAATACGCGACGAAAAAGAGCGCGTACATTATCGAGGACGATTACGACAGCGAATACAATTACTGCATAAAGCCCATTCAATCGTTATATAGTCTTGAGCGGCAAAGGACGATATATGTCGGAACCTTTAGCAAGATTTTCTCGCCCGCGATAAGACTTGGATATATCATAGTGCCTGACGCACTTATCGCAAGGTTTGAAAAAACCGCAGAGCAAATGAATATCGGAACCGACGCGCTGACCCAGCTTGCAATGGCGGAAATTATTGACCGCCGCCTGCTTGACCGACATATTTATAAAATGAAAAAGGTTTATGCCGCCAAGCGAAAGCTCATAATCGAATGCGTACAAAAGAGCTTCGGCTCTCATGCGGAAATATTGGGAGAGAACGCGGGGCTTCATCTTCTTGTGTGCTTAGACAAAGAAATATCGCAGGAGAATATTTTAAAAAGCGGAGTCTATGCTGAAAGTGCGGATTACTACAGCTCGGAAGGCTCTCAATATAAGAACACGATTATTTTAGGGTATGGAAACCTAAACGATTTTCAAATCGAAACCGGCGTCGAGCGGCTTTCAAAGGCATTGGGGTACAACTAAGCAAAATACCCTGCAAAATGGCATTTTTGAGGCTTTTCTATTGAAGTGTTCGAGGTAAAATGTTAAAGTAGTACTAATAGATTAAAGAAAGAAGCAAGAGTATTATGAAGTATGCATACAAAAACGGGATAATCCTTGATGGCGACGAAAAAATGGTTGCTCAAAAGGGAATGGTTATTCTGACGACCGACGAGCGAATTGACGGCATTGTTAAAGAAAACGCCGATACCTCGGGATATGAGGTCGTCGATTTGGCGGGAAGATACATAATGCCGGGACTAATCAATCTGCACGTTCATCTGCCCGCGTCGGGAAAGCCGAAGAAGAAAGCCACAGACGCAAAAAAACTTGTTAAGCTTATGACAAGCAACAAGCTAATGAAAAAAATTCTCGTGTCGATGTGCGCGAATTACGCCAAAACCCAGCTTATGAGCGGTGTTACGACTATACGAACCGTCGGCGGGGTTGAGAACGCCGACACAATTATTCGTGACAGGATTAATAGCGGCGAAATCGTCGGGCCGCGTATTCTCGCGGCAAATATGGCGGTTTCTGTCCCCGACGGGCATATGGCGGGCTCGCTCGCTTATATCGCGAACAGCCCCGAGCAGGCGGTTGCCTATGTGGGCAAAATTGCCGAAGACAAGCCAGACTTAATTAAGCTTATGATTACAGGCGGTGTGCTTGACGCAAAGGTAAAGGGCGAACCGGGCGTTTTGAAAATGTCGCCCGAATGCGTAAAAGCCGCCTGCGACGAGGCGCATAAGCGCGGATTTATGGTCGCCGCCCACGTCGAAAGCCCCGAGGGCGTAAGGGTTGCGCTCGAAAACGGCGTAGACACCATTGAGCACGGCGCGAAGCCCGACAAGAAGATTATCGACCTGTTTAAGAAGCGCGGAGCCTCCCTTGTCGCGACCCTTTCGCCCGCACTGCCATATGCGCTTTTCGACCGAGAAATAAGCCGCGTTACCGAAATGGAGCAGTTTAACGGCGACGTCGTGTTTGAGGGAATAAAGGATTGTGCCTGTGAATGTCTAAAAAACGGAGTTAAGGTTGGGCTTGGAACCGACACGGGGTGTCCGTATATTACGCAGTACGATATGTGGCGCGAGATTAATTATTTTCATAAATTCTGCGGAGTATCCAATGCGTTCGCGCTTTACACCGCGACGAAGCGCAACGCCGAAATTGTCGGCATTGATAAGGAAACGGGAACGATTGAACCGGGAAAATGCGCCGATTTTATCGTGACTGAGAAAAACCCGCTTGATGACCTTTCGGCGCTTCGCGACGTAAAAATGGTTGTAACGCGCGGAAAAATCATTAACGCTCCCAAGCTCAAAAAAATGCCCGAGGTCGAAAAAGAGCTCGATAAATTCATATAAAATAAATTGATTTGGAGAATATAAAATGTCAAGCATAATCGTTTCACCCTTCGGCGCGTTTGCCGCGCTGTTGATTGTTTTTTTCCTCGCCGAGCTTGTTGCGAAGCTCACCAAGGGCTGGATACCCGCGGTGCTCGTGATGATGATTTTTCTGATAGTCGGCTTTGGAACAGGTCTTTTTCCGTCAACTCTTATCGAGGACGCTGGCGTATCCGACGCATTGTTCAAGATTTGCTGCGGTTTGCTCGTTGTTCATCTCGGTACCCTTATCAGCCGTAAAGAAATGGCGGCACAATGGAAAACGGTCGTTATTTCGCTTATGGGAATTGCGGGCATCGTGCTTGTTTCACTCACTGCGGGCACGGCGCTTTTCGGCTTCGACAACGCCGTCGCGGCGACCCCTCCTCTTACGGGCGGCGCGATAGCCACAGCAATGACGACGACAGCCGCGAACGAAGCAGGCAAGGAAACCGCCGCGCTTGTCGCTATCGTTTGCCTTTCGCTTCAGGGGCTTCTCGGATATCCGCTTACCGCATTTTGTCTGAAAAAAGAGGTTAAGCGTCTTTCGTCGCTTTATCAAAAGGGCGAGTTTGTCGGACAGGCTTCCGATGCCGTCGACGGCAAGGTGAAGAAAAAAGGCAATACGACGTTTATTCTTATGAAGCTTGCCATAATAACGGTTATATCATTTTGGATAGACAAGCTTACTGGCGGATATGTTCCGATGTATGTGCTGTGCTTGCTTCTCGGCTTTGCCGCTCACGAGCTTAAAATACTTGAGGACGACGCGCTTACAACCGCAAACGCATACGGGCTTTCTATTACGCTTTTATTAATGGGGCTTTTCAAGACGCTCGGCAATTCGAGCACAGGCAGTATCGTTTCCGTTGCGGGAATGGCGGTCGCGCTCGTAATTATGGCGGCGGTGGCAATGGGTCTTATTTCGTGGCTTGCAAGCAAGCTTTTCAAGCAGTCGTTTTATATGTGCTACGCGATAATCCTCAACGCCTTCTCGGGCTTCCCCATCAACGTATTGCTCACGACCGAAGCGGTTACCCTCAACACCAAGGAGGGGGAGGAGCGAAAGGCGATTTCCTCCGAAATGATGCCGAAGATGATTGTCGGCGGATTTGTCTGTGTCACGATTGTTTCGGTGTTCGTCGCGGGAATATTAGTTCGCTTCTTTTAGGATAAATATAATAAAAAATCGTCTCCTTTTCGGGAGACGATTTTTTTGCGGTTTGATTATCTTTCGTCAAGGCTTTTATATTCGCGGCGGGGCTGAACCGACTTATACGCCGGGCGAATTATCTTGTTGCCGTTGATAAGCTCCTCAAGCCTGTGGGCGCTCCAGCCCGCAATGCGCGCGACGGCAAAAATCGGGGTAAAAAGCTCATCGGGAAGTCCGAGCATCTGATAGGCAAAGCCACTGTAAAAATCAACGTTCGCGCTTACCCCCTTGAACATCTGACGCTCGCGAGCGATTACGACGGGGGCGAGCTCCTCAACGGTTTTATAAAGAGCAAATTCCTTTTCCTTGCGCTTTTCCTTTGCGAGCGCTTCGACAAAGCCCTTAAACATTTCGGCACGGGGGTCGCTTACCGAATAGACTGCGTGACCGATGCCGTAGATAAGCCCGGTGTTGTCAAAGGCTTCCTTGTGAAGAATTTTTGTTATGTAGGCGTCGACCTCGTCCTTATCGGTCCAGTCGCCTACGTTTTTCTTTATATCCTTAAACATTTCACAGACCTTGATATTCGCGCCGCCGTGCTTGGGACCCTTTAGAGAGCCGAGCGCCGCCGCGACCGACGAATAGGTGTCGGTGCCGGAGGAGGTCACGACGTGGGTTGTGAACGAGGAGTTGTTTCCGCCGCCGTGCTCGGCGTGAAGAATAAGCGAAAGGTCAAGAAGCCTTGCTTCAAGCGGCGAGTAGTTGCCGTCAAGACGGAGCATATACAAAAGGTTTTCGGCGATTGAAAGCTCAGGCTTCGGATTGTGAATGAAAAAGCTTTTGTTTTTCATCAAATAATAATCATATGCCTGATAACCGTAAACGGCGAGCATAGGAAAAATCGAAATAAGCTGAAGACACTGGCGAAGCACGTTTGCAAGGCTTGTGTCGTCGGCGTTGGTGTCGTATGAATAAAGCGTAAGCACGCTTCGGGCAAGCGAGTTCATCATATTTGAACTCGGCGCTTTCATAATTATGTCCCGAACAAACGAGTTCGGAAGAGATTGATAGCTCACGAGCGTGGCTTTAAAGCTTTGAAGCTGCTCCTTGCTTGGAAGCTCGCCGACAAGAAGCAGATATATGACCTCCTCGAAGCCAAGCCGCCCGTCTGCAATAAAGCCGTTTACGAGCTTTTTCACGTTGTAGCCGCGATAAAAAAGCTCGCCTTCGCAGGGCACTTCTTTACCGTCGACAAGGTTTTTGGCGTAGATTTCGGATATTTCGGTAAGTCCTGTTAGGATACCTTTTCCGTTTTGGTCGCGTAGCCCTCGGTTGACGTTGTATTGATTATAGAGCTCCTTGTCAATGCTTCCGCTGTCGTTACAACGGGCGGAAAGCTCTAATATATCGCGAGTTATTTCCGAGTAGTTGCGTTTTACCATATTGCGCCCCCTTTTTAAAATCGACAAGAATACTTTAACAAAATTATGGCGTTCCTGTCAAATATATGCTCCCGATTGTATCAAAGAAATGTGGCGTAGTAATGAACGAAGCCTTAATAAACAAAGAGTGTGAATTTTCATTTGAAAAGAAGGTATATAAACAAAAAGCAGACAAAAAGATAAAGCGGCGACCGAAAGGTCGCCGCTTTTTACGCAGACGTAGCAGGAAAATGCTTTTTTAAGCGTTGCCCAAGTTATGCGAGGAAGGGACCCGCGACCGGCTGCTGCGGGCGCTTGTTGCCGTAAAAGTCGGTGTCGAAGATGATGTCGTCGCCGTTGGGCTCTTCAAAACGCTCCTCTGGCTCGAACGCCATACCAAGAGTATCCGAATCAATCATCTTGCCCTTGGGAAGGAGGCTTGCGTAGTTGGATTCAACCACGAATTTTCCGTCCTTGTTTTTAAGCTCTAAGCTGATTTCGTGGGTAGTGTCAACCGTGAAGTCCTCCTCAATATCGCAGGGCTTTGCGCCGTTGAAATATACGTTGCCGCCCGTCCATACGGGAAGCGGCATATAGTATTTGTCTCTCGTATCGGTCGAGCCCTCGCCGCAATAACCCGCGAAATGGCTTTCCCATTCGGCTTGTGTCATATAACCGCTAAAGGTCAGCGTTCCGACGGTAAGGTTTCCGTCGTCCCATTCTCCGTCTCTTTCGGGCTCGCAAAGGTCTATCATACCCTGACGTACCTTTTGCTGAACGAATACGTTGTTATAAAAACGGACATCGCCGTGAAGGATAGACATAAAGCCTGTTATTTCGGTGCGGTGGGGCATATGAATGGGGGTGTATCTCGTTGAATCGAACTTGACCGCGCCGTTTTTAACTCCGCGTCCCACGCCCGTTATCGCTCCGCCAAAAAGATTGTGAACGAAAGCGACGCCCTGCGTTGCAAGTCGAACGCTGCGCTCGGACAACATAATGTTGTTATCGACAAGACACGGACCGTGCGCGACCTCTATCCACAAATCCTCGCCCATTCCCAAACCGTCCTTACATTCGGGCGTGAGCAAATAATCTCTTGACAGACAGTTGTCGTGGAAAAGGTTGCCCGTAACTCGTGTGCCTTGCGTCTGCCAATCGAGCCATATTCCTCTTGTGCAGTCGTGGAAATGGTTGTTCTTTATGGTAACGTCAAGGGCGGCGTGAAGCTTAATTCCGCCAATCTCGGCACCCGCGAGATTTCTCTTGTTGTTAATATGATGAATGTGGTTGTTCTCAATAGTCGAGAAAACGCAGCCAAGATTGCCGACGATACCCGTCTGACCGCAATCGTGGATTTCACAGTCGCGAACGGTGTGCGAGCCGATGGTTTCCTTGCTCCACCCGTCAATCTGCGCTATACAAGAGCAGTCTCTTTGGGTCTGTGAGCCGTCCTTATATTTGATGTGCGACCACTTGTTGTCGTTGTGCTGCTGCTTGTATTTACCAAGGGAAATACCCGAGCACTTGGCGTGGGAAACCTCGCAGTTCTCGATAAGCCAGCCCTTTGACCAATGAGGACCAATCATACCCTCCTGTATCGCCGTTGGGGGCGCCCACTGGGTCGCCGCTTTTGTTACAACGAAGCCCGTCAGGGTAATATAGTCGACGTGCTCAAATTCGGGATAGAAGCAATGGGGACGCGCGTTAATCTCTACGCATTCCTCGTTCGGGTTTTTGCCTTGAAAGTTTGCGTAAATAACGGTTTCTTCCTTATCCTCGACTTGGCAGGTGTACCAGGTGTGCTTCGTAAACTCGCGGTCCCATGAACAATTATAAAACTCGGGGTTTACGACCTTTTCAAGGGTTTCTTTTTCATATAATGATTTTCCGTTAAGAAATACCTCGCCCGTATGAGTGGGAACGTTTGCGTTGAGCCAGTCGCCCCAAACAAAGGTGGTATAAGGGTTATATGAACCAAAGAAGGAGTTGGGGAGCGTTACCTTCCAAACCTGTCCTTCGTAGGGCTCCCAGTTCTTTATGATTTCAGCACCCGTAATAACGGCTTCTCTGTTTTTTTCTGAACGATATACGATAGGCTTTTTCTCGGTTCCTGCGTTTACGGGGCTTACTTCCTCACGATAAACGCCGGGTGCGACGATTATTTCGTCTCCGGGAAGGGCAATCGCAGCAGCCTGCTGGATTTTTGAAAAGGGCTTTTCTTTACTACCGTCGCCGTGGGGTTTCGCGTTACAGTTCACGTATCTTAGCATGTCTTTGTCTCCTATTGATTTTTTGATATTTCATTATTAAATATCGTCATTAATATAATAACGTATAAAGCAAAAAAAATCACCTGTTTTTTTGTTTTTTCACTTTATTTTTTTGTTGCAATGTAACAAAACATTTTAAAAGCAGTATAAAACGACAAAAAAGTCATAATGTTCATTTAAGACGCTTTTTGTAAATGGAAATCCGACTGTGATTTGATTTAAGGATATTCATAAACCGAAAAATCGTAAACCGTTACGCCAAATGAGGTTGACGATGCAAAAGGATTATGCTATAAAGAGTTGTTTGGAGGATTGAATATGACTACAAAGGAAAAGCTGCTTGAGCTGTTTGAATTAAACCGCGACACGTTTTTGTCAGGAGAAGAAATCGCCGCAAGGCTTTTAGTATCAAGAACGGCCGTCTGGAAGGGGGTAAAGTCGCTGCAGGCTGACGGATACCGGATAGACGCCGTTTCAAATAGGGGATACCGTTTATCGAAAAGCACGGATAAGCTTTCAAAGTACGGTATAAAAAAATATCTTAAACGGGAGCTTTCTCAAATGGATATCGAGGTGCGCGAGGAGGTATCCTCCACAAACGCCATTATGCACGAAAGAGCCGCGGCGGGCGCGAAAGGAAACGCGGTGCTCATAGCAAGCGCTCAAACCGCGGGGCGGGGAAGGTTCGAGAGAAAATTTTTCTCTCCGCAAGACACCGGAGTATATATGAGCCTTTTGCTGCGGCCGAAGAATTGCGCTCCGTCGCAGGCGGTGGAATTTACGACGATTGCCGCCGTCGCTATGTGCGAGGCGATTGAGGCGGTTTCGGACGAAAAGGCGCAAATCAAATGGGTTAACGACATTTTTATTAACGACAAAAAGGTTTGCGGCATTCTGACCGAGGCCTCAATCAGCCTTGAAAACGGCTTTATAGACTATGTTGTGCTTGGAGTCGGGGTTAACGTTTGCGCGCCGCAAAACGGGTTTCCGAACGAGCTTGAGAATACGGCGGGAGCGATTTTTTCATCCTCGAAAGACGACATAAAAAACCGCCTTACCGCTGAATTTCTGAACAGGTTTATGGAATATTCAGGTGACGCTAAGCGCGCGAATTATGCGGCGGAATATAAAAAACGCAGTTTTGTTCTCGGCAGAAAAGTGCTTGTGCTTCGAAATGGGAACTCGACAGGCGCCACCGCGCTTGATATTGACGAGAGTTGCCATTTGCTTGTGCGCTATGACGACGGAACGACTGAGTATCTTTCTTCGGGGGAAATAAGCGTAAAATTAGGAGCTGAATAGGGCAATTATGTGTCCATACGGCATCAAAAAGAAACGGGCTCTTTTTAGCGTTATCGAATGAGAGAGTTATATGGCTTATCTTAGCTTAAAAGGGTGAAAAAGTGTGGATATAGCGTAATTGTTGTGATAAAATAAAGCTGGACAGGTAAGGCTGTTTGAACATAAAGGGCAAGCCTGCCGAGATAAGATTAAAAAAGAGTGTAAAACACCGGGGTATACGACAAATATTTTAAGGAGCACTAAAATGCAAAAAAGGATTATAGCAATACTTCTTATTCTTGCGCTTACGCTTAGCTTTTCAGGCTGTGTCGACAGCGGCGAAAAATCCCCCTATGACAGCCTTAAAACCCTTGAAGACGTACTGAATTACCAGCAAGAGATAATACCCATTACATA
>CAYWQL010000022.1:0-25561 GCA_964460755.1 uncultured Oscillospiraceae bacterium | reverse complement strand
AGCGGGCGGTTTTTGAACCCGCCGCTTCGCGTCGGCTTCTATGCTAAAGCATAATAAGAAACAGCCGAGCGACGCTCGGCTGTTTTTCTGTGTTTATTTTAAATGTTTTTTTATACAGTTGAAGGTTTCGTCGCTTATGTCGTGTTCAATTTTGCACGCGTCAACCGCCGCCGTTTCCTCGCTTACGCCTATCGCCACAAGGAAAGCCGAAATCGACTTGTGCCTGTCGTAGACCCGCTCGGCAATTTTCTGTCCCTTATCGGAAAGGGTGATGACCCCCTTCTCGTCGACGAGAATGTACCCGTCCTCGCGGAACTGCTTCATGGCGACGCTTATGGTGGGCTTCGAATAGCCCATTTCGTTGGCTATGTCAATTGAACGTACACAGCCGGTGCGGTTTTGCAGAACAAGGATAGTTTCAAGGTACATCTCCGCGGCCTCATGAATTTGCACGCGCGTCGCCCCCTTTCTTCGGTTATGAATGACTAACTCAAAAACAGTTTAACACAAACAGATACAAAATTCAACGCGAAAGCCGCGCCATAATTGTAGGCTATGCGCACTTGACAAAACGGTTAGTTAATGCTAACCTATATGTAGTTAGTAATGCCTAACACTTAAAGCGATTCGGAGGGAACTGAATATGACGCTTGACAAGCTGCCGATTGGAAAAGAAGCAACCATAACGAAGGTTGGGGGAAAGGGCGCACTTCGCTGTCGCCTTCTCGATATGGGACTAATTCCGACCTCAAAGGTGTCGGTGCGAAAGGTCGCGCCTATGGGCGACCCGATTGAAATACAAATAAGGGGCTACGAGCTTACGATAAGGATGGACGACGCAAGGGAGATTGAGGTTGACGAAGGGGGCGAGAAAAAATGATTTTTGCGCTTGTCGGAAATCAGAATTGCGGAAAGACTACCCTTTTTAATTGCCTTACGGGCTCTAACCAGCACGTCGGAAATTTTCCGGGAGTTACGGTTGACCAGAAGATTGGCGACATAAGGGGCACAAAAAATGCGTCGGTAGTCGACCTTCCGGGGATATACTCCATTCGTCCGTACACGAACGAGGAAATAGTAACAAGGGATTTTATTATTAACGAAAAGCCCGACGGAATAATCAATATCGTCGACGCGACGAACATTGAGCGAAACCTTTATCTTTCGCTTCAACTGCTGGAAATGCATATACCGATGGTTATCGCACTTAATATGATGGACGAGGTTCGAAACAACGGCGGCACGATTGATATTTCCAAGATGTCGGAAATGCTCGGCGTTCCGGTTATACCCATAAGCGCGGTTAAAAACGAGGGCACGTCTGACGTCGTTGAAAAGGCGCTTGAGGTTGCGACGAAGAAGATGTATCCAAAAATACACGACTTCTGTCCGAGCGGCGCGGTTCACCGCTGCGTCCACGCCGTCACCCACCAAATTGAGGACCACGCCGAAAAAATCGGGGTCGCGCCGCGCTTTTGCGCGACCAAGACGATTGAGGGCGACAAGACGATAATTGATACCCTTGAGCTTGACAAGAACGAGCTTGAGTTAATTGAACACAGCATAGTTGAAATGGAACGGGAGCACGGAATGGACAGGAACGCCGCACTTGCCGATATGCGATATAACTTTATCGACGGCGTCTGTTCGGCAACGGTTGTGAAATGTAAAGAGAGTATAGAGCACAAGCGAAGCGTTAAAATCGACAATATTCTTACTAATAAATATCTTGCGATACCTTTGTTTATCGGCATAATGTGCCTTGTGTTTTATTTGACCTTCGGGCTTATCGGCACGGCGTTAAGCGACCTTTTATCTATGGGTATCCAGGCTCTTACGGGGCTTGTCGACCGCGGTCTTACCGCCTACGGTATCAACCCCGTTGTGCAGAGTCTTATTGTAGACGGAATTTTTGCCGGGGTCGGAAGCGTGCTGAGCTTTCTTCCCATAATCGTTGTTCTGTTCTTTTTCCTTTCGGTTTTGGAGGACACGGGATATATGGCGCGCGTGGCGTTTGTTATGGACAAGCTTCTTCGAAAAATCGGACTTTCTGGGCGAAGCTTCGTGCCTATGCTTATCGGCTTCGGCTGCTCCGTTCCTGCCGTTATGGCAAGCCGAACCCTTGCCTCGGAGAGGGACAGAAAGATGACGATAATGCTCATACCCTATATGAGCTGTTCGGCGAAGATACCCATCTACGCGGTATTTGCGGCGGCGTTTTTTCCCCAGCATTCCGCGCTTGTTATGATTGGACTTTATTTTATAGGTATGCTTATCGGCGTGCTTGTTGCGCTTCTTCTAAAAAGTACACTTTTTAGGGGAAAGCCTGTTCCCTTCGTTATGGAGCTTCCGAACTATCGCATACCCTCATTTAAAAGCGTGGTTTTGCTTATGTGGGAAAAGGCGCGTGATTTTTTACAAAGAGCCTTTTCGGTCATATTTGTCGCGACAATTATCATATGGTTTTTACAGACCTTCGACCTAAAGCTTAATGTCGTTGCTGACAGCGCGAACAGTCTTTTGGCGCTTATCGGAAAGCTTATCTCGCCGATATTTGCCCCGCTTGGCTTTAAGAGCTGGGAAATAACGACCTCGCTTATCGCGGGCTTTTCTGCCAAGGAGGCGGTTGTGAGCACCCTCGGGGTACTGACGAAGACGGGAGTGTCCGACCTCGGCGTGGGGCTGGCGGCGATGTTTACCCCGCTTTCGGCGGTAAGCTTCCTTATCTTCACCCTTTTGTATACCCCGTGCGTCGCGGCGGTCGCGGCGATAAGACGGGAGCTTAACTCGACGGCGAAAACCCTTGGCGTAATTGTCGCCCAGTGCGGGGTTGCGTGGCTTGCGGCGTTCGCGGTGTTCCAAATCGGAAGCATTCTTTTGTGAGGCGAAAAAATGAAATGGTTTGATTTTGTTTTGCTTGGAGTTATAGCGGTGCTTGTCGTCTTTGCGGTAAAAGCCATTTTGAAGCAAAGAAGGCGCGGCGGCTGCGTCGGCTGCTCGCAGTGTGGGAATTGCGAGGGCTGTACAAAAACAAATTGACAGGGCAATTTGGCTAATATATAATAACTTCATTAATTTACTGAGTATGGAGGAAAAAAATGTTTTGTCCAAAATGCGGAGCGGTGCTGTCCGACGACGCAAGCTTTTGTTCATCATGCGGGAGTACGGTTGTGTCGGTTGGAACGCCGGTTGCCCCGACAGTTTATAATCAGGTCAATCCCAACCTCGACCCGTCGTCCTACGCCTTTTTTCTCGCCGAAAAAAAGCGCAAAACTCGTAATATCCTTTTAGCGGTTTTCATTCCGCTTGGCATTATAATAATCGCGCTGATAATCGGCTTCGCGCTTCCGCAAGCAGACGGAGGTTCGCACAAGCCCGACGCGATTTTTCATACGCAGCCGCTGTTGCCCGATGAAACGGGTATTGACCCCGAACCGGTTGCGGAGCCAAGTGAGTATGAAAAGCTCATACAAAACGCAGTTGCCAACCGCACGGGATACAGCTTTGATATTGCCGACGAATATATGCAGATAAAATCCGTGACCCTCTATGAGGACGGAACGGTTGCGTTTGCTCTTAGCGAGGACCTTGCCGACAGATACGGAGATAATGTGAAGATATGCGAAAACGCTGTTTTTGCCGAAAGCTTTGTGTATGGAAACGGCGGATGGAACACGATAATTATGCTTATGGAGGACGGAACGGTTTCCGCGATTAATGCCGATAAGCTTTATATGGACAGGGAAATCCAGCTTATAACCAACCTTGGAAACCTGAAGGAGATAGTGTCCGTAGATAACGAGCTGACTGACGACGGCTTCGCGTGGCAGATAATCGCGAGGGATTACGACGGCAACGAATATGCGCTCGACGAGTATTTATATTAGCTTGAATTAATTATATATATCGACGGCGTAAAGGACGCTTTTTGCCAAGCAAACGAGTTTGTGATAAAATGACAGACACAAAGAACATAAAAGGGAACAGAGTGGAATGAAAGCGGATTTACACTGTCATACGAATGCGTCGGACTCAATCCTCTCGCGCGAGGACCTTCTCGATTTGGCGGCGACGCGCGACGTCGATTATATCGCCATAACCGACCACGACCTTATGACCAACAGCTATAAAAAAAGCGGCGACAAGGTTAAGGTCGTCACGGGGTGCGAGATGTCGGCGGTCGAGCCGGAAACTAACAAGAGAATACACATTCTTTGCTATTTGCCCAAGGATACAGCCGCGCTTGAGCCGTGGTTTAAGAAGATGAACGACGAGCGGGCGAACGCGGGAGCACAGATGCTTGAGCGTGTGCAAAAGCTTTATCCCGTCGTGACCGAGGAGAGGGTAAGACGCTATTGCCCAAGCGGGATAATTCATAAGCAGGATATGATGAATGTGCTTATTGATTTTGGGTATACCAACGAGGTATTCAGCGACCTTTTCGACGAGCTGTTTTCCTCGCGCGGCGGAAGCTGCTTCGTGCCGCCGAAATATCCGAACGCGCTGGAGATTATTCTTGCTCTTCGTCAGGCTCGCGGCGTGATTGTCGCCGCGCACCCGTATGTTTATAAAAGCCTTCCCTTTGTGGGTGTGCTCGCAAAAGCGGGGCTTATCGACGGAATTGAGCTCAACCACCCTTCTGTAACTGAGGAATACAAAACGGCCATTGAGGAGCTTTGCAGGAGGTATTCCCTCATAAAAACCGGCGGCTCGGATTATCATGGCTCGAACAGCTCCAACCACGCTATGCCGGGTGATTTTTGCACCGATACCGAAAACATTGAAAAGCTTTTTGAAGCAAGCGAAAGGAAATAAAAAATGATTTATACAAGAAAAAATTCCGGCACCTGCTCGTCCTCGACGACGGTTGAAATTGAAGGCGATATCATTAAGAACGTTTCGGTCGAGGGCGGCTGCAACGGAAACCTGAAGGGCATAGCAAAGCTATGCGAGGGAAAAAACGTCGACGAGATAATTGGCGCGTTGAAGGGTACGACCTGCGGATTTAAAAACACCTCGTGCCCCGACCAGATTGCCCTTGCGCTTATCGAAGCCAAGCAAAAGCAAGGATAAAAATCAAATAACAAAGAAATGCCGCTCGGTTATCCGGGCGGTTTTTTATGTTTAAAATACGTCTTTTAGTCAATAATCAAGAGGAGTACGATTAAAGGAAGTGAAAAAATTTGATAAAGGGTTTTTCAAAACAGGCTAACAAGGCGGTTTCTGCGGCGCTTCGCATAGCGGGAGAAATGGGGTGCGCCTACGCGACGCCCGAGCATCTTTTGGCGGCGTTTTGCGAGGTGGAGGATTGCGACGCGCTTGCGATAATGAAAAAGAACTCAAAACGGTCAATTAAGCTTAAAGAGTTTGTGCGCGACGAGCTTGGCGGCGTGGGCAAAAATAAGCTGACCACGGTGGATATGTCCGAGGAGCTTTCGTCAATTCTCGACTACGCAAGCGTTTGCGCCGGGCGGCTCGGTGATGGCTGCGTCGGAACGGAACAGCTTTTGTGCGCCATACTTATGAGCGAAAACCCGATAGTGGCGCGCCTGATTTACAGAGCGGGTATAAATGAAAGCGGGTTGCGACGGGATTGCCGCGAATCTCCGCAAACGGCGAGAAAGGAGCTTTTGCCAAGCGAGAGAAAACCAAAGAGCAAGGCGCTTGAACGATATACTACCGACCTCACCGAAAAGGCACTCGACGGCGGGCTTGATTCGGTTGTTGGGCGCGACCGTGAGATTGCGCGTGTCGTCGCGGTGCTTACAAGACGAAAGAAAAACAACGCCTGCCTTATCGGAGAGCCGGGTGTTGGCAAAACGGCGGTCGCCGAGGGCCTCGCGCAGCTGCTTGTGAGCGGAATGTGCCCCAAGGAGCTTATCGACAAGCGGCTTTTGTCGCTTGAGGTCGCGAATATGGTCGCGGGCACGAAATATCGCGGCGACTTTGAGGAGCGTTTTAAGACCACCCTTTCGGAAATCACCAAGGCGGGAGATATAATTCTTTTTATTGATGAAATGCATACCATTATGGGTGCGGGCGCGGCGGAGGGGGCTATCGACGCTTCAAATATTTTAAAGCCGTTGCTTACGAGCGGTGCGCTTCGCATCATCGGTGCGACGACGACGGCTGAATATAACAAGACGGTAGAAAAGGACAAAGCCTTTGCGCGCCGTTTTCTTGCGATAAAGGTCGAAGAGCCCAACGAAACGCTGACGCAGGAAATCATTAGGTGTCAGTGCGAAAGGCTTGAAGCACATCATAAGCTTAAGGTTGACGGGGCGGCGGTCGACGGGGCGATAAGGCTTGCGAAAAGGTATATCCCCGAGCGAAGCTTTCCGGACAAGGCGATTGACCTGCTTGATGAAGCGTGCGCGAGAAAGCATCTTGTTATACAGCCGAAAAACGAATCAGTCGTCGTGACGCTGGAGGATGTTAAAGCCGTTGTTAGCGACTGGACAGGAGTTCCCGTGACGGCGATAGGCGCAAAGGAAAGCAGAAAGCTAAGGTGGCTTGAGGATACACTTAAGGAACGCATAATCGGTCAGGATAGGGCGGTCGAGGCGGTGGCGACAGCGCTTAAAAGAGCGCGTACAGGTCTTAAAGAACCAAAAAAGCCGAGTGGATGTTTTATCTTTTGCGGCCCGTCGGGGGTTGGAAAAACCGAGGTATGCCGCGTGCTGGCAAGCGAAATGTTTGGCAAGGAGCGCGCGCTTATTCGCATTGATATGTCGGAATATACCGAGCCGAGCTCGACTGCGCGGCTTATCGGCTCGCCTCCGGGCTATGTCGGACACGGCGAGGGGGGTCAGCTTACCGACGCGGTGCGAAGGCAACCGTACAGCGTCGTTCTTTTCGACGAGGCGGAAAAGGCCTGCGCGGGGGTATTTAACCTTCTGCTTCAGATAATGGAGGAGGGAAGTCTTACCGATTCCGACGGGCGAACGGTCGATTTCTCGAATACAGTCGTCGTGCTTACCACAAACGTCGGCGCAAGGCTTATCGCGACAGACACCGCGCCCATGGGCTTCGGTGCGCGCTTTGACGGGTACGAAGGACTTCAGAAGCTCGTTGAGGAGCAGCTTAAAACCGTCTTTTCAACCGAATTTTTAAACCGCATAGACGAAACGGTCGTTTTCAACAAGCTGTCGGAAAAGGACGCGGTGAGGATAACCGAGCTTATAGTCGCTCGGCTCGTCGCACGCGCCGCCGACGCCGGGCTTCGGCTTGAGCTTACGCGTCAGGCGGTTGAGCACATCGCCAAGGGGGCATATTCAGCCGAATACGGAGCTCGGCCGATAAAGCGGGCGATTGCGCGGCAGATTGAAAACCGAATAGCCGACCTTCTTGTCGACGGTGACGTTGAGCCTAACGAAAGAATAACGGTTGACGTCAAGGACGACGAGCTTACTTTCCTTGTCGGTGAAAGCACAAAAGCAAAAGCGGTTTAAATGATTTAAATAATTATAAAGAAGATTGGTCAAAAAAAAGGCCGGTCTTTTTTTAATGCCTGTTGACTTTGATTTTTAATGGAATTATGCTTGATTTATCGAGAAAAATTATACCTTCATCGAAAAAAGGAGAAAAGACGGAATGAAAGAAAAAACACAGCAGCTTGAACAAATTATACAAAGCGATTACGCCAACACGGCAGGGGTCGTCGTAAGAAAAAACGGCGAGGTGGTTTATGAGGGCTACTTCGGCGAGGGAGCGAAGGACGCTCCCGTTCAGGTGTTTTCGGTGACCAAAAGCGTCGTTTCGGCGCTTATCGGCATAGCCATGGATAAGGGCTGTATAAAAAGCGTTCAGCAAAAGGTGCTTGAGTTCTTCGACGACTATACCGTGAAAAGGGGCGAAAAAACGATACAGAACGTCACCCTCGAAAATATGTTGACGATGACGTCGCCGTACAAGTATAAATCCGCGCCCTATACAAAGTATTTTTCAAGCGAAAGCTGGGTCAAATCGTCGCTCGACCTGTTGGGGGGAAGGGGACAAATCGGGGAGTTTCGATATGCGCCTCTTATCGGACCCGACATTTTGACAGGCATTCTTGCCAACGTTACCGGATGCTCTGCGCTTGACTTCGCCAAGCAAAATTTATTTGAGCCGATGGGTATTTCGGTCGGAAACAACATCGTTTTCAAAAGCAAGGAGGAACAGCTTAGCTTTACGAAATCCAAGAGGGTAAACGGGTGGGTCGCCGACCCGATGGGAAACAACACGGCGGGCTGGGGGCTTTGCCTTACGACGCGGGATATGGCAAAAATCGGTCAGCTTTACCTTGACGGGGGAAAATGGGGCGAAGCTCAAATAGTGTCGCGCAAATGGATAGACGCGAGCACGACAGAGCACAGCAGATGCGCGCAGTGGGGCAACCTCGCTTATGGGTATCTATGGTGGCTTATCGACGACAAGGAAAAAAGCTTTGCCGCTATGGGCGACGGGGGCAACATAATTTATGTTAACAGGCAGAAAAATCTTGTCGTTTCATCGTCGGCTTACTTCGTTCCAAGGGCGAAGGACAGGATTATGCTGATAAAAAAAGAAATCGAACCGCTTTTTTCCGCGTTATAAGGCGAAAAATGTTGCGAAGTATCTATATTTTTATGTATAATGTACGTACATATATTTTTGCCGGTACAATCGACCGCTGCGCCGCGCTTCGGTATGTGAATAAATAAGTAATCTTCGAACAGACGGAGGAAAAAGATAAATGAATTTAGGGGTGCAGATTTTAGCTTTCGTCGTAATTGTTTCAGTTATGGCGAACTATTTTGGCAACAGAAGGATACCGATTTTATCCTCGAACATATTTACTGGTTTTATTATTCTTTCGTTTTTTAACGTTGTCTTTGAGTTTTCCACACTCTATACAATCTTCAACATCGAAACGGTCGAGCCGTGGGTGAACAGGCTTTGTCATCAGCTGTTTATCGGTTCGCTTGATTTTTTGCTGTTCTTCCTGTTTCTCTATGTTGAAATCAAGTCGCACCAGCAAAGACGATATACCTTTTTTCAGATTTTTATTCGTATTATCCCCTTGGCCGTCTCGATTGGTATGGTCATTTTCGGCGAGCTATACTACTATGTCGGCGACGACGGGCGGTATTCCTACGGACCGATGAGTATGACGGTTTTCATTTCGGTCGCGGTATATGTGCTTCTTACGATTATTGTTCTCGTAGCCAACAGGGTGCATTTCGGCAAAAAGGAAATGGGAAACATTGTTTTGGGAATTATCGTCTGGGCGGCAATCGCGATTTATCAGTTTTTGCATCCTACTACGCTTCTTTCGTCGGCTGGCGTTTCGCTTATGACGCTGTTTATGTATATTTCCTTTGAAAACCCAAGGGACTATACCGATTTTTCTATGCCCGATACCTTTAATAACCACGCCTATGAAATTGTCATAAACGAGCATATCCAAAGCAAAAAAACCTTTTATGTCGTAAGCGTTGCGATAGTCAACAATGTCGAAATACAAAACATATACGGCGAACAGAAGCTCCACAGTATTCTTTATGCGACGCGAGGCTATTTCCCGCCCGAATTCGGAAAAACGGTATATCACCCGACCGACAACAGCATCTGTCTTATTCTTACCAGGCCGTGCTCCGAGGCGCTTCGTGGGCTTCAGCTTCGTCTTGGCGACATTGAGCAAAAATGCAGCGAGTACGCCGATATCCGCATAAGCTGTCTTGAATGTCCGAAATATGCGAACACGCAGGATATGGTCAACCGCGCGATTGCCTTCGTCAACACGGGGCTTTCGGGATTGCAAAAGAACAGCCTTATCGAGGTCGACGACGAGATAATCAAAAAGCTTAACTATCGCGACGACGTCAAAAAGGTGCTTCAAAAGGCGGTCGAGGAGGACGGCTTTGACGTTTTTTATCAGCCGATTTATTCGACAAAAAAGAAAAAATTCATTTCCGCCGAAGCGCTTGTCCGTTTAAAGGACACCGAGACCGTCGGCTTCGTTTCGCCCGAGGTTTTTATTCCGATTGCCGAAAAAAGCAATATGATTGAGGAGCTTGGGAGAATTGTCTTCAACAAGGTGTGCAATTTCTATTCTAAAAAAAGGCTCGAGGATTTCGGCGTTGAATATATCGAGGTCAATTTGTCGGGCAAACAGATTGTCGACAGCGAGCTTCCGAAGGTTCTGAACGAATGTCTTGAAAACAACAAGCTTTCGGCTAAGCGCATTAATCTTGAAATAACCGAAACGGCTATCGTAAAAGCCAAAGACCTTATGAAAAAGAATATGGAATATCTTACGAAGGAGGGCTTTGATTTTGCAATGGACGATTTCGGAACGGGCTATTCAAATCTTTCGGGAATTTCAAACGACAGCTTTAATCTTGTTAAGCTTGACAAAAGCCTTATATGGCCCTGTTTCGACGAGGACGGCGAGAAAGCGCGGGTTATTCTCAACGCGACGATTTCTATGATACATAACCTTGGAAAGCAAATCGTAGCCGAAGGGGTGGAAACAAAGGCGCAGGTTGATTACCTTACGGAAAAGAAGGTTTCTTATCTTCAGGGCTACTATTTCTCAAAACCCATATCCGAAACCAAGTATATGGAATTTATGAGACAGAACAGCAAAAAAGTCGTAATGAAAACCGAGAAGGAATAAAAAAGTAGGCGGCGGCGGAATACGACGCGTCAAAAATTCCGCTTTAGAACCGAGACGGCTTTTTTCTCTATTCGCGACACATAGGAGCGGGATATATTCAGACGCAGAGCGATTTCGTTCTGGGTGAGGGGCTCGTTTCCGAAGAGCCCGAACCGAAGCAGGACGATTTCCTTTTCGCGCGGATTAAGGTGCTTGTCGATTAGGCTTTTTACTCGGTGAATATCGTTTTTCAGCTCGTACTCGAGCTCGAGGTTTTTCTCGTCGCTCATAATATCCATAAGGGTGAGGGCGTTGCCCTCAACGTCGACGTCGAGCGGCTCGCTTATATAAACCGTGCCCTGATGCTTTTTGCTCTGGCGAAAATGCATAAGGATTTCGTTTTCGATGCATCTCGACGCGTAGGTTGAAAACCGCGTTCCCTTTTCGGCTTTAAAGGAGTCGACGGCTTTTATCAGCCCGATTGTTCCGATAGAAATAAGGTCTTCCTGTTCGCAGGGGCTTGTGTTATACTTTTTTATTATATGGGCGACCAGCCGAAGGTTATGGTTGACGAGTTTGTCCCGTGCCGCACGGTCGCCTGCCTTCATTTCGGCGAAGCACCGCTGTTCCTCGCGAAAATCCAGCGGCTTCGGGAAGCTGCTTCCCGCAAGGTGGAGCGCAAAAAGAAGAAGATTTTCAGCGATAAAGGACAGCAAATCGAGCATAGTTTTTTCCAGCTTTCTATTTTATTTTGAGGTGATAAGGTGGTTTTTGGTTTTAATGCGTTGCTTTCAAGAATGAATTATATTAACCGTTGGGGTCTTATGCGTAACACGAGATATGAAACCCTTTCGGAGCATTCTCTTTGCGTGGCTAATATTGCGCATATTTTGGCGTGCATCGCCAACGCTGAATTTGGTGAAAGCGTAAACCCCGACAGGGTGGCCTGTTCTGCGATGTATCACGACATAAGCGAAATTGTGACGGGCGATTTGCCCACTCCCGTAAAGTATAAAAACGAGCGTATTCGCCGCGAATATAAGAACGTCGAAAACGACGCGGAAAGGGAAATAACCTCGATGCTTCCCGATTCCATAAAGGAAACCGTCCGCGCGAGCGTGAACGGCGATGAGCTCACCGAAAGGGAAAAGCGCATAATCAAAAGCGCGGATAAGCTTTCGGCGCTCATCAAGTGCATAGAAGAAGAAAGCAACGGCAACACGGAATTTTCAAGCGCGAAAAAAAGCACTGAAAAGGCGCTTGAGGAAAACCTTCTTCCCGAAACAAGGTTTTTCATTAAAAACTTTCTTCCCGCATATTCGCTTACGCTTGATGAGCTTCTTTCAAAATAAAAAATCCCCGACGAAATTTAAACGTCGGGGATTTGCTTTTTCTATAATAATTATGATATTTCCGTTTCCTTTAGAACGACGCTGATAAATGCGTCAAGCTCGGCGACAGAGGTTATTTCAATAGCCTGTTTTCTTAGGTACGATGCCCCGCGAAATCCCTTCGTGAACCACGCGGCGTGCTTTCGCGCCTCAAGAAGCGCAACGCGCTCGCCCTTTTCTTCGCACATTGACATGACGAGGGCTTTTAGCGACTCCATACGTTCAACGGCAGTTGGTTTGTCAGGAAGCGGCTCGCCGGAAAGCACAGCGTTAATTTGCGAAAAAATAAAGGGATTTCCAAGCGAACCGCGACCTATCATAACTGTATCACATTTTGTATATTCGAGCATTTTCACCGCCTGCTCGGGGGTATATATGTCGCCGTTTCCGATGACTGGAATACTAACGGCGGCTTTTACGTCGCGTATTACGTCGAGGTCGACCGGCGGCTTATACATTCTGTCCCGTGTTCGTCCGTGAACGGCAATCGCCGCCGCTCCCGCCTGCTCGAGAAGGGGCGCAAGGCAGGGGGCTGTCGCGCTTGTGTAACCCGCGCGGATTTTGACCGTAATAGGCAAGGAAACCGCGTCATTTATCGCCGCGACGATTTCAGCGGCAAGCTCGGGGCTTTTCATAAGGGCGCTCCCCGAACCGTTAGACACAATTTTCGGCGTCGGACAGCCCATATTAATGTCTATGAAATCAGGACGATACTTTTCTTCGATGATTTTTGCGGCTTGCGCCATAGTTGTCGGCTCGTAACCGAAAAGCTGTATGCCTATGGGACGCTCCTCTTCTTTAAAGCTTAAAAGCATTGCGGTTTTCTTGTCCTTCATCGTAAGCGCTTTGGCGCTCACCATTTCGCTGACCGTTACCGCCGCGCCGAAGCTTTTGCAAAGTCGCCTGTAAGACGAGTCGGTTACTCCCGCCATAGGAGCAAGCCACGCTGACTTTTCAATTTTTATTTCCTTTTTAGCCAAAAACGTATCCTCAGACAATAAAAAGTTGTATCGGGTTTATCGTCTGAATAGTATACCATAAATGACGGCGGTTGTGGTATACTAATAAAGCTATTTTACTTTGAAAGGAAGCTTATCTTGAAACTGCTTTGTATTGACGGAAACAGCATACTGAACCGCGCCTTTTATGCCATAAGGCTTCTTACGACGAAGGACGGTCAATATACCAACGCCATTCATGGGTTTATGAGCGTTTTTTTGAAGCTTACCGAAAAATATCAGCCCGACGCGGTGGCGGTTGCCTTTGACGAGCGGGCGAAGACCTTTCGGCACAAGATGTTCAGCCAATACAAGGGAACGCGAAAGGGTATGCCCGAGGAGCTTGCAAGCCAGCTTCCCATAGTCAAGGAGCTTCTTAATAAGCTTGGCTATACCTTCGTTACCTGCGAGGGGTACGAGGCGGACGATATACTCGGGGCTTTCGCGGCAAAATGCGACAAAGACGGCGACGTGTGCTATATCGCGACAGGCGACCGCGACAGTCTTCAGCTTGTATCTGACGCGACGACGGTGCTTCTTTCAACTACCAAGGGCGGTCACGGTGAAACAAACGAGATAACGCCCGAAGGGGTTATGGAAATGTACGGCGTAAAGCCAAAGCAGTTGATCGAGGTCAAGGCGCTTATGGGCGACAGCTCGGACAATATTCCGGGCGTTGCTGGGGTGGGCGAAAAGACGGCGCTCGACCTTATTCAGCGCTTCGGCTCACTCGACGGAGTGTATGAAAATATCGACGATGAAGCGATTAAGCAGGGCGTGAGGGCGAAGCTTGTCGCCGACAGGGATATGGCATATTTGAGCCGCACGCTTGCGACGATAGTAAGCGATGTGCCCATTGACTTAGAGCCGAAAAGCTACGTCAAGCAAAGCGGCGAGCCCGATGAGGCGGCGGCGCTTTTGGGACAGCTTGAAATGCATACGATGGCGACTCGTCTCGGCTTGAATGTGGGCGCGGCGGTAGCTGGCGCGCCAAAGGAAGAAAAGAATAAAAAACCGCTTCGGCGGCTTGAAGTTGTTGTCGCCGACCAAGACGCGCTCAAGAAAAGCGACGAGCTTTATATCTGCGTAATTGAGGATAATGTATATGCCGTCGGTAAAGACGAATGCTGTAAATTTGACGAAAAAGCGCTTAAGGCAGTTCTTGAGGGCGACGCGAAAAAATATTTCTTCGATATAAAGCCTTTTTGGAGAAAAGCGATAAGCGCGGGGTATGACATAAAAAACGCCGTTTTTGATTTGAAGCTTGCGGCATATCTTTTGAGCCCTTCTTCGTCAAAATATGAGCTTTCGTCCCTTGCGGCGGAATACGGCGTTTCGCTTGATTTTTCCTGCGACGTTGCTGAGCTTGGGTTGCTTGCGCCGCTTTGCGGTAAGCTTGCCGCGCTTCTTGAAAATCAGCAAATGAAGAAGCTTCACGATGAAATCGAGCTTCCCTTTGCGCGCGTTTTGGCTGAAATGGAGGAAGCGGGCATAGCAGTCGACGTCGAGGGCATAAAGGGCTTCGGGCAGGAGCTTACAGCGCTTATTGAGCAAAAGCAAAACGAGATATACGAGCTTGTCGGAAAGAAGTTTAACATTAATTCCCCAAAGCAGCTTGGCGAGGCGCTTTTTGAGCCGCCCCTTTCGCTTCCGATAATAAAGATGAACAAAAGCGGATATTCGACCGACGCAGAGACCCTCGAAGCGCTTTCGGACGAGCACCCCGTCATCAACAAGATACTAAACTACCGCACCTACCAAAAGCTTAATTCAACCTATGTCGAGGGCCTTTTGAAGTCGGTAAAAAACGGCCGCATTCATACCGAATTTATGCAGACCGAAACGCGGACGGGAAGAATAAGCTCCCGCGAGCCGAACCTTCAGAATATCCCCGTGCGAACCGAGCTTGGGAGCCGTTTTCGAAAATACTTCGTCGCCGGGTCGGGCGAAATCCTTTGCGACGCCGACTATTCTCAAATAGAGCTTCGTGTACTCGCGAGCATAAGCGACGACAAGCTAATGAGCGAGGCGTTTATAAACGACCGCGATATCCACACCGAAACGGCAAGCGAGATTTTCAAGCTTCCCAGGGATATGATAACCCCCGAGCTTCGCCGCCGCGCGAAGGCGGTCAATTTCGGAATAGTCTACGGTATCGGCGCGTTTTCCCTTTCAAAGGACGTCGGAGTCAGTATGAAGGAAGCCAAGCAGTATATCGACAACTATCTTGCGACCTATTCGGGCGTCGCCGCCTACTTGGAAAACACCGTAGAGAAGGCGAAGAAGGACGGATACGTTACAACGGCGTATAATAGACGAAGGGTGCTGCCCGAGCTTTTGAGCTCAAACAGAAACCTTCAGGCCCTCGGAAAACGCTTGGCTATGAACACGCCTATTCAGGGAACGGCGGCGGATATAATAAAAATCGCGATGATACGCGTAAGCGACAGACTTAAAAGGGAGCGACTTGACGCGCGGCTTGTTTTGCAGGTACACGATGAGCTTATAATCGAGTGCGCCGAAAAGGATAAGGAGCTTGCGGCAAAGGTGCTTAAAGAGGAAATGGAGCGGGCGGCGAAGCTTAATACCCCCCTTGCGGTTGACGTCGGAACGGGAAAAACGTGGTATGAGGCAAAGCTATGATTACGGTAAGGCGTGCGGGTGAAAGAGATATTGCGGCAATAGCAGGTATTGAAAGCGCGGCTGCACAACGCCCGTGGAGCTGCGGCCAGTTCAGTGAGGAGCTGACGCTTCCTCACGCTCGGCTGCTTTGCGCCGAAGATAAAGGTGAGGTCGTCGGCTTTCTTGATATGCATATCGCGGCGGACGACGCGCATATAAACGAGCTTGGAGTGGCGGTAAACTGCCGGCGGCGGGGAATTGGCGAGACGCTTGTGCGCTTTAGCGATAAAGTCGCAAAAAGCGAGGGCTGTACGGTGCTTTCGCTGGAGGTTCGTGAAGGCAACGGTGCGGCGCGAGCGCTTTATGAAAAGTGCGGCTTCAAGCCTGTCGGAACAAGAAAAAGGTTTTATAAAACGCCCGACGAGGACGGTATAATAATGTTAAAGGAATTGTAGAAAAAAATGTGGGTTTTATTCGCGGTGCTGACTGTGCTTCTTTGGGGCACGTCGGACGTAATTTTTAAAAATGTTTCGGACAAGGGAACGGTCAACGACCTTCAGCTTTTAGGGTTAAACGGAACGGTTTATGGCGTGGCTTGTCTTATTTATTGGCTTATAATCGGCGAGGCGTTTACGGTAGAAAGTCTTGTTAAGTATCTTCCGATAGCGGCGCTTTACATAGCTTCAATGCTTTTCTATTACAAAATGCTTCCGCATATTAAAATTTCTATTGCTTCGCCCATCGCCAACTCATCATGTGTGCTTACGACTATATTATGTATCGTCGTGCTTGGCCAGTCGGTGAGCGCCCTTCAGGCGGGCGCGATACTTCTTATAGTGTCCGCGATAATAATTCTTTCGCTTGACAAGGAGCCGAAGCAGGGCAAGGATGTTAAGGCAAAGGATTATCTTATCGGAATAGGCTGCGCGATGATTTACTTCGTGCTTGACGGCGCGGCGTCGTTTATGGACGACTATATGCTCGACGAAACCCTTTCCGAATCCGACGTCATTATCGCCTACGGGCTTTGTTATCTCGTCGTCGGTATCGTTGCGCTTATTATCGCGGCAAATAAAGCGGGAAAACAGGGAAGAAGGCTTGACTTTAGCTTCGTAAAATCCCCGAAGACCCTCGCTGGGTGTCTTATCGAAACGGGCGGACAGTTTACATACGTCTATGCCTACGCGGTAGGCGACGCGGCGATTGCCTCTCCGTTTATCGCTTCGTTCGCGATGGTATCGGTTATACTTTCAAGAGTGTTCTTGAAAGAAAAGCTGACGTTGAAGCAGTACGTGCTTGTTGTTATGATGCTTGCGGGAATGTTTATTTTAGCCATAGAGTAGGTGAATAAAGTATGCTGATTTTAGGAATAGAGAGCTCCTGCGACGAAACTGCCGCCGCCGTCGTAAAGGACGGAAGAACGGTGCTTTCCTCCGCGGTTGCCTCCCAGATTGCCGAGCACAGGCTCTACGGCGGAGTTGTGCCCGAAATCGCCTCGCGCCGACATATAGAGAATATATGCGGCGTGACAGAAAAAGCGCTCGCCGACGCGGGTGTTTCGCTTGATGAAATCGACGCTGTCGCCGCAACGTATGCGCCGGGACTTATCGGCGCACTTTTGAGCGGGCTCAGCTTTGCGAAGGGCTTGAGCTACGCTTCAAGCAAGCCGCTTGTTCCGACCCATCACCTTCGCGGACATATCGCCGCGCTCTATCTTTCAAATGAGGAATTAAAGCCGCCCTTTATTTCTCTCGTTGTGTCGGGCGGGCACACCCACCTCGTCAAGGTTGAGGATTACACAAGGTTTTCGGTAATCGGCCGCGCTGTCGACGACGCCGCGGGCGAAGCCTTCGACAAGGTTGCGAGAACTCTCGGGCTTCCGTACCCTGGAGGACCGGAAATTTCGCGTCTTGCCAAAGAGGGCGACCCAAAGGGCTACACCCTTCCGAACCCACATACGAACAGCGAATACGACGTCAGCTTCTCGGGCCTTAAGACCGCGGTCATAAATCTTGTCAACACGGCAAAAATGAAGGGGGAGGAAATTAACAAGGCTGACCTTGCCGCTTCTTTCGAAACGCGGGTGGTCGATATCCTAACCAAGCGGCTTATCCATTGCGCGAAGGAAAACGGTCTTGCCGCGTCGCTTTGCGGCGGAGTTTCGATAAACGGCGCCCTTCGCAAAAGAACGGCGGAGCTTTGCGAAAAAGAGGGGATAAAGCTTTATTTGCCGAAGAACGAATATTGCGGTGATAACGCGGCTATGATAGCCTCAGCGGGCTATTACGAATTTCTCGACGGCAATATTGCGCCGCTCAACCAGAACGCATACGCTACAAAGGATATATAAGCGACAAGGAATATCGTCTTTAAATGTCAAAATGTATTTAAATTCACAAAAAAGGCTTTTTATCTTGAAAAAGCCTTTGTTTTAAGTGTATAATGTATTTGGTGGGAGTTGGGCTTTTGGTTTTTTGGATATCAACAAAAAAGGGTTCTTTCTTCCCCTGCAGAGTTAGCAAAGCTTTCATTATAAAAGAAATTTTTTGATTTATAGAAAAGAGAGGTTAGTTCAGTATGGCAAAAATTGATTTAAGCAAGTACGGCATCCACGGCGTCAAGGAAATCCTCCACAATCCTTCCTACGACACATATTTCGCGGAAGAGACCAAGCCTGAGCTTGAAGGCTATGAAAAGGGTCAGGTCAGCGAGCTTGGCGCGGTAAACGTTATGACGGGCATATACACAGGTCGTTCGCCCAAAGATAAGTTTATCGTTATGGACAAAAACTCCAAGGACACCGTTTGGTGGACGTCCGACGAGTACAAGAACGACAACCACCCCGCTTCTGAGGAGGCTTGGGATTCGGTAAAGAAGCTTGCGCTTGAAGAGCTCTCCAACAAAAGACTTTTTGTTGTCGACGCCTTCTGCGGCGCGAACAAGGACACAAGAATGGCTGTTCGCTTTATCGTTGAGGTTGCTTGGCAGGCTCACTTTATCGCCAATATGTTTATTAAACCGACAGACGAGGAGCTTGAAAACTTCGAGCCGAACTTCGTTGTGTATAACGCTTCCAAGGCGAAGGTTACAAATTATAAGGAATTGGGACTTAACTCCGAAACAGTCGCTATGTTCAACATAACCAGCCGCGAGCAGGTTATCGCAAACACATGGTACGGCGGCGAAATGAAAAAGGGTATGTTCTCGATGATGAACTACTATCTGCCGCTTCAGGGCATTGCTTCCATGCATTGCTCCGCGAATACAGATATGAACGGAAAGAACACCGCTATTTTCTTCGGACTTTCAGGAACGGGCAAAACGACGCTTTCAACCGACCCGAAGCGCCTTCTTATCGGCGACGACGAGCACGGCTGGGACGACAACGGCGTCTTCAACTTTGAGGGCGGCTGCTACGCTAAGGTTATCAACCTCGATAAGGATTCCGAGCCTGACATATATAACGCCATTAAGCGCGACGCTCTTCTTGAAAACGTAACGCTCGACAAGGACGGCAAAATTGATTTTGCCGACAAGAGCGTAACCGAGAATACCCGCGTTTCTTATCCGATTAACCACATCGAGAAAATCGTTCGTCCTGTTTCGTCCGCTCCTGCGGCGAAGGACGTTATCTTCCTTTCCGCCGACGCATTCGGTGTGCTTCCCCCTGTTTCTATCCTTACTCCCGAGCAGACGCAGTATTATTTCCTGTCCGGATTTACCGCGAAGCTTGCGGGAACCGAGCGCGGAATAACCGAGCCCACACCGACCTTCTCCGCCTGCTTCGGTCAGGCGTTCCTCGAGCTTCATCCGACAAAGTATGCCGAAGAGCTCGTAAAGAAGATGAAGAAGAACGGCGCGAAGGCGTATCTTGTTAACACAGGCTGGAACGGCACAGGCAAGCGCATATCCATTCGCGACACGCGCGGAATAATTGACGCTATCCTTAACGGCGATATCGCCAAGGCTCCGACAAAGACAATTCCTTACTTTAACCTTGAAGTACCGACCGAGCTTGCGGGCATTGACACAGGCATTCTTGACCCCCGCGACACATATGCGTCCGCTGACGAGTGGGACGTAAAGGCAAAGGATTTGGCACAGCGCTTCGTAAAGAACTTCGGCAAATACGAAGGCAACGCGGCAGGCAAGGCTCTTGTTTCCGCAGGTCCTCAGCTTTAATATCAGTTAGCTTTATTAAAAATCCCCGACCTTTAAGGTCGGGGATTTTTTTCGCCCGCTTTTACTGCAACCTGCATAAAAATAGCGCAAATATCTGTGAACAATACGCATAATTATTTATTTTTGGAAAATATATTGACAACATAGAGAAAACATAGTATATAATATTGAAGAAATCAAGTCGTAAAGACAAGGAGAAATTTTCAATATGGTATTCGAAAAAATACGCACAATGCTTTGTGACCAGCTCGATTTAGCGGAGGACTCTGTTACACTCGAATCCAGCATAGTCGACGACATGGGAGCGGATTCTCTCGACGTAGTTGACCTCATTATGTCGCTCGAAGAGGAGTTTGATATCGAAATCCCCGATGAAGAAATTGAGAACATCAAGCTTGTTGATGACCTCGTAAAGTACATCGAGTCAAATATCTAAGTAAAGAAAAGTAAAAAAAAGACCGAAAGGTCTTTTTTTTTGCGGTCTTTTAATCTATAATAAAGAACACGCATTTTTTGTGAGTATAAAAACTTTTTGAAAGGAAGCAGAGTTATGGCAAACGACAAAAAACAAGTTGAGGCAATTACGCCGATTAACGAAGATTTCGCGCGCTGGTATACCGATATCGTCATTAATGCGGAGCTCGTTGATTATTCCTCCGTGAAGGGATGCGTGATTCTGCGACCTTACGGCTACGCTATATGGGAAAACGTTCAAAAAATTCTCGACGGTATGTTTAAGGAAACGGGACACGAAAACGTATATATGCCCATGTTCATACCGGAAGGGCTTTTGCAAAAGGAGAAGGACCACGTCGTCGGCTTCGCGCCCGAGGTCGCTTGGGTTACCCACGGAGGCGCCGAGGAGCTTCAGGAACGCCTTTGCGTAAGACCTACGTCCGAAACTCTTTTCTGTGAGCATTATCAGCATATTATCCATTCCTATCGCGACCTTCCGAAGCTCTACAATCAGTGGTGCTCGGTCGTGCGCTGGGAAAAGACGACCCGCCCTTTCCTTCGCTCAAGGGAGTTTTTGTGGCAGGAGGGTCACACCATGCACGAAACGTCTGAGGAGGCGAGGGAAGAAACCTTGAAGATGCTCGACGTCTATCGTCGTTTCTGCGAGGAATATCTTATGATACCCGTTGTTTGCGGACGGAAGACCGATAAAGAAAAATTCGCGGGAGCCGAGGCAACCTATACAATCGAGGCGATGATGCACGATGGGAAGTCCCTCCAGAGCGGTACATCGCACTATTTCGGCGACGGCTTCGCCAAGGCCTTTGATATTACATACACCGCGCGCGACAATACGCTCAAGCACCCCTTCCAGACCTCTTGGGGCGTGAGCACAAGAATTATCGGCGCTATCATAATGACCCACGGTGACGATAACGGGCTTATTTTGCCCCCCTGCGTCGCTCCTATCGAGGTGGTCGTCGTTCCCATAGCCCAGCACAAGCAGGGCGTGACCGAGGCGAGCGAAAAGCTTGCGCAGCGCCTTAAAGCGGCGGGTCTTCGTGTTAAGCTCGACGCGTCGGACAACTCGCCCGGCTGGAAGTTCGCGCAATATGAGATGAAGGGCGTTCCTCTTCGTCTTGAGCTTGGACCGCGCGACCTTGAAAGCAACAACTGCGTCTTGGTAAGACGCGACACGGGCGAAAAGACGGTTGTTTCGCTCGACGAGGTCGAAACAAAAATATCGGAGCAGCTCAACGCCCTTTCGAAAAACCTTTATGAGCGCGCGCTCGTCAACCGAAAGAACAGAACCTATACCTGCACGAGCTTTGACGAGCTTAAAGCGACGTCAGAAAAAGAGCAGGGCTTCTATAAAACAATGTGGTGCGGCGACGAGGCTTGCGAGGTTAAGCTGAAAGAGGAGCTCGAGATAACCTCTCGTTGTATGCCCTTTGAACAGGAAAATCTCAGCGACGTCTGCCCGGTTTGCGGTAAGCCCGCGAAAAAAATGATTTATTGGGGTAAGGCCTATTAAGCCTTTATGGTGTATATATTATATATAAAAAAATAATATAAATTATTTTTTAAAAACCCTTGCTTTTTGCAGGGGTTTTTTGATATACTGTTCGGGTGGCTGCGACGATATGCATTGACGCGGGAGGTTGCCGTTGAAAAATACGGGTAATTTCCGCCGAGTATGTCCGAGTCAAAGAACACGGGCGAAACTCAATATCAGCTGTATGATATGATGGCTACGGTCATCCGCTGTCGCTTTTGAAACAGCAGGTCTACTTCGGTAGGCGGCGCCGGGAACACTTTCAAGCTGAAGGTATTACCGGATTTTCAAATGAGATGGCAAGATACGCACGGCTCGGTGTTGAAAATCGTTCGCCGAAAAATATACAGGAGGCGTAATATGGCAGTCCAGACAAAAATCAGGATTCGAATCAAAGGCTACGACAGCGAGCAGGTTGACAAGGCGGCGGAGACAATCGTCGACACCGCGAAGCGCACAGGCGCCCGCGTAAGCGGACCGATACCTCTTCCGACCGACAAGGAAATCGTAACCGTTCTTCGCGCCGTTCACAAGTACAAGGATTCCCGTGAACAGTTCGAGATGAGAACCCACAAGAGACTTATTGACATCATCAAGCCGAGCAACAAGACGGTTGAAGCGTTGACAAGTCTTCAGCTCCCCGCAGGCGTCGATATCGAGATTAAGCTTTAATCAAAGAACGCCGCTACGGGTCAAGTTGGTTCAAAAGAACCAACCAATAACCTACAAGGAGGATATAAACAGTGCAAAAAGGAATCATCGCAAAGAAAATCGGAATGACACAGATATTTGATGAAAATGCTAAGGTCGTGCCGGTAACCGTATTAGAAGCGGGTCCCTGCGTAGTAGTTCAGAAGAAGACCGTTGAGAACGACGGCTATTCTGCGGTACAGCTTGGATTTGGCGACGCTACGGTAAAAGGAACAAACAAGCCTATGAAGGGCCACTTCGAAAAAGCGGACGTCGCTTTCAAAAAATTCCTTCGCGAGTTTCAGTTCCAAGACGCCGACAATTATTCGGTCGGCGACATAGTTAAAGCGGACTCGTTCGAAATCGGCGATATCGTCGACGTAGTCGGAACGAGCAAAGGTAAGGGCACGGCGGGCGTTATTAAACGTTACAATATGCACAGCCTTAAGGACACACATGGTACAGGTCCTGTCCACCGTCACGCGGGCTCAAACGGCGCGGCTTCCGACCCTTCAAGAGTACCGAAGGGCAAGAAGCTCCCCGGACACCTCGGTGTTGAGCGAGTAACGGTTCAGAACCTCACAATCGTAAAGGTTGACGCAGAAAATAATCTTATTGCCATTCGCGGAGCGGTTCCCGGTCCCAAGGGCGGAATAATCTGCATCACCAACAGCGTTAAGAAAGCGTAAAGGAGGATATATCAATGGCTAAGCTAAAAGTTTACGATATGGCGGGCAAAGAGGTATCTTCGATAGAGCTTTCGGACGCCGTATTCGGTATCAAGCCCAACTCGGTTGTTATGCACGCGGCGGTTATCAACTACCTTGCAAATCAACGTCAGGGCACACAGTCTACCAAAACTCGCAGCGAGGTTGCGGGCGGCGGTAAAAAACCGTTCAAGCAAAAAGGAACGGGTCGCGCTCGTCAGGGCTCGACAAGAAGTCCCCAGTGGACACACGGCGGTATCGCGCTTGGCCCCAAGCCCCGCGATTACAGAATGTCGTTAAACAAAAAGGTCAGACGCCTCGCAATGATTTCGGCGTTATCGTCCAAGGCTCAGTCTGGCGAGCTCGTTGTCGTTGACAACATCAAGCTTGACGAGTACAAAACAAAGACGATGACCGCGATGTTAACGGCGCTTGGCGCAGACCGCAAGGCGATGATAGTTATGCCCGAGAAAAACGAGTTCGTTATCAAGAGCTCGGCTAATATCGAAGGCTGCAAGACCGCACTTGTCAACACCATCAACGTGTACGACATACTTAACAGCGGAAAGTTCATCGTCACAAAGGACGCAATAAAGAAGATTGAGGAGGTTTATGCGAAATGATTAAGACAGCACAAGACATAATCCTCGCTCCCGTAATTACCGAGAGAAGCATGTCCCAAATCGCAATGAAGAAGTACACCTTCAAGGTTGCGAAGGATGCGGGAAAGATTGAAATCGCCAACGCGGTCGAAACTCTTTTCGACGTAAAGGTATGCAAGGTCAACACGATGAGCATAAACGGAAAGCTCAGACGTCAGGGAAACCATTCCGGCTATACAGCATCGTGGAAAAAGGCTATCGTTACCCTCACAGCGGACAGCAAGGGTATCGCCTTCTTCGAGAGTATGACCTAATCAATTAGTATTATATTAATATAGGTTATATATTGAAGAAGCAAAAGCCCAGAGCCGAAACGGCATGGGCGTAGTATGGGAGAATACCTTCTCCCGCAAAGCTCATAAGGAGAATAAAGGAAATGGCTATTAAAAAGTTTAAGCCGACAACCCCTGGTCGCCGCGGTATGACCGTAACCGACTATTCGGGTTTGTCGAAGGACGGCCCGGAGAAAAGTTTGCTTGAGCCGTTGAAGAAAAACAGCGGACGCAACAACACCGGACGTATCACCGTTCGTCACAAGGGCGGCGGAAACCGCCAGAAATACCGTGTAATCGATTTCAAACGCGATAAGACAGGTATTCCCGCAACGGTCGCTACTCTTGAGTACGACCCCAACAGAAGCGCACATATCGCTCTTCTTCAGTATGAAGACGGCGAGAAGCGTTACATCATCGCCCCGGTTGACCTCAAGGTTGGCGACACGGTTGTGTCGGGACCTGACGCGGACATCAAGCCGGGCAACGCGCTTCCGTTCACAAATATCCCAATCGGTACGTTTATTCACAACATTGAGTTGTATCCCGGTAAGGGCGCGCAGTTAGTAAGAAGCGCGGGCAACATGGCTCAGCTTATGGCGAAGGAGGGCTCGTACGCTCTCGTACGTCTTCCGAGCGGCGAGCTTCGCAATGTTCCCGTTATCTGCTACGCGACGATTGGTCAGGTCGGCAATACCGACTTTGCCAATGTAAACCTTGGCAAGGCGGGACGTAAGCGCCATATGGGCGTTCGTCCTGCGGTTCGCGGTTCAGTTATGAACCCGAACGACCACCCGCACGGCGGCGGTGAAGGAAAGTCCCCTGTTGGACGTCCCGGACCCGTCACCCCGTGGGGCAAACCCGCTCTTGGCTATAAGACCAGAGCAAAACACAGCCGCTCTGACAAGATGATTGTCAAGCGCCGTAACGGTTAAGAAGGAGGCGTAACAAAATGGGTAGAAGCGTAAAAAAAGGACCTTTTGTTCAACCCGCTCTTTTGAAAAGAGTTCAGGAAATGAACAAGAACAGCGAAAAGCGCGTTTTAAAAACATGGAGTCGCTCCTCCACGATATTCCCCGATTTTGTCGGACATACCTTCGCGGTACATGACGGACGCAAGCACGTTCCTGTCTATATCACCGAAGATATGGTCGGACATAAGCTCGGAGAGTTCGCTCCCACAAGATTGTTCCGCGGTCACGCGGGCGCAAAGACGACTAAATAAGGAAGGGGAAAGTAACATGGAAGCTAAGGCATTTTTACGGTATTGCCGTATAGCGCCGAGAAAGGTTCAGATTGTTCTCGATTTAATTCGCGGACAGAAGCTCGACAAGGCTATCGCAATATTGAAGTACACTCCCAAGGCTGCCTGCGAGCCCCTTTTGAAGCTCGTCAATTCGGCAGC
>CAYWQL010000021.1:0-27301 GCA_964460755.1 uncultured Oscillospiraceae bacterium | reverse complement strand
GCCGAAAATACTTGGTTGGTGACGACCCGGGAAGATAGGTAGGTGCTGGCTCTTTCGTAATATACCACTCGAAACATTTCAGCTGTCCCCTATATTTATGCACCAATAGCTCAGTTGGTAGAGCACCTGACTCTTAATCAGGGTGTCCCGGGTTCGAATCCCTGTTGGTGCACCAAAACGACGTGCGCCCTTTGACACATCAAAGGGCGAGTACATGGCCCGTTGGTCAAGTGGTTAAGACGGAGGCCTCTCACGCCTCAATCGGGAGTTCAACTCTCCCACGGGTCACCAATTTTACATATGCCTACTTAGCTTAAGTTGGTACACCGTTCCGCAGAACGGTGTTTCGAAGGGCAACCGCCGAAGGCGGCACTTAGCCCGAAGATGAGCATGCGTGCGACAACGTCGTGCAAAAGTGTATCGACAGAGTTTAAATAGTATCCCAATTTAATATACCTACATAGCTTAAGTTGGTACGCCGTTCCGCAGAACGGTGTTTCGAAGGGCAACCGCCGAAGGCGGCACTTAGCCCGAAGATGAGCATGCGTGCGACAACGTCGTGCAAAAGTGTATCGACAGAGTTTAAATAGTATCGAAATTTAATATGCCTACTTAGCTCAGTTGGTAGAGCATGCGGCTGTTAACCGCAGGGTCGTTGGTTCGAGTCCAACAGTGGGCGCCAAAACAGAGGTTCCGCCAATCGGCGGGGCTTTTTGTTTTTATAAAGATATTTATGAGGGTTATAAATTATACTAAAGCGACATAACGCTTTTATAATTAAAAGGTGCAGCCCAAAGGCTATTCAACGATATTTAATTATCCGCATAGGCTTCAAAAAGTTGAAATTGCGCTGATAATTTGATATTATGTCAATATATGCGAATGGACAAAGGAGATGTATATTTTGAGCGAGTTTAAACGGTTCTCATATGAAACGAGCGGAAATCGAGAACCCGCGACGGCTGACATAATTTATGATACATCAGCAACAAAAAAGGAAAATGTCAAAGCGACCGATTTTCCCGTCGAGGAGAAGGAAACGACTAGTCCAAGGCAGAAACCAATAGAGACACAGAATGTTGAAGAATTTGACTCGGCGTTTGAAACAATCAAGCAGAGTATCAAAACCAACAAACAAAAAGAAGAGAAGAGTAGAAAAATGGCTGATAAAAAAACAAAGAAAACAGGCAAGAAAAAGGGCACAGCGATTAAGGTTATCGCGCTTATTATCGCGCTTGGTATAATCGCAAGCTCACTGTTTGTTTTCGGAATTATTCCTCTTTCGGGCGGAACGGGCAACACGACGTATTCGGTCGACAGCGCGGAAAAACTGGTTAAATATCTTAAGCACCCCGCGCTTCAGTCGGGAGACACAATAAAAATTGAAACAAGCATGACGGTCGATATAAACTCCGATTTCGGAGGTTTTGCCACCCTTCCGCTTGTTAATTATGACTGCGGTGGAAATACACTTACGTTTTCAGGCGGCTCTGCGGCGCTTCTTGGCGCAAGCAAGACGGCGAATATGAACGGCGTAAGCTTTAGCGACTGTACGGTTTATGTTGAAGCTCCCGCTACGGCGCTTACATGGAGCGAATGTGCCGACGATAGCCACATAAATGCGCGCTATCTCAACGGAACGGCGCATAAACAGGACAGCGGAATAATTCTTGCGGGCTCGAAGCTTAAGGTGCCTGTAACACTTACGAACGTCGGTTCGGAAACCGCGAACGGCGTCACCGTTAATATGACCTCATCAAACCTTGTTATTACGGGCGACAAGTCCTTTAAGGTGAATTCGCTTGGCGCGGGCGAGAGTATGACGATTGAGGTTCCCGTTATCGCCGCATATGGCGGACGAGCGAGAATAACCGGTTACGGCGTGTCGGGCGGTACGCTTTTGGTTAAGGCGGAAAGCGCATATGTCGACGTTGCGGGCGAAGGCTACTACGCGGGCGACCTTGACACGCATACGAGCGACGCGGCGACGCGCGAGGACAACATAACCTATGGCTATAAAAACGGAATGAGCTTTATTGCTTCAAACACGACGAACGTAAAGGAAAGCCCCCTTTCGTCGCAGGAAATCGAAGCGCTTACGGGAACCAAAACGGGCTTCGTCCAGCTTAACAGCTATTACGGCGGAGGTCAGAGCCACCAGCTTTGCTCGGTCTGTCTTGAAAAGAAAGTTGAGCCTGACGGTATACCGGGAAGATATGTACTTGCGTTAGGCACAGATATCATTCCTAATACCGTATTTATGACTATTCAGTATCACCCACAGTGGACCTACCAGCAGGCGGTTGACGAGGTTCTTGAGGGCGGCGGAGTATCTGTTCTTCCCTTCTTCTATGGAAATGAATATGATATAAGCGAATCGATTAGTATGTCAAAAACGCTCTACGGAATTTCGGGTATGGAGGTTATGACGTCTAATTACCCTTATATTCCGGACGGAATGGAAACTAAGGTTGCGTTTAACGTTTGGAAGCTGTTCAGCACATTCGGAAACGAAAAGGTCTTTGCCACAGCGTCAAGCGGAAGCGTAGTTCCCGACGACGTCGGAACCTCCTTCATAAAGGGAAAGATGAACGGACTTTCGGAAAATGCCGTGTACAACATGATAAAGAGCGGCGACTTTTTCTTCTCGAACGGACCCGAGCTTTCGTTTAAGCTTGGCGGCGCAAATATGGGCGAGGATTTCACAACGATTGAGGGCGCAAGCACCATCGCCAATATGTACGCGACCGACGACCATGCCATAACAAGCGTTAAGCTTACGAAATATTTTGTAACTCATGATAAGAACGACATACCGAGCGAGGTTGTTTATGAGGAGGATTTGAGCGGACAGGGCGTATATACCTTCTCTAAAAACATTGAGCTTACCGTCAATCCGAACGAGTATTACATCTTCGATGTTACGACCGAGAGCTCCACTAAGGGAACGGGCGCAGGATACGCAAGCTCAAATCCCATATACGCCATAGCGTCCGAGAATGCAGACGCGAAGGTTGCCGGTACGGCGATAAGCGACGTCAGCTATTCCTTCGGCGGCAAGGTCACGCAGGCGGACAACGGAACCTACGTCCTTTCAACAAGCAATTTTATAAGCGCGCTTTTGAACGTGAAGTCAAAGGGCAACGACGTGACGGTCAACTACCACAGCTTGAAGAACAGCGGGTTGTGCGACTATCTCATTGTTACGGTTAAGGCGAGCGACGGAACGACAAGCACCGAAAAGATTTTCATAGACTAAAAACGGCGGGCTCGGTCAAGCGACTGAGCCCGTTTTTTCTATAAAAAACACCCAAGACTTTTTGTCTTGGGCGTTAAGCTATTTAATAAAACCGTTGACGACATGCTTGCTTTCCTGAACGAAGATAAACGCTTTTTCGTCAAGCCGATTGATAAGCGCTTTAAGCTCCTTCAGACGCGAGCCGTTGGTTTCGATTATTAAAAGGTATTTTTCCTCAGCGAATTTTGAACCGTTTACGTTAACTACGGATACCCCAAAGCCCGCGGTCTGGATAGTTTCGACGATGCTGTTGTCCCGTTCGCTCGTCACGACCTGCGTGCAGATTTTCACCTTAACGAATCGTTTCGCGATTATTCCGCCGAGAAAGGTTCCCGTCGCGAAGCCCGCGGCATACGACAGGGCGGTATATATGCTTGCGTCGGAATTAATTGCCTCGCGCACGACAAGATACCATATCGTGACCTCGCAAAAACCGATGAGAGAGGCGACGACAGGCTGTTCCTTTATTGTCAGTACCTGACGTACCGTTCCGAGGGTTACGTCGAGAATACGGCAGAAAAAAATCTTGAAGCAAAGCAAAATTAATGTGGTTATTGTCATTTACAGGCTCCGTGTTATTTTATTTCGCGAAGTTTTTGAACGACCTGCTCGGGCGAAAGACTTCGAAGCTCCGCCTCCTGCGCAGTTATTATGCCCTTTTTGTACAGCTCTATAAGCGAGGTGTCCATGCTCACCATGCCGGACGATGAACCCGAGAAAATCACCGAATCAATCTGGTGGGTTCTTCCGTCACGTATCATATTTCTTATTGCGTTGTTGCAAAGCATAACCTCAAAAGCTGGAATAACGTCGCCGCTTGTCGTCGGAATAAGCTGTTGGGAAACGACGGCTTGAAGCACCATGGAAAGCTGCATACGAACCTGCGTCTGTTGGCTTGGCTCAAAGGCGTCCACAAGCCTGTCTACGCTGTTTGCCGAGCCGAGGGTGTGAAGGGTCGAGATAACGAGATGCCCCGTCTCAGCGGCGGTTAGGGCGATTGCAATGGATTGGGGGTCGCGAAGCTCCCCGATAAGTATAACGTCGGGATTTTGCCGAAGGGCGGCGCGAAGAGCCGACGGATAGCTTACGGTGTCCATTTCTATTTCGCGCTGACTTACTATCGAGGACTTGTGCGGGTGAAGATATTCAATCGGGTCCTCAAGGGTGATTATATGTCCCGAACGGGTTTCGTTGATTATGTCGATAAGGCAGGCGAGAGTGGTCGATTTACCGCTGCCTGAAGGGCCCGAAACAAGTATCATTCCGCGGGGAATGTCAGCGAGGTCGAGAACGTATTTCGGAATATGAAGCTTTTCCGGCTCGGGGAGGGTAAGCGCTACGACGCGGATAACCGCCGCGAGGGAACCGCGCTGCTTATATGCGCTTACACGGAAGCGTGAGACGCCGACAAGTGAAAAGGAAAAATCGTCGTCGCCGTTTTTGAAAAGGCGGTCGGTGCTTCGGTGGTTCGCCATTTCATATATTGCGGTTATGAGCGTGTTCGTTTCGCTTGGTGAAAGACGGCTGTCACCAACTGTTTCGATATGGCTTCCGACCTTGTAGCAAAGGGGTTTGCCCGCGACGATAAAGATATCGGAAACGCCCTTTTCGACCGAGTCTTTTAAAAATAAGTTAAGGTCCATATTTTTTCTCCTATTCATTCTTCGCGGCGCACTGCCAGCGTAAAATATCTATTTTACTTGCGGCCCCGTCCGAAAAAAGGACGTCGGCTTCGACATAAAGACAAAGCTTGTCGTTCACGGGAACGCTGAAGGAAAGCAAAAGCGAATTGTCGGAAGACGAGCAGGGAAAGTCGGTTTCATTTATGCTCTTCGCGGCGGCGGAAATCCCGTTTCGCTCAGCGAGGGTTATGCTGTTATAAATACGCTTTTGCGCGAGTGAATCAGCCTTGTAATAATCGCTCGTGGCGGAAAGGCTTTTCGTCGAAAGCTTAAGGTCGCTTGAAGCAAGGGTAAGTGATAAAAGCGAGAAGGTGACGAAAACAAGAACAATCATAACGAGGAAAACCGAAACGGTACCAACGCTTACGACCTTTTTGTCGTTATTCATTTTCTTCGCCTCCTTTTAAAACTATGAGTGAGGAGGAAAGGGAGTAGAGCTCATTTTTTTCGGCGTCGGTAAGTCTGACGTTGACGTTAACAAGCCGTTCACCCGAAAGGGCAGCTATAAGCTCATACGCAAAGTCGTCCTTTTCGGCTTCAACGAAATCCGTGTCGTAATAAATATGAAGCTCGTTTTCGTTAACCCTTCCGCCCAACGAAGCGGCGACGGAGTTAAGGTCTCCGTCATTTGCCTTAAGCGTTTCGATAATCGACGACGAGAGAAGCGCGGCGTTGTCAAGCAGATTGCTTTCACGGCTCTTGTTATGTGCCGCGGCGAGTATGCCCGAGCAGACCGCCGTCGCCACGCAGAAGACGACCAGCGTGCATATGAATTCGATTAAAAAGAGCCGCGACTTGTCGTTCGTCATAGCGAGCCCTCCTCTTTTTCGGTGCGAACGAAAACGGTCGCCGACGAGCAATCGCCCTTGTCGTCAGTAAGGGTGATTTTATAAAGTCCGCCGTTTTTCTTTTCCACACTTAGCGAGTCGACGGGATTAATCGGCTGTCCCGCGCCGCTTACTACGTCGCCTTTGCTTTTGACGGTAACCTCCGACAGCTCGCCATTATCGACATAGACCCACGTTTCATAGGCCGTGCCGTTAACATCTTCAACAAAAACGAGGGCGTCGCTGCCACCGAAGCTATCGACGCGAATGCCCGTGCCGTCGTCGTAGGCGCGAATTTTCTGCTCTATGTAAAGAAGGTTGGTTCGCATAAAATAACCTTTATTAGACCTGTCCGATATGCTGTTGAATACGCCCGCGCTTAATACCGCCGTGAGCAGGGCGCTCGCGGCGAAAACGCAGATAAGAAGTATTATCGCGGCTGTTTTAAAAAATGAGGCTCTTTTTTCTGTCATTGTTTTTCCTTAGCTGTTTGACGGATTTTTAATAATCATAATCTGGGGAAAAAGGTTTCCGCCAAGAGGCTCGTAGTGATAGATATACGCCTCGCGGTCGAGCACGAGCCCGTAATTCGCTTCCAAATAATCAAGGCTTTCCGGGTAGACCCCTTCGGTGGCGTAGCACAGCACGACCGAGCGCGAAACGCTGTTTTTGGCGAATTCAAGGCTTTGGTCGTCAACCCGAGACGAGAAGCCCGAAAGCGAAACCTTCGCCGTCACAAGAACCGCCGCCGCGACGAGCACAGAGAGGATAACGCTCTTTGCCGTGTTTCTGTTTTTATGTTGAAAGAAGCTTCTTTTCACAAAAATCACCCTAAATCATTGTCGTCATAATTCCGATAAGCGGAACGACGACCGACATAAGCACAAGCCCGACGATAACCGAAAGAACGGTGACAAGCGCCGGCTCGACCGCCGAAACAACCGAAAAAATCTTTTTCTTTACGTTTTCTTCGTATCGTTCGGCGACGACCATAAGGGTTGAGTCAATCTGACCGACGCGAACGGCGGCGGCTATCATACCCGTATAGGACGATTCGAAAATTTCGCTTTTAAAAACGGCGTCGGAAAAGCTTTCCCCGCTGTCGAGAAGATAGCGAAGCTTTTTGATTTTCGCTAAAACGTGCTTGTTCTTGATAATATCAAGTGTCAGCTCGATTGCCGCGTCAAAGGATAGACCGCCCGAAAGCATAACCGACATCGCATAGGCGAAGCGGTGTGCCGAAAGCTTTTCGGAAAGGCTTCGGGTAACAAGGGAATTGTTAAACAGGTTGTCAAGCCTCGCACGCCCGTATTTTGTCGCGCTTAAAATCACGAAGAAGAGAAGAACAAGCACAACCGCGCCGCCAAGCACGAGCGCGATAACGTTGAGAACGTAACCCGTGTTCAAAAGCTTGTTCAAAAGCTGGGCGCTTCCCGCGCCGAGCGAGGTGAATACCCGGTTGAAAACGGGCATAACGAGGGTAAAAAGCACAAAGATAACGGCGAGAATAATGATTAGCATAACTATCGGATAGGCGACGGCTGATTTTATGCTCTCAGCGAGCTCGTCGCTTTGCTTATAGTAAGCGCCAAGAGCCTTGAAAACAGAATCGGAGTGCCCCGTCTTTTCACCGATTTCGGTCATCTTTACCGCGTAGTTCGGAAAGCTTTCGTTTTCCTTCAGCGCGACCGAAAGATTTTTCCCATTAGACGTTACGTTAATAAGCGGTTCGAAAAAATCCTTCTCGCTTTTTATGTCGGTGCTGTCCTTCATAAGCGAAAGCGATTCGAAAACCGTCATTCCGCTCTTTGTCAGCATAGCGAGCTCAACAAAAAAGTTTGAAAGCTCAAGGTTCGAAAGCTTCTTTAGTTTACTCATTCAATATACCCCTCGTTGTTATCAATAAAAATACATATCGGCGTAGTTGACTCCGTCGCCGATATACTTGTTCGCATTGCCGCTCGACGCGGCAAAGGTCGGGTCCATACGAACCCACTCTTTTCCGTCAAAGCGAATGATGCCGTTTACCCAGCCGACTCCTTCGATATAAACGCTTATCCAAGCGTGATAGGCTTCCCCTGCGTAACCGACGACCAACCTTGTCGGTATGTTCTGGGAACGGAGCATAGCCACCATAAGCGCGGCGTAATCAAAGCAAATGCCTTTCCCTGTCGAAAGCACCTCGTCAACGTTTGGAAGATAGTCAAAGGCGACGTTTTCCGCCTCGTCGTAATCGTAGGAAATATTGTTTATAACGAAATCATAGACGTTCTCAACCACGCCGAGCTCGTCGGACGCGCCGCGCGCTAATTCCTCGCCCTTTGCAACCGCTGCGCTGTCGGCGGAGAAGCATACATACTGGTTGGAATATAAAAAAGGAAGATATTCGTTCGCGAGCGCGACGTCAACGGCTGTTCCGAAGGCGAGGGCATAGCTTGTGTCCTTTATATTTTCGTATAGATTTATCGTGTATTTTCCGCTTCCGAGCGAAAGAGGGAAAAAATCATAATCACCCTTTTTAATGTTATAGGTATACTTAGTTTCGTTCTCCTTGGTTATTTGAAGCTTAACCTTTTCGTTTTCACCGAGATATTTAACCCCTATATACCCTTGACTTATGTTAGACAGGTCGACCGTCGCAAGGTCGTTTCCGACCACGTTCGTTTCGGGCGCGCTCGGCGTGTGGACGACCGCGGTGCTGCTGCGAAGCTCGTCCCCGACGACCGGAGGCCCGACTGACACGGGCGCGGGTTCGTTCGGCGTACAGCCGAAAAAAAGGGAGAATATAATTAAAAATAAACAAAAAACAGCGAAGCTTTTAAATTTCACAGGTCGCATTGATTAATGACCTCCTTAATCCAAAATTCGCCGTTTACCTTCTTAGATATTATCATATACTTATTTAAAAGACAATAAAGCAAGGAGTTTTAAAGACAAAAAAGCGACAACTGTGACAAAATTTTGACAAAAAATCGCGTTTGTAGTAAATTTGTTAATATAACGTGTCAAAATATGAAGCGGGGCGGTGAAGATAACGGAACAGATTAAGGTTTGCCTTCTTGGAGGCTTTCGCATAGTCAAGGACGGAAAAAACATCGTGGACTGTATTGGGGATTCGAGAAAGAAGCTGATGCTGCTTGAGTATCTTATCGTCAACCGCGGTCGCGAGGTTTCCTCAAGCGAGCTTTACGGCGCGGTGTGGGCGACTGAAGATAATACCAATCCCGAAAACGCCCTCAAGACCCTTATATCAAGACTTCGCAAAGACCTCGACGCCTTCGCCCTTTCCAACGTCGTCGTAACAAGGCTTCGCGGATATATGTGGAACGACGCAATTCCCTGCTTATATGATACGCAGGAGCTTGCAAAAGAGTGCGAAGTAATCCTTGCGAGCTCAACCCTTTGCGACGAGGCAAGGCAGAGCTTCAGCCGTGTGCGAAAGCTTTATGAGGGCGACATCGAGCAGAACACCGACAATCAGGCGTGGATAGTTAAGGAGAGCGTTTTTTATCACAACCTGTTCATAAAGGCGGCGTATCATTACGTCACACTTTTGAATGCGGAGGAAAGATACGAGGAGATATGCGAAATCTGTCGCGCTGTGCTCGAAATCGATACCTTTGAATCCTTTTTCAATCTTGAGCTTATCGATTCGCTCACAGCTCTTGGAAAAAACCGAGAGGCGACGGCGCAATATGCCATTTCAAGCGACCTCAACCTTACGACGCTAAAGACGCGTTCGGACGAGGACAAGCGAAAATACTACAAAAAGCTTATAAACAGCCGGCACGTTATCGAGCAGGAAATGGACGAAATCGTGGCGGAGCTTGCTAAGGAAAAGCCTCGGCAGGGGGCGCAGTGCTGCGACTATTCCGTTTTTAAACAGATTTACAGCATAACCGAGCGCAACCTTTGCCGCTTTAATATTCCGATTTTTGTCGCCCTCGTAACCATTGAGGCCGTCGACGGTGAAGCCATAGACACTCTTGTGCTTAACAACATTATGAACGACCTGTCAAAGATAATGCAGGAGGGTATGAGACGTAACGACACCCTTGCGAGGTATAGTCCGACCCAGTACGTTATACTTCTTCCCGCTGTCAACGCCGAGCAGGGCAAGGCCGTGCTCGAAAGGGTGAAAAAGACCTATTATGAAAAGAACCCCAATTCAAAATACATCGTACAATATCGTTTGGCGCAGACCGAAAGATAGATAAAGAAAAACCGCCCCTTTGGGCGGTTTTATTTGTTGAGTGAAACCGTGAGCTTTCCGCCGCAGCGGCAACGGTAGCTTTGCGGCTGCTTGACAAGTCTGGACGCTCGCGTACGCTCGATAACGGCGCCGCATTTTCCGCAGGTTATTATGTAGCGAACGGCTTTTTTTGCCGTCTTCTCGTCAATGCCGAGATTAAACGGAGTTTCGGTTCGCTTTATGTCGTAGCCGTAGGCGGCACGCATTCTCGCGGCGTAGGATTTCCAGCGGCTCTGATGATTGTAACAGCCAAAGCAGGTGTGGAGCACCTCGTGAGCTATTGTTTGGCGGCAGAGCCGTTCGTCAACATCGGCAAGCATTGAGGAAAGCTCGATTGTAAAACCAAAGCCCCTTTTGATACAGCATCCGTATCTTTTTTTTGCGCGGGTGTTGACTATAACGTGAGGACGTATATTTGCTCCGACGGGTATGCCGATTTCCTTCGCTTGACGAATAACGTCGGACAGGAGTAAATCAAAATCGTTCATAATTCTGCGTGTTCACTTTGCACTTAAATGTTATTTTATACGCGAAGCGCGGCGGGATTAATTTTTATTAATCTCGATAAATTTCTTTTTGGAATGACGGCTTATGAAGGCGACAAGACTGACGAGCACAAAGCAGAACCACGCACAGTCGAAATATGTACCAATCGTCTGCTGCGGAATCCCGGCGTTTACAAGCGCGATTTGAATAAGACCGACCGCCGCGGTAAGCGTGATAAGACACAAAAGCATAACCGCCGCGCCCTTCGTTTTAAGAAGGCTCACCGGACCTTGAGCTGACTTAAGGGTGCCGCAGAAGCACAAATACCACATAAGCACGATAAACGTGACCGAAACAACAAGGTTTATTTCCGACGCCAGAATGCGGTTTTCAATATGTGTGAGCGAAGCGCGGCTGCACAGCGAAATGAAAAAAGAGCCTGCGGCCATAATTACAATATTCTTAAAGGTTAAAAAGCTTTTGAGGTCGTAGTCGGGAAAGAGTAATTTAAAAAGAAAACAAAAGACAAGCACGACCATAAACAGTACGGGAAGAAATTCCGCAAGAAGAAAGCCGACGACGCCACCCGCACCGGTTCCGACGGCCGCCCCGATAAGTGAGCCAAGCGCTTTTATCAAAAGCGAAGCCGCGGCAAGCACGACGCCGACAAGAAGGCTTTTGAGGGTGCGGATAAGCCATTTTGCCGTGCGGGAAATTCCGCTTTGGCTCTTTGCGACCGCTTTTTTATCCTCGTCGCCGAGAATAAAATCGCCCTGCTCGGTTTGAATTATATAAGAAGCGTTAGCCGCCTCGAATTTCTCGTTCGCGGAGCTCGGGGAAAAGAGAATAAAGGCAAGCGTCACCGTCACAACGGCGGCAATAACCGAAACAAGCCCTCGCTTTTTCTTTTTTTCCAAAGCTGTTTCCCCCTCGCGTTCATATGCGTATATTTTACAACCTTTTTGGCGTTAAGACAATACTTGAGCTTTTTCGATACTGTCAGCAAAACAAAAAAGGACGGTAATTACCGTCCTTCTAATAATCGAATAATTTATTTAAGAAGCGAGCCTAAAACCGAACCGAGAAGCTCTGCTGTCGCGTCGCCATCGTCTTTTTTTGAAGAGGATGAGGAGGAGCTGCCGCCGAGAAGGGTGGTCAGAAGCGAGCCGAGTGCGTCGGAGCCGGTGTTGGTCTGCTGCTTTGTGTTGCCGATAAGGCTTAAAATAATGGGGGCGACGGCACAAAGAATAGTGACGACCTGTTCGGTATCAAGACCGGATTTTTTAGCAAGCTTCTTTTCAACCTTCGGCTCGTCCTCACCGAGAATTTTCTTAAGGATTTTCGCGCCGTCGGTCGAGCTGTCCGAATCGGTAAGCAGCGAGAGAAGACCGCCGACAGACGACAGGTCGGTCGCGTGGGAGTCGAGAGCCTTGTTAAGGGATTCCGCACCCTTTTTGTTCGACGCGTTGTCCGCCATCGCGCTGACAAGGACGGGAACCGCTTCGGAAAGAAGGGTTTCAACCTGAGCGGGCTTGGCTTCGGTTGTTCCGCTGAGCGTCTTGACGGTGTCGGTTGTTATGACCTGTTTTAAAAGCGTATCTAATAAGCTTGACATTAATGGGACCCTCCAAAATCAATTTGTTTATTGTATATTTGAATTATAGGGAATAATAAAATATAAGTCAAACAATATTTTTTGCGTTTTAATGTGGTCGGATAATAATGGACTATTCCCAAATAAGCGGAAAAGTGGTATATTGTTTATAGGCAAAATAACTATGATAACCGATATAACGGAGCTGATTTTTATGAATATAGATAAAATAAGGCAAAAACTAAGTAAAAACGGGCTGTCCCAATTCGACGTCAGCTTCGACGGGATTGGCATAGTCCTTACGGGCGAAAGCGACAACTGGTCGGATATTGTGCGGGCGGGGCTTCTTGCGGCAGACCGTAAAAGCGGTTTCCACGTTATAAACGACGTTAAATTCACGGGCGGCGAAATACCGCAAATGAAGCTGCCGACCTTAAAGGACAGTGCGATTGACGGCGAAAGACCCGATGTATTAGTTATTGGCGGCGGAGTCGTCGGTTCGGCGATAGCGCGTGAGCTTACAAAATGGGATATCGACGTTATGCTTATCGAAAAGGGATACGACGTCGCGCTCGGCGCGTCAGGACGAAACGACGGCTGCGTTCACCCCGGCGTCGACCTTGTTAAGGGCACGCTTAAGCAAAAATATAACCTTCGCGGAAACCGTATGTTCGACGACCTTTCAAAGGAGCTTGATTTCGAGTTCAAGCGAACGGGTCAGACACTTATGTTTAAGGATAAAGCCTCGATTTTGCTTTTGTATCTAATTCAGCCCTATTGGCGGCTTATGGGGCTTGGCAGGACGAAGGTTTTGAACAGGAAAAAGCTTTTTGAAATTGAGCCGAACGTATCGAAGGAAATGAACTGCGGCATCTATTTTCCGACGGGAGGAATAGTCTGCCCATACAATATGACTATCGCCTACGCCGAAAACGCGGTCGACAACGGCGCTCGGCTTTTCTTAAATACGGCGGCGCTTTCTATGGAGGTCGTCGACGGAAAAATAATTTCGGTCGAAACCAACAGGGGAAGGGTCTATCCTTCTGTCATCGTCAACGCCGCGGGGGTCTTTTCGGAAGAGATAGCTAAAATGGCGGAAGACCGCTTTTTTTCCATACATCCGAGAAAAGGAACCAACTCCATTCTTGACAAAAAAGCAAAATTTCTTGTCAACACCTTCTATTCCCGCATCGGAACCCAAAGCAAAAAGGCGCACACCAAGGGCGGCGGAGTAGTCAGCACGGTCGACGGAAACGTTTTGGTCGGGCCGAATGCGATTGAAACCTATTTGAAAGAGGACGTTTGTGCCGATATAGAAAGCATAGCGGGTGTATTTAATAAGCAAAAGGGCGTAGCGCCTGCGCTTTCGCAAAGCGACATAATAACGTATTTTTCCGGCACGAGAGCCGCCACCTTTGAAGAGGATTTTATAGTTGAAAAGGGGCGCAGGACAAGCAATATTGTCCACGCCGCGGGTATACAGTCGCCCGGACTTACCGCCGCGCCCGCGATTGCGCTGGATATTGAAAAGCTTTGCGTCGATATACTAAACGGAATAAAAACCATAAATATCAACAAAGAGTATAATAGCAAGCGAGAGGGAATACCCCGTCTTGCTTCGCTTCCCGACAAGGTAAGGGAGCGACTTATAATCGAAAACCCCGATTTTGGCGAAATTGTCTGCCGCTGTGAGGAGATAAGCAAGGGCGAGATAGTCGCCGCGCTTCACCGAAGCGTACCCTGCGACACGGTCGACGGGGTAAAGCGTCGGGTTCGTCCGGGAATGGGACGGTGTCAGGGCGGCTTTTGCGGACCGCTTGTGACGAGGATAATTGCCGAGGAAAAGGGAGAGCCGCTTTGCGAAGTGAAGAAAGCGAACGAAAAAAGCGTTATCCTTTTTGGCGAAAGCAAGGGGGCAAAATAAAATGACCGATTATGACGTTGCGATTATCGGAGCGGGACCTGCGGGACTTGCCGCCGCGCTTTCGGCGGACAAGGAAAAAAAGAAGGTGCTTCTGATTGAGCGCGAGGCGCGAATGGGCGGCATACTTAAACAATGTATTCACGATGGCTTTGGACTTATCCGCTTCGGCGAAAAGCTGAGCGGCTGCGAATATGCGGCGCGATTTGTGCGCGAGGTTGAATGCTCGTCGGTTGAAAGGTCGCTGCTAACCTTCGTTACACGAATAGAAAAGAAGGACGGCGCGTTTTATCTAACCCTTGTGACCCGTTCGGGTATGCGAACGGTTACGTCCAAGGCGCTTGTGCTTTCAACGGGCTGCCGCGAGAGAACGGCGCGGCAGGTCAGTATAATGGGCACCCGCCCCGCGGGCATATTTACGGCGGGTACGGCGCAGTATTATATAAATATTCTCGGCGAAATGCCGACGAAAAGGTGCGTAATTTTAGGCTCGGGCGATATCGGACTTATTATGGCGCGGCGGTTTACTCTTGAGGGCGCTAAGGTCGTGGGGGTATATGAAGCGAAGCCGACACCAAGCGGACTTTCACGGAATATTGCTCAATGCCTTAACGATTTCGATATACCGCTTTATACCTCTCACACCGTAACGAGGGTTTTCGGCGACGACCGTTTGGAAGCGGTAACAATAAGCGAGGTCGACGAAAAGATGAAACCCATAGCGGGAACCGAGCAGACAATCGAATGCGACGCGCTTATCCTTTCGGTTGGATTAATTCCCGAAAACGAGCTTGCCGAAAGCCTTTCGATACCGCTTGACAAAAGGACAAAGGGAGCGTTTTGCGACCAGAATTATATGACAATGGTTGACGCCGCGTACGTCTGCGGAAACGCGCTTCACGTCAATGACCTTGTCGATTACGTCAGCGAAAGCGGCGAGAGTGCAGGGCTTGCGGCGGCACATTACGAGGAAAAGAAAAGGGAGCTAATCGACCTTGCGACTGACGAGAATTTTCTTTATCTTGTTCCGTCAAAGCTTGACGTCAACGCGAAGCGAGACAAAACGGTCGTTTTTTTCCGCAGCCGCGAGGTGCTCGAAAACGCCGAGGTTGTTTTGACGTCAAACGGAAAAGAGGTCTTCCATAAAAAGTACCGTCACCTTCGCCCGCCTGAAATGGAGCGAATAGTCGTCGATTTAAGCGGTGTCAAAAAGGGTGATGTTATTAAAGCGGAGATATGGAGGGCAAAGAAATGACGAAAGAATTTACCTGCATCGTCTGCCCGAACGGTTGCTCGCTCGTCGCGACCGAAAGCGGTGACGAAATTACGGTCAGCGGCAACACCTGCCCAAAGGGAGAGGCGTACGCAAAGGCGGAATTAACCGCGCCCGTAAGAAGCCTTACGTCGACGGTGAAAACCGTTTTTTCCGACCGTCCCGTTCTTCCCGTGAGAACGAGCGGCGAAATACCCAAAGAAAAAATCTTCACCGCGATGCAGAGCATAAACAAAATCGTTGTAAAAAAAAGAATGAAGTGCGGCGAAACAGTGAAAAAGGATTTTATAATTAGCGGAGTAGACCTTGTTGCGACAGACGATATAGAATAAAAATAATTTATGGGGTGGATGTATTATGGAAAAACCGTTGGTATTGACCTTTGACGTCGGAACGCAGAGCGCGCGCGCGGTTATGGTTGACCGTGAGGGAAACATTGTTTTTAAGGCACAAAAGACATATGATAAGCCCTATTATTCGAAAAATCCCGATTGGGCGGAGCAGAACGCCGATTTCTACTGGCAGACCATTTGCTGGTGCTCAAACGAGCTTAAGGAAAAAGCCGGAACGCGCTGGAGGGACATTGTCGCGGTGACGGTCACGACGATACGCGACACAACTTTATGTATTGACGAGAACGGAAACCCTCTTCGCGATGTAATTGTCTGGCTTGACAAGAGAAAGGCTAATTGCTCGAAAAAGATTTCGGGAGTTAAGATGGCGCTGTTTAAAGCGGTTAATATGACGGATACCGTGGAGCTTCAGCGAAAGACGTCGGCGTGCAACTGGATAATCGAAAACGAGCCCGAAATCTGGGCAAAGACAAAGCATTTCGTTTTTTTGTCCTGCTACTTGAATTTCAAGCTTTGCGGAAATATTGCCGACTCTAATGCGGGAACAATCGGACATATTCCCTTCGACAATAAAAATCGCAGCTGGATGAAAAAGAGCGACCTTTCGCGTGATATATTCGAAATGGAGGACGACAAGCTTTACACCCTCGTAAAACCCGAGAGCGAGCTTGGAACAATAACTAAAGAAGCCGCGAAGGCTACGGGCTTGAAAGCGGGAACGCCTCTTATCGCGACCGGCTCGGACAAGGGCTGTGAAACGCTGGGGCTTTCGGTGCTGGACGAAACTAAGGCGGCAATAAGCTTCGGCACTGCGGCAACCGTTCAGCTCACGACAAAAAAGTACGTCGAGCCGCTGCCCTTTCTTCCGGCGTACGCCGCTGTCGTCGACGGATACTTTAATCCCGAAATACAGGTGTATAGGGGCTATTGGCTTGTTTCGTGGTTCAAGCGTGAGTTTGCGGAAAAAGAGGTTAAGCAGGCGGCAAAGCTTGGCGTTTCGGCGGAAAGTCTTCTCGATAAGCGCTTGAAGGAAATACCCGCGGGGTGCGACGGACTTGTTATGCAGCCCTACTTTACCCCCGGCGTGTCTATGCCGAACGCTCGCGGCGCGATTATCGGCTTTTCCGATGTACATACGAGAATACATTTATATCGCGCTATAATTGAAGGAATCAACTTCAGCCTTTACGAGGGGCTGAAGAATCTCGAAAAAAGGGCAAACACTACTGTCAAGGAGCTTTATCTTGGCGGCGGAGGCTCCCGAAGCGCCGAGATATGCCAGATAACCGCCGATATGTTCGGCATACCCGTTGTAAGAACCCAGACCCACGAGGCGTGCGGAATAGGAAGCGCGATGGTGGCGTTTCGCGCTCTGGGATACTTTAAGGATTACAACGAGGCGATAGAGTCTATGGTTCACGAGCGCGACCGCTTCACGCCCGATATGGAGCAGCACAAGATTTACAGAGAAATATACGAAAATGTCTTTACTAAGATATTTGACAAGCTTTTACCCCTTTACAAGATAACCTCTCACATGAGCAACAAAAAAGGAGAATAAAATGGCACACAAATATAAGGGCTTTGAGCCAAAATGGTTCGACGAGGATTTTTCAAAAAAGTCCTATCGCTCGATTTTTAAATGGGGCGAGCCGCGCCAAATTAAGGCGCCAAAGGAAACCCTCTATAAAATGATGAAGGAAACCTTTCACGTCACCGACGACGATTTTCGCGATTATAGCGAAAACCTCGGGCTCGACGAGGTGAAATTCGACGTACCGAGAAAGGTGGTTTCCGACGCCGACGTCGCGGAATTCAGAAAAATTGTCGGCGATGATTTTGTTCGAACCGACGATTATTCACGTCTTTCGGTCGCCTACGGAAAGACAATGTACGACATTATGAGAACGCGGCGCAAAATTGCCGAAAATCTTCCCGACGCGGTTATCTATCCCGAATCGAAGGAACAGATTGAACAAATCGTCGCCTACTGCACCAAGAAGAAAATCCCCGTCTATGTTTATGGCGGCGGCTCGTCGGTTACGCGCGGGGTCGAGTGTATGAAGGGCGGAATTTCGCTCGATATGCGGCTTCGCTTCAACAAGGTCGTCAGCTTTAACGAGGTCGACCAAACAATAACGGTTCAAGCGGGTATGAGCGGGCCGAAGCTGGAGGAAACCCTAAACAACGCCGTGAAAAATTTCGGCGCAAAACGCGCATATACCTGCGGACATTTTCCGCAAAGCTTTGAGTTTTCGTCGGTCGGCGGTTGGGTAGTAACCCGCGGAGCGGGGCAGAACTCGACCTACTACGGCTGTATTTCCGACATTGTTCTTTCGCAGGAATACGCAACGCCCATAGGCAACATTAAAACCGATTCCTATCCGCGAAAGGCAACGGGTCCCGACCTTAACCAAATTATGATGGGGAGCGAGGGAACCTTCGGCGTGCTTACCCATGTCACGCTGAAAATTTTCCGCTATATGCCGGGTACAATAAAACGCTTTTCGTATATGTTCAAGGATTGGCAGACCGCGCAGACGGCGGCGAGGGAAATTATGCAGTGCGAGGCGGGTCACCCGTCGGTATTCCGTCTTTCCGACCCCGAGGAAACGAGCGTAATGCTTCGGCTTTATAACATCGACGACACGCCGCTTATGAAGCTGTTTAAGCTTCGCGGGTTTAAGGATATGGAGATGTGCCTCTTTCTTGGCTTTACGAACGGAGAGGCGGGATTTTCCGCGAACGTCGCGAAAAACGTTCGGCGCATTGCGCGACAGTACGGCGGAATGTCGCTTACGGGTTACGTCACGAAAAGCTGGGAAAAAGGGCGGTTTAACGACCCATATCTTCGCGACACAATTCAGGATTTCGGGCTTGTCACCGACACGATGGAGTGTACCGTCAACTGGAGCAATATGAGCGACGTACACGCCTCGGTAAGAGCCTATTGCAAGAGTCGCCCCGACACGATATGTATGACGCATATGTCCCACGTTTATCCTCAGGGGGCGAACCTATATTGGATTTTCATCGCGCGTATGAGCGAGCCGGAGGAATACAGAGCCTATCACGCTGGCATTCTTGACGCGATACAGAAGTCGGGCGCTTCAATGAGTCACCACCACGGAATAGGCAAGATGTTCGCCCCGTGGCTCGAATACTCGATAGGCGAGACGGAATATTCGGTTTATCGCGCGCTAAAGGAGCATTTCGACAAGGACTATATTATGAACCCGGGAGGAACCCTTGGACTTGATTTGAAGCCAAACGAGAAGATAAAAAAATAAAGCAATAAAACAAAAAAACGCCCCTTCCGGGGCGTTTTTGTTATTGATTTTAACCCTTAAGCTTTCGCTTCACAGCCACTCGCTCGAAAAGCTTGACAAGCTCGACTATCGGAATAACCGAGAAGGCGAGAGCCATCGCGACCGCGTATTCAACAAGGCTGATTTCCTCGAAGCTAAACGCCGCGCGAAGGAAGGGAACGTAAATAACCGCCGACGTTAGAATAAGACTCATTATTCCCGCACCCCAAAGAACGAGGTTTTGGGTTTTAAGAGCGAATATGCTTCCGCGCTGGCTTCGCATATTAAAGCTGTGGAAAATTTCCGCCATACTCATTGTAAGAAACGCCATAGTCATTCCGTCGGGACTGTTGGTTATCTCCCATACGCCGCTTTCAAGGAAGTGACCGACGAAGTATGCCGCGAGGGTTACGACGGTTACGAGAAAGCCCTGATATGCGATGTCAAAGCCGACGCCGCCCGAGAATATTCCGTCGGACGACGGACGGGGTTTGCGCGCCATTATGCGGTCCTCCGCTTTCTCCATTCCGAGCGCAAGCGCGGGAAAGCAGTCGGTTATAAGGTTAATCCAAAGCAGATGGATGGGCTTTAATATCGTGAACCCCAAAAGGGTCGCCATAAAGATGCTGAGCACCTCGCTCATATTCGACGACAAGAGAAACTGTATAGCCTTTCTGATGTTGTCGTATATTCGCCGTCCCTCTTCAACCGCGCCGACAATGGTTGCGAAGTTGTCGTCGGCAAGCACCATATCAGCAACATTTTTTGTTACGTCGGTGCCTGTTATGCCCATTCCGACGCCGATATCGGCGTTCTTTATCGAGGGAGCGTCGTTTACTCCGTCGCCGGTCATAGCGGTTATATATCCCTGCTGTTTCCAAGCCTTGACGATACGAACCTTGTGTTCGGGCTGGACGCGGGCGTAGACGCTGTAGCTGCCGATGGTCTTGCTGAATTCCTCATCGGAAATTTTGTCGAGCTCGGCGCCCGTTATCGCCTCGTCGGGACTCTTTATTATTCCGAGCTGCATGGCGATAGCCGCGGCTGTGTCGCGGTGGTCGCCCGTTATCATAATCGGACGTATGCCCGCGCTGCGGCATTTTTCAATCGCGCCCGTAACCTCGTCGCGAACGGGGTCAATCATACCGACAAGCCCGATAAAGCACAGGTTGTGCTCAAGCGCTTCAGGAGAACAGTCGCGAGGAAGAACGTCGCAGTTCATAAGCGCGACGGCTAAAACACGAAGCGCCTTGTCCGCCATACCCTTGTTGGCGCCAAGAATTTTCTCTTTTGTTTTTTCGTCGAGGGGTTTGTGCTTTCCGCCCTCAAGGTAGCTGTCGCATTTTTTAAGAATTTCGTCGGGCGCGCCCTTGGTGTATTGAACGAAGAAATCGTCTTTCTTATGAAGCGTGGTCATCATTTTTCTTACGCTGTCGAAGGGCGCCTCGCCGACGCGGGGAAATTTTTCAGACAATTCGGTTTTATTAAGACCGAGCTTGTAAGCATAATTGACGAGGGCGCATTCGGTCGGCTCGCCCGTTGCCTCATTGTTTTCGTCAAGCACAGCGTCCGAGCACAGCGCCATAGCCGTTGCGAGAAGCTTCTCGTCGTCACCGAAATGCTCGACGACGGTCATTTTATTTTGGGTCAGCGTTCCCGTCTTGTCCGAGCAGATTATTTGTGCGCAGCCAAGAGTCTCAACGGCGGTAAGGCGGCGAATGATTGCGTTTCGCTTGCTCATATTTGTTACGCCGATTGAAAGCACAATCGTCACGACGGTCGCAAGACCTTCGGGAATTGCCGCAACGGCGAGGCTGACGGCAACCATAAAGGTGTCGAGAATAACCGCGCCCTCAAAGGAACCGGCGCGCCAAAGGCTAAACGCGAAGATGAACACGCATATGCCGATAACGAGAAAGCTTAACGTTTTGCTTAACGCCGCAAGCTTAATTTGAAGCGGGGTGCGTTCCTCGGTCGCCATAGCGATTGCGTCGGCGATTTTGCCCATTTCGGTGTCCATTCCGGTTGCGGCTATGACTGCCTTTCCGCGGCCATAAACTACGGTGCTCCCCATATAGCACATATTTTTGCGGTCGCCGAGGGGAACGTCGTTATCCCCCTTGCCCATAAGAATATTTATCGTCTTGTCAACGGGGACGCTTTCGCCCGTAAGGGCGGCTTCTTCGATTTTAAGCGAGGCGCATTCAATTATGCGCCCGTCGGCAGGAACGGCGTCGCCGGCTTCAAGGAGGATAATGTCGCCTACAACAAGGTCTTCGCTTTTGATTGAAACGACGTTGCCGTCGCGGAGCGCGCGGGAGGTCGCCGCCGCCATTTCCTGAAGGGCTTCGATAGCCTTTTCCGCCTTGCTCTCCTGATAAACGCCAAGCACGGCGTTTATCAGCACGACAATAAGAATGATAATTACATCGGCAAAGCTTTCGCCCGAATAGGCGGCGGTTATGCCCGACACAAGCGCCGCTACGAGAAGAATAATTATCATCGGGTCTGCCATTTGCTTAAGAAAGCGAACTAAAAGCGGGGTTTTCTTCGCTTCATTCAGTTTGTTTTTTCCGTTTTTCAAAAGACGCTCGTTAGCCTCTTTTGAATTAAGCCCAAGCTCGTTTGAGCCAAGCTCTTTTAAAACGCTGTCCTTTTCTTCGCAGTAAGCCTTCATTTTCATTTTTCTCCAAAAATATTATTGTTGTTAAAAAAAGACCCGTGTATAGTAGACAAAATGATGTACTATACATGAGTCTGGTCGTTTAATTCAAGCCAGACGAAGAAATCCTCGTCATGCTGTTGACTTGAAACACGCCGAAAAAACGGCGAGCCAACTACTCCCCCATGGGACCTTTTATTACAAGAGTAATCTATCATAACAATACAAATATGTCAAGACGGCGGGTTTAATCGGCGGCAGGTTTGTGATACAATACGGATATGGATATTTTTATTTATATTGTCGCTCACAACATAGCGCCGATGTTCGTGCTTATTATCGGCGGATATATTCTCGGCAAGCTGAAAAATATGGATGCTAAGACGTTAAGCTCGGTTATGATAAACGTGCTTATCCCCGGGAATATAATCGTTCGTCTTTATAAAGCGGATTTTGATATGTCGCTTCTGAAGACCTTTTTTTTCGCGCTCGTTTTTATTATTGTATGCGGTTTAATCGGGCTTATTATATCCAAGCTTCGCCGCTTTTCAAAGAGTATGACCGCGGTTTTCGTCGAAAGCCAGATGTTTTACAATTCGGGCAATTTCGGACTTCCCCTTATTATTCTTGTATTTTCCTGCGCCCCGTTTCTCGTGAACGGAGAAGCGGTTTATCTCGATTACGCTGTCGCCGCGCAGACCGTTGTTATGTCGCTCCAGTCGCTTTTTACCGCGGCGGGCTGCTATTCCTTCAACGGAAAAGAGGGCGAGACCTTTAAAACGACGCTTAAGCGGGTGATGAGTCTTCCGATAATATACTCAATTCCGCTCGTGTTTATAATGAAAGCGATTCCGTATGATTTCACAACCTTTTTCCTTTGGCCGAGCGCCGAGTTTGCCTGTGACGCCCTCGTAGCGGTTTCCCTCGTCGCCGTCGGGGTTCAGTTTTCCCATTCGAAGCTCAAAAACTTCAAGCCTGACAGCATTCTTTCAAATTTAACCCGGCTTGTTATCTGCCCGATAATCGCCTTCTTTTTACTGAAGCTTTTCGGGATTTCAGGGCTTTTAGCTCAGGTGCTTTTGATTTCCTCCGCCGTTCCGACGGCGCTTATGGTGACCCTCGTCGCAGAGGAATGCGGCTGCGAGACCGAATATATTTCCCAAACCGTTTTGAGCTGTATGCTCCTTTGCCCCGTTACTCTTTCTGTCGTCGTGTATCTCGCGCGGGTGCTCTTTCCGTTGTAAGACCATAAAATAACGAAGCCCCTCTTTTCAAGAGGGGCATTAATTTTTATTGAGTTAGTTTTCTTCCTTGGTTAAATATATCGGACGGTTCTTTGTTTCAAGGTAGGTCTTCGCAAGATACTGACCGAGTATTCCAATGCAGAAAAGCTGTATGCCGCCAATAAGCAGTATAACGCAAATGAGGGTCGGAAAGCCCGCGACGGGGTCGCCCCACACCCACGCTTTTACGGCATAGACAAGCATAATGATTATCGAAACAAAGAAAAGAATTATTCCCGCGACGGAGGATATCGCAAGAGGCGCGGTCGAAAAGCCGACGATACCCTCAAGCGAATAGACGAAAAGCTTTCCGAAGGACCATTTTGTTTCGCCTGCGACGCGCTCGGCGTTCTCGTATTCAAACCACTTGGTTTTGAAGCCGACCCAGCTGAAAAGTCCTTTTGAAAAACGGTTGTATTCCTTCATCGAAAGGATAGCATCGACCATTTGGCGTGTCATAAGGCGATAGTCCCGCGCACCGTCGACAATTTCGGTAGCCGACATTTTGTTGATTAAACGATAAAACATACGCGCGAAAAGGGAGCGAATGGGCGGCTCGCCCTTTCGGGTTACGCGCCTTGTCGCGGCGCAGTCGAACCCCTCGTCGGTTAGCGCAAAAAGCATTTGGTTAAGCAGCGCGGGCGGGTCTTGAAGGTCGGCGTCCATTATGGCGACATAGTCGCCCGACGCTTTTTCCATTCCCGCGTACATTGCCGCCTCCTTGCCGAAGTTGCGCGAAAAGGAGACGTAGCGAACACGCTTGTCCTTTTTAGAAAGCTCGCGCATAACCTCAAGGGTTTTGTCGCGTGAGCCGTCGTCAACAAGGACAAACTCGAAAAGAACGTCGTTTTTCATTTTTTCGGCGGTCTTTGTTATTTCGTCATAGAAAAGGGGCAAAGACTCTTCTTCGTTGTAGCACGGAACGATAATAGACAAAAGCTTCATTCTTTCGCCTCCAAAGTTTATTGACGTGTTTAGTATATCACATAAAAAGGGAAGATGAAACCGTTTGCGGCGCCAAACTCGACACCGAATTTTTGTTGCGCCGCGCGCTTCGGCGAATGGACGTCGCAGTATCGCGGGGCGAGAAACAGCTTTTAAAATTAAAGGGAATTCATCGTATTTATACTGCATATGGCAAAAAATAAGCAAAAAACTCGAATTCAGGAATGCGCGAGTTGTTTTGTTAGCTTTATTCTTATATAATTAAGTACGGAATAATGTAGAAAGCCGTGCGAAATGTATTCTATAGATGTTAAAATGCATTTCCGCGAAGCGGTAAACAGATGCTTGGAAAAGAGGATAAAATGAAAAAGATACTAATGTTAGTTGTTTGCGCGTCGCTTCTGCTTACAGGCTGCGGCAGTATGGGAGGAACCGACATGAAAAAGGTAACACCGAGCGATTTTATAAGCGTGAGTATGGGCGAGAGCGGCGGTATGGAGCGAACAAGCGATTTGTGGTTTGGCCTGAGCAAAGGCTCAAGAGGAGAAGCGCTGTTCGGATTTCGGCTTTTTGTTGACGATATTGAAATCGAAATGGCAAATATAGAGGTTGATGAAGGCTATGTGGACGAGATTGTTCGCATAGTGAATGAATATGATATGCTAAAGCGCGGCGGAAAGAAGCTGAAAATTGACGCTTTCGCTGTCGATGCGGCGATACCAAGCTTTTCGCTGAGTATTGAGGGCGTCGAGACAATTTCATTAGACGACGGTTACAAGAAATCAGAGGGCTTCGCCGCCGGACGCTGCGAGATTTATTCGCTGCTCAGCGACCTCGCAAAACAGTTTACAACACAGTATTACAGAGGCTTTTTCGAGAATTGCACGGGCACGTGGACGGCGCCTAACGAGGGAATGGGAGAATATATTGCATTTTGCTATGATAACGGGACGGCCGCCTGTCGTATCGGAGAGCACGGCGAGCAGTGGGCACGCCCCGCAGGTTCAATAGATTCATTCGTGTATGACGCGAGCGAAGGCGTGTATACGCTCGGCGTATATTTCCCGTCCGAGGAAGCTGACGACATGGGACACTCGTGGGACGGTTTTTATGCCAAATATAAGATAATGCCCGGAAACGGCGGGGAGGAGCTTACGGTCGTCAGCGGCGAGAAACCTTCCGAGACAGTATACTACTATGATGCCGACAGACAGTTGACGTTTGCCGAAGGGCAGGTATAACCTTTATTATTAAGGAATATGGATTGCGGTATTTGCCGTTTTCAACATTTGATACCAATGCTAAAGCTACACAAATATTTTATAGATTTAATTAAGGAGAAAAAATGAAAAGAGCAGTTACTTTATTTTTAGTCGCCGTTTTAGTTGTCGCAATGGTCGGGTGCGCTCCGCGGTCGCCAAAGCCGAGCGGTTTGCCAAAAACAGACGAGCCCAATTCCGCGAACGGCGGCGAAGCAGACGGCGCGCAGCTTTGGGCGGCGCTTGACGGCGTATGGGTGAACGACAATAATATTTTCATCTGGTTTGGCGCTGATGAAGACGGTAAGCTTATTTATACCACAGGACTTATGGAAAGCGGCTACATAATGGGCGGCGAGCTTAAAGCTGTGCAAAAAACAGCAGACGATAGCTATTGCTTGGATATCCTGTTCCCCGCAAGAGCCGCCTCTGAGGAGGACGACGGCTGGGATGAGTTTTCAAAGAGCATTGAACTTACGACAAACCTCAGCGGTGAACCAAAACTCATTGACGCGACAGATGTTGCCACGGATGATTGGGTGCGTACCTTTATGTACAGGGGAAAGAGTCTTGAGCAAGCGTCTTCAATGACCGTTTACAACGCGTGGAACAAGTACGCGGGAATATGGGCAGCCGAGGACGACGGTATGCTGAGTTTTGTTTATTTCCAAACTGAGGATGACGGCACACAAAGCTACGCCACAGGTACGCTTTACAGCGGCTATTCCGTCGGCGGAGCGGTGACCGGCTTTGTGGATTATCCAAGCGAGGGACGGTTTGAAGTAACAGTATTCGCTCCCGCGGTAGAAAACGAAATGGAAACCCGTGACGCAATGGAATTTGCAGCAAATGTCGATTATTCACAGGACTACAACGGAATACTGAGAATTTCTCATAACGATGGCGCCGGCGCGCTTGCCTACGTCTATATAGCGCCGAACTTTTCCGATCTCAATGAAATGGATATGCAGGATATCTTCACAAGAGTTGCGAGCGAGAACGGAGAATATTGATAATGCTGATAAATAAAAAAACAGTCCGCAAAAACAAAACGCTGCGAAAAATACAGCGTGATGATAAGCGAACTAACCGCGACAGAGCACTCGAACGCGGAAGCGCATTAAAACGAAATATAGGCAAGGTCGTCAGGCTGTCCTCGGAAATTCCGACGGGAGAGCCTTGCGCGACAGGTGAGCTTGTCAAAGCAAATATAAGTGCCGACGAGCTTTTGTCTAAGCTTGAAGCGGCCGGACTGACAGGAAACAGCGGAAGTGGATTTCCAACCGCCGAGAAAATTAAAGCCTTTCTTTCCGCTGACGTTAAAAACAAATATGTTGTAATAAACGGCGCGGAATGTGAGCCTGCGCTTGTCAATGACTGTTGGCTGATGCGAAACCGCATAGGCGAGATATGCTGTGGCGCTGAAGTCTTGACGAGAGCGCTGTCGCCTGAAAGAGTGCTTCTCGCTACACGCGGTTCGGCAGACTACGCGGCGGATAAAAGCGTCATTGAAATGTTAAAGCTTCCGTATCAATACCCGATGGGAGAAGAGCATATACTCATAGCCAAGGCGCTCGGAATTAAGCTTAATGTCGAGGAAATCCCGGCTGAAAAGGGGATACTTGTGCTCAATGTGCAGACGGTATTTCAAATCGGAAGGATTGCTTCGGGAAGTTATGACGGCGGACGATTTGTAACGCTTGCCAATCTAAAAAGCGGTGAAGCGAGAGTAGCATATGTACATAATGACACCAACATAACCGAGCTTCTCGGCAAGACCTTTGATGAGCCGGACGCGACCTGCTATGCAGGAGGCGGCATTGGCAGGGCGGAGAAGGTAGACGCCGACGCGGTGTTCGGGAACACCACCTCCTTTGCGGCTGTTGTCGACGAAACGGTTATTTGCAAAGAGAGTCCCTGCAAAAAGTGCGGCGGATGTACAAAGAAATGCCCTATGGACGTATGCGTCAAAGACATTGTCCTTGCGCGTCAGGACAATCCGTCTGCTGATATTTCAGGGCTCGGAGCGGAAAAATGTATAAAGTGCGGTACCTGCGCGTATTTCTGCCCTGCGGGAAAGAATCCGATTATCTATCTTTCGGAAAACGAATAACAGAAATAAAGGATTAGACAAAAGGGAATGTGTATGCTGCCGGTT
>CAYWQL010000020.1:0-28167 GCA_964460755.1 uncultured Oscillospiraceae bacterium | reverse complement strand
ATCTTCCAGTGTAATTGCAAATTCAAAAATGAGGAGAAGTGCCAGACACCAACGCTTACCGAGGACGAAATCAAAAAGCGGTTTCTCGCCGCCTACAATGAGCTGATGGGCAACCGCGCCTCTGTACTTGCCGACTGTGAGCTAATCCGGCAGACCCTCTGCGATACCACTGAAATCGACGCTAATCTGCAGCATGAACAAGAGGAGTTGGCGCTTCTCTCCGAGCTGATGCAGGCGCATATAAAAAAGAATGCGACCGTTGCCCAGTCGCAGGAAGCCTACGTACTGGAGGTCGGTCGCATCGAAGAACGGTATAACGCCGCTTTGGAGCATCACAATGCCCTTGAAGCCGAGCGGGAGAAACGGCTGCGCAAGAGCAAGGAACTGCAGACATTCATCACAACACTGAAAAAGCAGCCATTGGTCGTCAGCGAATGGGACGAGCGGCTTTGGATTACCCTGCTGGATACAGCTACGGTACATCGGGACGGCAGGATTGTGTTCCGGTTTAAAAGTGGAAAAACAGTTGAGATATAAGAATGCGGTTTCCTATGCCAGCAACGCATGGGAAACCGCTTATTTATAGTGAGTCAACCGCTAGTGTGCTACTGTTCAATGCTATTTTTTCGATAAAATATAGGACATATCAGCCATTCTTTTTATTCACGCTTTAGCAAAAGCCCAATTTTTTTGCGGAACATCAGCACTGTAACGGTAGTGGCAATTATGTCACTAATAGGTTCTGCCAGAAAAAGTCCCCAGACGGAAAATCCGCCAATTGATGGTAGCAGCAAGGCAAGCGGCAAAAGCAAAATTATTTTTCGCAAGGCTGCAAGAAACATAGAATGTTTTGCTTGCCCTAGTGCGAGAAAAGTCTGCTGACAAATGGCCTGAGCGCCCATAACTGCCATGCCACACAGATAGATTCGCAGCGGCATTTTTCCTAGTTCAATTAAGGCTTTATCTGGTGTAAAAAGGCCAATAAAGACATCCGGGAATAGCATTATTATTCCAACCGTCACAGCCGAAAAAAAGATTCCTATCAAAAAAGATAGTTTGAGCGTTTTTTTGACACGATCCGTTCTTTTTGCGCCGTAATTGTAGCTGATAATCGGCTGCACGCCTTGTGAAAATCCAACCAGTGGCATAAACACAATTTGCATCAGGCTAAACAAAATGGACATTAAAGCAACATATTGATCGCTTCCATATACCTGCATTCCACGGTTAAAAACAAGTTGAATTAGGCATTCCGTCGCCTGCATGATAAATGCAGAAACACCAAGCGATAAAATTAACCCTACAATAGACCTTGATAGCTTCAAATTTTTCAGTTGGATACGCAAAATGGACTTTTTTCCACACAGAAACCAAAGCACCCAGGCAGCGGAAACCGCTTGGCTGATAATCGTTGCCAAGGCTGCACCCTTTACGCCCATGTCAAATACAAAAATGAAAATGGGATCTAGTACAATATTTAAGCCACAACCAATGCACACGGTAGCCATGCTGGTTTTTGCAAAGCCCTGATTGGTAATAAACAGATTAAGCCCCAATGTAGCTTGCACAAAAATTGTCCCTAGCAAGTAAATGCTAATATAATCAATTGCATAGGGTAATGTATCGCTGCTTGCGCCAAAGGTCAATAAAATTGGTTCCTTTGTTAGCGTAAATAATAAGCTTAAGATGATTGAAAAGATGAACAGGAGTGTAACACTGTTTCCAAGGAGCTTCTCTGCCGTGTTTTGGTCTCCTTTTCCCATAGCAATTGCTGCTCGAGGTGCTCCACCCATTCCTATCAGCGAAGCGAATGCCGAAATAAGCAAAACAATGGGGAATGTAACGCCAAGACCCGCTAGCGCAAGAGAACCTATCTCTGGGATTCGACCGACATAAATGCGATCTACAATATTATATAAAAGGTGTACAAGTTGTCCAAGCACGGCAGGAACAGTCATCTGAAATAGCAGACGCCCAATGGGTAGCGTAACGAGTTTATTCTCCTCTTTCTGCATGTAAACCGCCCTTCTTTCCTGTACCGCTTATGGATAACAACAGCAGAATTGTAACTAAAATGACAACCGGAAGATTGAGTGCGGCACCAGGAGCCGTTCCGGTAGTTAGAATTGGCTTTATATGCCCAATGGCAAACCTTCCGATATATTCCACCACTAACAGTAGATAAAAAAGTGGAATTAGTGATTTATACCAAATGGATGCAATCAAATACAGTACTCCAAGAAGGAGTTGAGACAGCCCCCATAAGGCGAATACACCGATTACAACAGACGAAACCTCAGCCGAAAAGGAATCCAGCGGAATCGTAGCAATTGTCTGGGCTCCGCCATCCAGTGCAAAAAGATGAATGCAGCTTCGTATCAGTGTAACCGCTGCAATAGGGTAAAACGCATATAGGGCTATTCTTTTACCCCTGAAAGTATTGTCAATAACAGATGGAAAAAGTTTATGAAACATGTTCAGACACCTCCTCGACGATTGCGTTGATTGCATCGGCTACCTGCTGCGGCTGATCTAAATTAGAAAAATGCCCCGAGTTTTTGATGACAACAAGACGAACATTCTGGCACTGTTTTTCGATTGTCATAAAGCGCGCAAGGGGCTGCGCTTGATCACTATCTGCTTGAAGCTGTTGAACAGGAAATGGGTAGTTGTTAAAAGCAATTCTATCAAAAAGCGCTTTCATATCTCGATTTTTGGGCAGAAAATATTGGGCAGCGGACTCGGATACGCCTTTCCTGGAAAATTCGTATAAAAAATAGCAGCGATCCTCCTCGGAAATGCCATAAACAGTGCCTCTTTTTTGGTAGCACAGGTGAATAAACCAATTTGCTTTTCTGAGCACAGAGCATCCGATCTTTTCATTTCTGAAAAGCAACCATTGCGGTTTCTTAATGTATTCTTTCAAACATGGCTTAAGAGGTAGCAGTTCCGCTTCCATTCTCGTAAAGCTCAGTATACGTTCTGGGTAATCCGAAACAATTGCACTACTGATAATTGCACCCCAATCATGACCAACAATATGGAATTTTCGAATATGCAATGCATCGCACAGCCTTATAAATTGAGATGCTAAATGATGCCAATCATAATCATTATCATATGCGGTTGAACGGCCATACCCTTTCAGATCAATGGCGATGATATGAAATTTTGGATTCAGCAGCGGAATAACCTTATACCAAGAGTACCAACATTCAGGCAGACCATGAAGCAAAAACACTACTGTCCCTAAAGAATCCCCAAATTCCACATAATGCCAGTCTACTTGATGTTCAACACACATTTGCGAGTGCTCGTAGCGACAATCTATTGCATCATGAATATCCTTGATAACAGACCTGTTTTTCATAAACATATTACCTCATAAAATCGAAAATAAAATACACTTGTATCGCGATTGAAAATATGATAACATAGAAGCTAGGAAAAAACAATAGATTGCAATCTTGTGGAACAGGAGGCCGAATATGTATCATATTTCGGATGATAAGAGGTCAAAGGAAAGTAGTGCATGGATATATAATGCTCTGGAGCATTTGATGGAAGAAAAAGACTATTCCTCCATTACGGTAACAGATATTTGTAAGGAAGCTAAAATAGGCCGCGTCACATTTTATCGTCATTATGACACGATAGACGATGTTCTGCGGAAAAAGTGTGATGAAAAATGCAAGGGCTTATTTGACTATTTGTTGGAATTCCGCAAGTATGATCCACAGCCCCCCTATTTTATTAAGCCTTTTTTGAGATATTGGTATACAAATGCTTTTATTCTAAAGCTTGTCTTTCGGGCGGGGAAATTCCAAATTATGCAGGATGCTCTGATGGAATTTTTGAAATCAGCGCGGGACAGATTTGATGTAACACCAGCGGCTGCATATGAAAACTATTTTCTTGCATTGCGGAGTTCTGTGTGTGTAGCAGTCTTGCTTGAATGGGTGAAAGATGATATGAACATGGCACCGGATGAGCTGACGCACATGATTGAAGCAGGAATGAAGCAGATGATCGAACTGAATCAGCTACTGTAAAAACGTTATTGTCAATTTACCTCGATAATGATTTCAGTTCCGTCTTTTCCGACAATAATACCACCCTTATAGAATTCTGAGACGGGCTTGATAAACGCTTGTTGGATCTGAAGCGCGTTTTGAGGCGATGGCGAAAGATGTGTCAATGTAATGTTGCCATTTGACTATGGGATGTTCAAAAAAGATAATTATAACGAATGGATCGCGTCCGTAAGAAAGGTAATTAGCCAATAACGGGATAGCATGACGCTAGAGGGTGCACAAAGCACACGGAACAAACGGGAACGAGGCTACCGGGTGCATTTTGTATTAAACTCGTGTCCTTCTCCAAACGCAGTAAATTCGAACCCTGTTCTAATAGGACGCGGGTTCGAATTTTTGTTTTATCCAAAGCATTCGCAGACTAAGCACGTTGGACAAATAAGAGGAAGCTTTTATTTTGCTGCAAGCTGTCAAAAAATGATTAAAAACGCGCATTGCAGCGACCAAACGGAAAATAAAATAAAGCTGTTTTACTGACGGTGGAAATGTGATAGAATAAATAAAACAAAATAAGGAGAAAACACCTTTATGAAAATGAGTTTTTTTGGTGCGGCGCGCGCCGTCACGGGAAGCTGTCACTGCGTTGATGCCTGCGGTATCCGTATACTTGTCGATTGCGGTCTTCAGCAGGGCGCGGACGAGGTTGACAACACGAAATTTCCCTTTGACGTGTCGAGCGTTGATTTCGTTATAGTAACGCATGCCCACATAGACCATTCGGGACGCATTCCGCTTCTTGTCAAAATGGGCTACAAGAAACCTATTTTCTGTACAAGGGTTACGGGCGAGCTCCTTAATATAATGCTTCGCGACAGCGCGCATATTCAAGAAAGCGACGCCGAATGGGCGAACCGCAAGGGCAAACGAGCGGGAAAGCCGCTCGTTGAGCCGCTTTACAAAGCGGCGGACGCCGAGGCGGCCATTGCCCTTATAAAGCCGTATGAATACGGCGAAACATTTGAAATCGCGAAGGGCGTAAAAATTCGTTTTGCCGACGCTGGACATCTTATCGGTTCGGCGTTTGTCGAGATGTTTATAACCGAAAACGGAGAAGAAAGAAAAATAGTTTTTTCGGGCGACATAGGAAACAGCAACCAGCCGATTATCAAAGACCCGAGCGTAATTGACGCCGCCGACTTCGTCGTAATGGAGAGCACATACGGCGACAGGGAGCACGAAGAGGTCAAGTTTTCCCATGTCGACGAGCTTGCCGAGGTCATAAACGATACCTTTGGGCGAGGCGGAAACGTCATTATTCCTTCGTTCGCGGTTGGACGCGCGCAGGAAATACTGTATTTTATTCGAGAGATAAAGGAGCGAAATTTAGTTCCTCTTTATCCCGATTTTCCCGTTTATATTGACAGTCCGCTTGCGGCGGAGGCGACAAAGATTTTCTGCGGCGAGCTTGGCGGATATCTCGACGAGGAGGCGCTTTCGCTTGTCGGAAACGGCGAGAATATGTTCACCTTTTCGGGGCTTAAGATGACAAAAAGCATAGATGAATCTAAGCTTTTGAATTTCGATGAAAGCCCGAAAATTATCATTTCAGCAAGCGGAATGTGCGACGCGGGAAGAATACGTCATCATCTAAAGCACAATCTTTGGCGAGCCGATTCGACCATAGCCTTCGTCGGCTATCAGGTCGAGGGCAGCCTTGGAAGAAAGCTTCTTGACGGCGCTGCGAGAGTCAAGCTTTTCGGTGAGGAAATCGCCGTTGCGGCGAAAATAGTAAACCTGCCCGGACTTTCCTCACATGCGGGGAAATCAGGGCTTTTAAAATGGATAAACGCTTACTCGCAAAAGCCGAAAAAAATCTTCGTTGTTCACGGCGAGCAGACCACCGCCGTCAGCTTCGCCGAAACTCTTGTTGAGCAGGGCTTTGACGCCCACGCTCCGATGTATCTTGAAGAATACGACCTCGACCAAATGGCTGTCGTAAAGCAGGGCGTAAAGGTCGAGAAGACACGCTCGTCCGAGGGTAGCTTAAGCGAGCCCTATGCGCGGCTTGTGAGTCTCGCTGAAAAGCTTCTTATGCGCGCCAAGCAGAGCCGAGGGCTCGCCAACAAGGAAATTAAAAAGATTTCGTCAAAAATCCAAGGAATACTTGATGGCTGGAACAGCTGAAATTATTGAAAATTACTGTTTTTTTTGAGGACTATAAATGAATTTTTTCGCAGGATGCAAGGACAAAATCACGAGTAAGCCCGTTAAGGCAATTATGCTTTTGCTGAATTTTCTTTTCGTTCCGCTTTTCGCGGCGGTGATACCCGATATAGTGTATCGCAAGGGCGTGTCCTTCGATTATTTTTTTGGTAATATAGGCTTGTATTTTCTCGTTTTTATCGCGCTTTTGTGCGTATATTTCGCGCTGACGCTTCTTGTAAAACGAGTAGCGATTTCGTCGTTTGTCTTTCTTCTGCTTTCGTGTATTATGAGCTTTGTCAATCAAAACAAGCTGAACTATCGCTTTGAGCCCTTCTTCATAAGCGACATTTATCATCTCTTCGGCGCGGCGGAAACAATCGACTCGGGGCTTAAGCTTTCAATATCGGCACCGCTGGCGATATGTTTTACGATTAGTATAATCATCTCACTATTATACATTCCGATAAAAATGGAGCTTATTACGAAAAAAGTATGGATAATACCATGCTTCGCAATAAAGCTGGTGGCCGCGGTGGGTGCGGTCGTGCTGTGCGGGGTTTATGTAAGAGGGGTAATCTTCAACGAACCGCTGACCGAGGCGCTCGGTCGGGTCGACCACGCGAGCATAACCGAGCAGTACGACGACAATACGTTTTATTTTGAGCTTATCGCGACGACCGAAAGCAGTCTTTTTCCGAAGAAGCCCAAGGGCTACGCAAGGGAACAAATGAGCGCAATCGGCGAAAAAATCGCAAATGAAAGCGCGGCACAGGCGGGTCGGAAGGTCGACGTAATCGTCGTTCAGGTCGAAACGTGGTTTGAGCTTAAGAACTATGATGTTGAAATAAAAAACAATCCCTTCGATATTCTCGATGAGCTTAAAGCCGAGGGCGTAAGCGGAAATATGATTCCGCCAAAGTACGGCGGCGGAACGGCATATATAGAATATGAGGTGCTGACGGGATTTTCATCGGGCGACAGTCAGGCGGCGGCGTGCCCGTTTAACGCTTATGTATATGAGGACTTTCCAAGCGCGCCGCAGTTTTATAAGCGCGACGGATATTCGACGGTTGCCGTTCACGCCTACAATAACACGATGTACAATCGCTCTAACGCCTATCCGATGCTTGGCTTCGACAGCGTTAACTTTGAGGACACGTTTACAAACCCAACGCGGTCGGGCGAGTGGATAGACGACAGCGCTTGCGTTAAAAAGACGATTGAGCTTTATAACGAGGAAATACAAAAGAACGACCACGTTTTTATGCATATACTGACTATGCAGAACCATTCGCCGCTCTATGCGTCGCGCTTCAGCGAGAGCGAGCTTGCGGCAATGGGAGTGACGAGCGGAAGCCTATCGGCCGAGCAGGTCGAAGCGGTCGCGGCGTATGCTAAGGCGTTTGAGCGGACAAATGTGGCGATAAAGGAGCTTACCGACTATTTCAGCACGGTTGACCGCGACGTTATTATCGTCGTTTACGGCGACCATCAAGCGTCGGTTTGCGTTGAGGGACAGGACAGCGAAATCCTTGTCGATACCGGCTATTTCGACGGATATGTCGAGGAACTCGATTTCCTCGAAACACACTCTACCCCTTATCTTGTGTGGAGCAATTTTGACGCGGGGCTTGGCGGAACGAGCTTCGGAAATATCGCGCCGAATATGCTTCTCGTCGACGCTCTTCGAGAATACGGCGTTTACCGCCCGAAATATTTTGATTATCTTTACGATAACACCCTGACGACAAACGGCGGAACGGCGAACTTCGTCGTGAATAAGGACGGCGACGTCAGCTTTAAGCCGACCGAGGAGCAAGCAGCGGAGCAGAAGACGAGAAGGCTTATCGAATACGACGTCGTTTTCGGAAAAAAATATCTTTCGGACTATTTGAAATAGCTTTTGACGACGGCGCTTTTGCGCCGTCGCCTTTTCAAGTTACATAGGGATAGTCTGCCGAAGGTTCAATTTGGGGCACATAAAAGTAATATTTCTTATTTAATAAAACGAAAAAAGCCGATTGTTCGTCAAAAAGTACAAACGAAAATGAATCATTTGTGAAAAAGCACAAATGATTCATTCTATTTTACTTGAATTAAACACAGAAAAGTGATAACTTAATATATACATAAATCAAAGAAGGGCGACGGAAGTTATGAGCTTCGTTATTGTCGGAATAGCAATCGCCGCAGGCGCGCTTCAGGTGTGGCTTCTAACAAGGTTTACGAACGCGGTTATGTCGGGAAAGGTAAGGGTCGGCACGGTTTTTGCGGGCTTGGCGCAGTTCCTGCTGCCGCTTGGCGTTCTCGTTCTGACGGCGACGCGCGCGTCGCGAACGGGGGTCGTAACCATGGGCGTGGCTATGGCGGCGACTCTTATTGTCGGAACGGTCGCGGTGTTCGTATGGAGAACCAAGCGAACGGGGAAAGAAGAGTGAAAAAATGATAGATTATATAATTATCGGCGGCTCCTTCGCGGTCGCGGCAATCGGCTTTTTCTGGCGGCGGTCAGCGCTGAAGAGTATCGCGAAGAGCGACGGCGCGCCGACGAAAAAGCAAAAACGACTAAAGACGATTTCGCTTATGCTGATGATTGCTTCGCTTTACGTTTTGGTCGTCAAGCTTGTTACACTTCTTTTCGGCAAGGGAGAAAAGAAAGAAATCACGGTGTCGATTTGGGCGCCGAGAATAGAGTGGCGCGGATACAGCATAAGCACGACGGTTATATATACCTGGTGCGTTATGGCGGCGCTAATACTTATCGCGCTTATACTCAGAATATTTGTTGTAAGCCGATTTAAGGAGGTGCCGACTCGGGCGCAGAACGTTTTGGAAACCATGGTCGAGTACGTCGAGCAGTATACGAAATCAAAAACCGACGACCTCGGCGACGGGCTCGGAGCGTACATATTCACGATTGCGGTATTTATGGTCGGCTGCGCTTCGGTTGAGCTTCTTGGGCTTCGCGCGCCGACGGCGGATATCACCCTCACCTTTGCGCTTGCTTTTTTGACCTTTGTTCTGATTAACTATTACGGTATAAAGCGAAAGGGAGTCGCCGGAAGGATAAAGAGTCTTGCGAACCCAACGCCCGTCGTTCTTCCGATGAAGATAATAAGCGACTGCGCGATACCCGTTTCAATGGCATGCCGACTTTTCGGAAATATGCTCGGCGGAATGATAGTTATGGACCTGCTCTATACGGCGCTTGGAAACGGCGCCGTTGGAATACCGAGCGTGCTCGGACTGTACTTTAATGTGTTTCACCCACTGATTCAAGCGTTTATCTTTGTAACGCTTACGTTGACCTTTATCAACGAAGCGACCGAATAAGAAATAATATTTACGGAGGATTTTAACTATGAATGTTGCAATAGGTGCAGCACTTTGTATTCTCGCTTGCGCGACAACAGGACTTGCTATGGCAATAGCGACAGGTAAGGCGGTCGACGCCGTCGCACGTCAGCCCGAGGCTTCGGGAAAAATCAACTCGATACTTCTTCTTGGCTTGGCTCTTGCCGAGTCCTGCGCGATTTACGGCTTCGTCACGGCGCTTATTATGATTTTCGTTCTTAAATAATTTCAACAGGAGGCAAACCAAAATGGAGTTATATCCGACGGACATAATTATCCACATCATCAATATAGTTGTCCTCTTCCTGTTGCTAAGAGCCATACTCTATAAGCCGATAAAAAAGTTTATGAGTGCGCGTACGGCGAAAATCGAAGGGCAGTTGGCCGATGCCGAAAAGGCGTCCGAGGACGCGGCGAAGGAGAAGGAACAGCTCGACAAACGTCTTGCAAACGCCGAAAACGAGGCGCACGAGATAATTGTTGCGGGCGAGGAGAAATCCGCCGCCGCCGCAAGCAAGATTATCGCTGACGCAAAGGCAAAATCGGATAAGATTGTCAAGAAGGCTATTGAAGACAGCGAAAAGGAAAAACAAGAGGCGCTTGACGGTATGCGCGGTGAAATAACCGACCTTTCGGTCGAAATCGCGGGAAGAATACTAAAGCGCGAAATATCAAAAAAAGACAACAGCAAGGTTATTGACGAGTTTTTTAGCGAGATGAAAAAGTCATGATTAACGGTTATTTAAAGGTATCTCCCTCGCTTGACGAGCAGGAGATAAAGAAAATTGTCGCCAGCTTTGAAAAACAGTTCAAACAGGAGATAAGCTTTGAAACCGTAACCGACGAAAAGGTTATCGGAGGCTTTGTCGCGTCGATAAACGGTAAGGTCTACGATTCGAGCGTTTCGCTCGGACGTATTAAAGCCGCCTTGACCGATAATGGCAAGGAAAACGGCAAAGAGCCGATAAAGCAGCAGAGTGTGCTCGAATATCTCAGGGAAAAGCTTTACAGCACCGATTTTTCCCCAACGGTCGACGACTGCGGCACGGTTGTGTTTTGCGCCGACGGCGTGGTTCATATTGAGGGCTTAAGGGGCGTAAAGTACGGTGAGCTTTTAGAGTTTGACGGCGGAGCGTTCGGCATTGCGCTTGACCTCAGCGACTTAAACACAAGCGCGGTGCTTCTCGACGGAGCGTCGAACGTCTTCCCGGGACTCAGCGTAAAGAGAACCGACCGCGTCGCGGATATTTGTGTCGGCGACGAGGTTTTAGGACGGGTTATCGACCCGATTGGACGTCCGCTTGACGGTCGCGAGCTTCGTTGCCGCGATTTTCGTCCCATAGAGGCGGCGGCGCCCGCGATAATGGACCGCTCGCCCGTTGACACCCCTCTTGAAACAGGAATACTTGCTATCGACAGTATGATACCCATCGGACGCGGACAGCGCGAGCTTATTATCGGCGACCGCCAGACGGGAAAGACCTCGATAGCTATTTCCGCTATCCTAAACCAGGTGGAAAGCGGAGTTATATGCGTTTATTGCGCGATAGGGCAAAAGGCGTCTAACGTCGCGAATGTTATACATACCCTTGACGCGAACGGGGTGCTTTCGCATACCGTCGTTGTTACCGCTTTCGCGAGCGACAGCTCGGCTATGCAGTATATCGCGCCCTATGCGGCGTGCGCAATTGCCGAGCAGTTTATGTATCAAGGCAAGGACGTTTTAATTGTTTACGACGACCTCTCGAAGCACGCCGCGGCGTATCGTTCGATGTCGCTTCTTCTTCGCCGCCCGTCGGGGCGCGAGGCGTATCCCGGAGACGTATTCTATCTTCACAGCCGTCTTTTGGAGCGCGCGGCAAGACTCAACAAGGAGCTTGGCGGAGGCTCGATAACCGCCCTTCCGATAGTTGAAACCCTTGCCGGAGATATATCCGCATATATTCCGACCAACGTTATTTCGATAACCGACGGTCAGATTTATCTTGAAACCGAGCTTTTTAACGCGGGCGTTCGTCCCGCCGTCAACGTCGGACTTTCGGTTTCCCGTGTCGGCCGCTCGGCGCAAAGCAAGGCGATGAAGAACGTTTCGAAGAACCTCCGCCTTGAGGTTGCGCAGTATCGCGATATGGCGGTTTTTGCTCAGTTCGGAGCAGACCTTGACAACACGACGGCGCTCCTACTTAAAAAGGGTGAGCGCTTAATCGAGGTTTTAAAGCAGACGGCGACCGAAAGATTTTCACTTGCCGAGCAGACCTGCTTACTTCTTGCGGCGACAAACGATATCTTCCTTGAGGACGCCGTCGCTGTGGTTGAACCGAAAAAGCGCGCGCTTTTAAAGTACATTAAGAAAAACGCAAATGCTGTTATGAACTCTATTAACGCCACAGGCGAGCTTCAAGAGGAAACGAAAAAACAGCTTGTCGCGCTGATGAAGGGCTTCGTTTATAACGCTGAGGAGAAAAAATAATGTCGAACATTTATGAAATTCGACATCATATCGCCGCGGTTGAACAGACGCGGAAGATAACAGGCGCGATGGAAATCGTTTCGTCGACGCGAATGAAGCGGGTTATGCAGCATATCGAATATAACCACCGCTATTTTGATCGCGTTTCGGAAACAATGAAGCAGATTTTGCTTTCGTCGCAGGATATTTCGCACAGATATCTTGACCATCACAGAGGCCGCCGACGCGCCTTTATTGTTATCGCGGGCGACAAGGGAATGGCAGGCGACTACAACGACAACGTTCTTGAGTTCGCGACCGAAAAGATAGAGGAGCATTCAAAAAAGGAAAACGCCGAGGAGTTCATAATCACGATAGGAAATATCGCGTCGGAATACTTTAAGGCAAAGGGCGAGATGCCGGATATCGAGCTTCTTGGAAACGCGCAGGACCCGTCGCTTGAAAGAGCGCGAAGGCTTATGAGCGATATGTTTGATTTATATGACCGCAACCTCGTAGACGAGGTGTTAGTTGTTTATACCTCCTTTTACGGAGAAACCAAGAACAAGCCGATTCTTCGAAGGCTTCTTCCCATTCGGCTTGTCGACCTTACCGAGTTTGAGACCGAGCAACCGCTTGTCGACGCTATTTATGTGCCCGACACCCAGACGGTTTTCGATATGCTCGTTCCTCAATATGTTCTTGGAATAATTTTCGGCGTTATGGTTCAGGCATTCGCAAGCGAGCATTTCGCGAGAATGAACGCCATGCACAGTGCAACGGACAACGCCGACGAAATGTTAAAAAGGTTAACTACGCAATATAATATGGCGCGCCAAACGGCAATCACACAGGAAATCGCCGAGATAACGGGCGCGTCGGAAATTTTGAGCAAGGGGGTGTAACCGAAAATGGAAAAGAAAGAGCAAAAGGGCAGGGTTGTAAAAATCAGCGGGCCGGTGCTTGATGTTTTTTTTGAAAACGATACGCCTAAAATATATGACCTTCTTGTCAGCGAGAAGGGCGTCCATATGGAGGTTGCCTCCAATGTGTCGGACGACACGGTAAGGTGTATCGCGCTTGAGTCGACCGACGGAATGAGCTGCGGCGAAACGATAATCGCGACTGGCGCGGGGATAACCGTCCCTGTCGGTGAAAAGGTATTAGGACGGGTTATTGACGTGCTCGGCCGCCCCGTCGACAAGCTTGGAAAAATAGAGGACGCTCCGCGAATGCCCATTCACCGCGAACCGCCGGAGCTTACGACGGTTACGCCCGTGTGTGAGCTTTTTGAAACGGGAATTAAGGTTATCGACCTTTTAACGCCATATTCGAAGGGCGGAAAAATTGGTCTTTTCGGCGGAGCGGGTGTCGGCAAAACCACGCTTATAATGGAGCTTATATATAACATCGCGACCAAGCACGGCGGCTACTCGGTCTTTACGGGAGTCGGCGAGCGTATTCGCGAGGGCAACGAGCTTATTAACGATATGCGTCAGAGCGGAGCGATTAATAAAACCGCCCTTGCCTTCGGACAGATGAACGAACCGCCCGGCTCGCGTATGCGCGTGGCTATGGCGGGGCTTACGATGTCGGAATATTTCCGTGACGTTATGCACAAGGACGTGCTTTTGTTTATTGATAACATTTACCGTTATGTTCAAGCGGGCAACGAGGTTTCCGCACTTTTGGGGCGTATGCCCTCTGCGGTCGGATATCAGCCGACGCTTGCAAATGAGCTCGGTGAGCTTGAGGAGAGAATAACCTCTACTAAGGACGGCTCGATAACGTCTGTGCAGGCGGTATACGTCCCTGCTGACGATATAACCGACCCCGCCCCCGCGACGATATTCTCTCACCTTGACGCGACTACGGTGCTTTCCCGCCACGTTGCCGAAACGGGCGTATATCCCGCGGTCGACCCGCTTGAGTCCCAGTCGAGAATACTCGCCCCGGAAATCGTGGGCAGGGAGCATTACGAGGTCGCGCGGCGGGTTCAGGAATGCCTTCACCGCTATGCCGAATTAAAGGATATTATCGCCATACTCGGTATGGACGAGCTTTCCGACGCGGATAAGAAAATAGTTTATCGTGCTCGTCGGATTAATCTGTTCTGCTCTCAGCCTTTTGCGGTCGCGGAGGATTTCACCGGTATGCAGGGGCGCTTTGTCAAAATAGAGGATACCATTCGTTCGTTTAAGGCGATAGTTGACGGCGAGGTGGACGAGCTTCCCGAAACGGCGTTCTTTATGGTGGGCGATATCGACGAGGTCAAAGCGAAAGCCGAGGAGTTGATGAAGTAATGTCAAAGTTATTTCGACTGGAAATTTTAACCCCGGAGCGCCAGTTTCTCGACCGCGACGTAGAGGCGGTTACTATTCTCGCGCCCGATGGCGAGCTTACCGTTTTGGCAGACCACGCGCCGCTTATCGCGACGATTGACATAGGAAGAATACGGCTTAAGTTTGACGGTGAATGGCACGACGCCTTCAATTCCGAGGGCTTTATTGAGGTTGACCGCGACGACACGGTCATCTTCACGCAGGCGTGCGAATGGCCCGAGGAAATCGACGCGCGGCGCGCGCTTGAAGCGGAAAAACGCGCCGAAGAACGCCTTCGCCAAAAACAGAGCATAAGCGAATATAAGCAGTCGAAAATCGCGCTTTCGAGGGCTATGGCGCGGCTTCGCATAACGAAATCAAAGACAGGTTTTAATTAATTGACAATGGACGAGTTTGAAATAAAAATCGGATACGAAAATATGAACATAGACGAGGTTATGTCGTTGCTTCGCCAAACCTATTGGGCAAAAGACCGCACAAAAGAGGTTATGGACGAGGCTATGAGAAGCTGTATATGCTTCGGAGCTTTTTTGAAGGAAACAGGCAAGCAAATCGGTTTCGCCCGCGCTCTTTCGGATAATGCGACGACCTACTATCTTGCAGATGTAATTGTTGACGAAAAGTACCGCGGTATCGGCGCCGGAGCGGCGATAGTTAAAGCTGTCGTCGAGCACGAGAAGCTTCGCGACCTTCGGGGAATTTTAATAACAAAGACCGCCGAGGGGCTTTACGGAAAATTCGGTTTTAACGAATGCGACTCAACCTTTATGTCGAAGGCAAGAAAAGGCGACTGACAAAGAAAACAAGCTCGGGAAAACGTTTTTCTCGGGCTTTTTTATTTATTCTTTTTTTATTTTTTGTATATTGTTTTTATATTGTTTAAAGCTTGTCTTCGCTATATAATAAAGCCAGACAGTTTATTACAGAGAGGATGGTAATAATGCTAAAGAAAATCGTTTCGGTTTGTTTGGCTTTTATTTTATCACTGTCCCTGTTCGCGGGGTGCGGTAATGCCAAGGGAAATCCGAACAAGGAAATCGTTTGGAATGACGCGGCGATTGAGGGCTTTGTTCGCGACTATCTTGGAAAGCAGAGCGGCGCGATAACCTCGGGTGAGCTTGCCGATATCGGGGGGATTGTGATTTTTGCCGACCAGTGCCGCTTTCTGCCTGTTGGGGCGACTATGGAGGACGCGAACGCCGCAAGCGAGGAATTATACGAAATAAAGCGCGCTCAAGGCGACGGAGTTGGATACGAGATGTATTTATACGCCGGGAGATGGTCGCTGCGCTATCTCGGCGACAAGATTACGTCGCTTTCAGATATTTCGGCGTTTTCAAATCTTACCGTGCTTTCGGTTAAGTACAACGAAATCAAAGATATCAGCACGTTAACGGAACAAAAAGCTCTGCGTGCGCTTGACCTTAGTTTTAATGAAATTTCTGATATTTCACCGCTGAAAAAGCTCGCCGGGCTTACGTCGTTAAGCCTTGTTCGAAATAATATTACGGATATTTCGCCCATCGCGAAGCTCGTTAATTTGACCGAGCTTGATATGTCGGAAAACGACATTACCGACGTCACGCCAATAAAAGGGCTAACAGGTCTTACGAGCCTTCAGCTTGAACAAAACGAGATTAATGACGTTTCGGCGCTTTCGGGGCTTACAAAGCTTGAAAACCTTTCTCTGAACGTCAACCGCTTGACCGATATTTCGCCGTTGTCGACCCTTACGGGTTTAACGACGCTTTCCCTTCACGGCAATCATATAGCCGACGTTTCTCCTCTTTCGGGGTTAACGAAACTTCAGTATCTTTATCTTCAGTTCAATATTATTCCCGATGTCGCGCCCCTTTCTTCCCTGACTGATCTTGTCTACCTTGGGCTTCACTATAACCTTATTCTTGACGTGACGCCGCTGACAAAGCTTACAAAACTAAGGGGTCTTGACCTTCACGGAAACAACATACCGCCAGACGTCGTGTATTGGTTGGAAGACCAGCTTCCCGACTGCACAGTTTTCTTAAGACCAAAGCCATTAGATAAATATTGATAAAAATTAAAGCCCGAAGCGTTAAGCTTCGGGCTTTCGGTATAAGAAAAACCTATTTAACTATTTCGGCGAAAACCTCGCCGACAACCGCCGCGGCGTTGCCCTCGTCGGTGTCAATATGCATAGCGGGGGCGAATTTGTCCGATACTCTTACTACGACGTCGCCAAAGACGAGCGCGCGACCGTTTGTGTCGAGCTTTGTGGAAACGATTTGCTTATCGGCAAGTCCCATATTTTTCGCCGTTGCGGTGTCGAGATGAATGTGGCGTTTAGCCGCGATAACTCCTTGGGCAATTTCAATTTCGCCGCAAGGACCGACAATTTTTATCGGAGCAGAGCCCGCGATGTCGCCGGATTCGCGAACGGGGGCGGCGACGCCGAGCGTGCGCGCGTCGGTAAGGGAAACCTCGACCTGAACCGCCGTGCGGCAGGGTCCTAAAATAGAAACGCCCTTAATTTCCTTTTTCGGTCCGATTAGGTCGACACGCTCCTCGCAGGCGAACTGCCCGGGCTGAGAGAGGTCTTTTTTCGGCGTAAGCTTGTGTCCTTTTCCGAAAAGGGTTTCAAGCGCGGCTTCGGTTACGTGAACGTGTCGCGCAGAAATTTCAACTATTACCTTATCCATTTGCGTTGTATATCTCCTTCAAAAAAACTTATATAACTATATTAACGCCGTTATCCCTTTTAATCAAGGTTTTTCGACTCTTTTCGTCAATATTTTTCTTTGCAGAAGAACGGCAATATATGATATACTTTTTATAAGGAAGTGAAGTATTATGACGCTTGACGAATTAAAGGCGCAGTGCGTGTGCTGCACAAAATGCGATTTATGCAAAACGAGAACCAACGTCGTATTCGGCGTTGGAAATGAAAAGAGCCCTGTTGTGTTTATCGGAGAAGCTCCGGGAAAAAACGAAGACCTTTCGGGCGTCCCCTTCGTCGGACGGGCGGGGCAGCTGCTTGACAGCTTTCTCGTCGCTGTCGGACTTAATCGCGATAAGGTTTATATAGCCAACACAATTAAGTGCCGTCCGCCGGAGAACCGCGACCCGCTTCCGACCGAGCAGGAGGCGTGCATCGGCTGGCTTCGTGAGCAGTATAAGATAATCAATCCGAAGCTTATCGTGTGCCTTGGACGAATATCGGCGAAGCGGCTTATCGGCGAGGGCTTTATGGTGACGCGTGACCACGGCGCGGTTTTCGAAAAGAACGGCGTTAAAATGATAGGCACCTTCCACCCCGCCGCCCTTCTTCGCAACCCAAATAATAAGCCGCAGGCGCTTGCCGATTTTCACAAAATCGCCGAGCTGTATGATGAGCTTAAAACAGAGGATTAATTTTATATGGTGACGTATGAACAGGTCAAGGCGTCGGACGAAATAAACGCCTATATCCAACAGGCGGACAAATCACTAAGCGAGCTTGGCTATACCGAGCATTATTTGCCCCACGTTATGAGGTGCGCCGAGGTGGCGAGCTCGATTTTACTTCAACTTGGCTTTTCCGAGCGTGAGGCTGAGCTTGCGAAAATTGCGGGATATATGCACGACATAGGCAACGTCATAAACCGCGACAACCATGCTCAGACGGGCGCGCTTATGGCGTTTAGAATACTCGATAAAATGGGAATGTCCACTCAGGAAACGGGAAAGATAATAACCGCTATCGGCTACCACGACGAAAAGGCGGCATATCCCGTCAACGAGATAGCCGCCGCGCTGATTCTTGCAGATAAAACCGACGTTCGCCGTACAAGGGTCAGGAACAGCGAAACGATAAACTTCGATATCCACGACCGCGTAAACTTCGCCGCGGAAAAGGGTGAACTAAAGCTTGACTCCGACGCGAAGACACTTTCGCTTTTTCTTACCATTGACACTGAAATATGTCCTGTCGCCGATTATTTTGAGATATTCCTTAACCGTATGATGCTGTGTAAACGGGCGGCTGACAAGCTTTCGCTGACCTTCAAGCTTATAATAAACGATGCTGTTTTAATTTAGACGTTTGCGCTTTTGACGTCTTCAGGCTCGTTGAGCCGCATAACGTAGGCGACGGCGCGGGCGATGTTTTTGACGCGGCGAAAACCGCAGTGGCGGAAGAATAGGCGCGCGTCCTCGTTATATGCAAGCACAAGGAGCATAACCCCGCTGACGTCGTTTTCCTTAAGGTCGCGGATAAGCGCTTTCAGGAGCTCGGTGCCATATCCCTTGCGGCGATATTGAGGCAGAATATCAATATGAAAATGCGCGGGGTAACGGCGGGTAAGCCCGCGGGTTAAAATGTGTTCCGCTTTTTTTTGAATAGCGTACAGCTCGCTGAGAATACTAAGCTTGGGCTGAAATATCTTGTTGAAAATATGGTGGTATTCGTCGTAGTCGTAGGACGCGATGACATATCTCACGATTTCACCGTCATCGTTTTCAAGCACGAAACAATGCTCTCGTTCATAGTCGAGATAATAGTCGCAATAAAGGGTTAAAAGCACGTCGTGACGAAACTTCATTTCGTCGTTGGCTGTCGCTATGCAGATATTTCGAAGAGCCGGTCTGTCCTCGGGTTTATACCGTCGCACAGTACACACATTAATTCCCCTTTCGTCATTGATTAGCTTAATATTACCACAGTTTTCACCATTTTTTTCAAGGAGGTGTAAGTTTGGCTATTTTAACCATAACGGAGGATAATTTTTCGTCGGAAGTTCTAAACTCAGAAAAGCCCTTTCTCTTAGACTTTTTCGCAACGTGGTGCGGACCCTGTCGGACGATGTCGGTTGTCGTTGACGAGATAGAGCGCCTTCGGGACGACATTTCGGTCGGAAAGGTCGACGTTGACAAAAACGAGAATTTATCCCGAAAATACGGCGTGACAAGTATTCCGACACTCATCTATTTTAAGAACGGCGAGGCGGTCAAAACCCTTGTCGGCGTTCACCCAAAAGCAGAAATTCTCAACATTCTTTAATAGCTCATTTTGGAAAAAGCCTTCGGGCTTTTTTCTTTTTGCTCCGCTTGACATAATCTTTTTATGAGAGTAATATTATATAAAATATTTTATATAAAAATCTTTATGTAATTAGGGGAGCTTATGACAAAATATTTCGACCGCATTTACCGTACCCTTCGCCTTGTGCGGTATAAGCAGATTTTTAAGAATATTTCGGAGAAGCAGGGAAGCTTGAGCGCGACCGAGGCGTTTTCGGTCGAAATCATTTACCTGCTTAACAATCCGACGGTCAACGAGTTCGCGAATTATCTTTCGATATCTCAGCCAAACGCTTCATATAAAGTCAATTCTCTTGTCAACAAGGGTTATCTTGTCAAAGCCGCGTGTCTTCGTGACAGACGCGAGTTTAAGCTCAAGGTAACCGAAAAGTTTCGGGATTATTACGGAAAGAAGCTGCCCGAATGGGAGGACGCGGTAAACCGCGTTATGGCGAGGTATACTAAGGACGAGGTTAAGCTGGTCAAAAGGTTTTTGCTTCAAGTTGCGGCGGAAACTCAAAAGCTTGAAAACCAGCCCGTGTAAAGAATATTCAGCATACAGTTAAGGAGAGATTATTATGGATTTGTTTGAAAAATGCGGGCGAAATTCGCTCGTAAAAGAAATACGCGAAAAGGGAGTTTATCCTTATTTTCACGCTCTTGAATCGCGTCAGGATGTCGAGGTCATTATGGAGGGCAAGCGCAGAATTATGCTTGGCTCCAACAACTATCTTGGGCTTACTATCGACGAGGACGTTATTCAGGCAGGAATAAAGGCGTTTGAGCAGTACGGCACGGGCTGCAGTGGTTCGCGCTTCTTGAACGGCACGCTTACCATGCACCTTGAGCTTGAGCAGGAGCTTGCGAAATTCTTAAACAAAGAGGCAATCGTTACCTTTTCAACGGGCTTTCAATCCAATCTCGGAATAATCAGCGCCCTTGTCGGACGCGAGGACTATGTTATTTGCGACAAGGAGAACCACGCGAGTATATACGACGGCTGCAAGCTTTCTTACGGAACGATGGTTCGATATAAGCACAACGATATGGACGACCTTCGCCGCACCCTTGAAAAAATACCCGAAAAAGCGGGCCGCCTTATCGTGACCGACGGCGTTTTCAGCATGGGCGGCGACATAGCAAAGCTTCCTGAAATCGTAAAGCTTGCCAAGGAGTTCGGCGCGCGGGTTATGGTCGACGACGCCCACGGTCTTGGCGTAATAGGAAAGGGCGGACGCGGAACGGCGAGCTACTTCGGACTTGAGAACGAGGTCGACATATATATGGGAACCTTTTCGAAATCCCTTGCGTCGCTCGGCGGATATATGGCGGCGACAAACGAGGTCGCGGATTTTGTCCGTCACTCCTCTCGTCCGTTTATCTTCTCCGCCTCAATGACTCCCGCGAGCTGTGCGTGCGCTCTCGCGTCGTTAAGGAAGCTTGAAGCCTGCCCCGAGCTTGTCGACAAGCTTGCCCACAACGGAGAATATTTCCGAAAGGGACTTACCGAGCGCGGAATAAAAATACGCGAGAGCTCGACCCCGATTGTTCCGATATATACATATGAAACGATGAGAACGCTCGGCGTGGCGAAGGATTTGTACGATAACGGCGTTTATGTCAATCCTGTTTTGCCTCCTGCGACGCCCGCAACCGAATGTCTTTTGAGAACGAGCCTTATGGCGTCGCACACCGACGCGATTCTTGACGAGGCAATGGACGTAATAAAAGACGTCCTTGGTAAAAAACAATGGCAGGCGTAGCGGTTGTTACCGGCGGAAGCAGCGGCATAGGAAAGGCCGCCTGCGGGCTCTTTTTAAAGGGCGGATACACAGTGTATGAATTAAGCCGCAAGGGGAAAAGCGAAAACGGAATAAAGCATATCACCGCCGACGTTACCGACGAAAAGAGCGTAAAAGCCGCGTTTGAAGAAATATATAAAGCCGAAAAGCATATCGACGTGCTCGTCAACAATGCGGGTATGGGTATTTCGGGCGCGATTGAATTTACAGAGCTTTCGGCGGCGAAAAAGATTTTCGATGTAAACTTTTTCGGAACGCTTATCTGCACAAAGGCGGCGCTTGCCTATCTTCGCCAAAGCGACGACGCTCATATCGTCAATCTGAGCTCGGTCGCCGCGCCCGTCGCGATACCCTTTCAGGCGTTCTATTCGGCGACTAAGGCGGCGATAAATTCGCTTACCCTCGCCCTTCGCAACGAGGTCAAGCCCTTCGGCATTCGTGTGTCAGCGGTTATGCCCGGCGACGCCAAGACAGGGTTTACCGACGCGCGTGAAAAGAGCGAAACGGGCAACGAGCTTTACAGCGAAGCAATAAGCCGTGCGGTTGAGGCGATGGAAAAGGATGAGCGGGGCGGAATGCCGCCTGAGGCAGTCGCGAGGGTTGTGTATAAGGCCGCGACGAAAAAGAACCCAAAGCCGCTTTATACGGCAGGCGGGGTTTACAAGCTTTTCGTGGTTCTCACGAAGCTTCTTCCGACAAGAACCTTTAACTGGATAGTTGGGAAGATATACAATTAAAGATAACCCGTCCTCGTTAATAAGGGGGCGGGTTTTATTTATTTCTTGAAATAGTAACGCTTTTATATTATAATTATTCTACCAATGACAGCTTGCCTTTTGGCGGCATAAAGACGGGTGAAGCCTGTGCGATGTTAGCCCCGCGAACCATGTCAGACGGGGAACCGAGCAGCATTAAACGGACGCTTCATGTGCCGCAGTCCCCTTTGCCCGTCTTTATGCCTCTAAGCGGCGCTGTCGATTTTTTAAGAAAGCGGGTGAACGGTATGAAGATGGCTCTTTATCGCAAATGGCGTCCGAAAAGGTTCGAGGACGTTGTCGGGCAGTCCGCCGTTGTTGCCGCGCTTCGAAATCAGATTAAAAACGAAAAGTTTTCCCACGCCTATATTTTTACGGGCATAAGAGGAATAGGCAAAACGACCTTCGCGAAAATTCTCGCCAAGGCGGTAAACTGCCCCAACGCCGTAGACGGCGAGCCCTGCGGCGAATGCTTTATCTGTAAAGGAATTGACGACGGTTCTATATTAGACGTAACCGAAATCGACGCCGCGTCCAATAATGGCGTGGATAATATCCGCGACCTTCGCGACGAAACGGCGTTCGCGCCGACCGTCTGCAGGCTTCGCGTTTATATTATCGACGAGGTGCATATGCTCTCAACGGGCGCGTTTAACGCCCTTTTAAAAACCCTTGAGGAGCCGCCTGCCCATGTAATGTTCATTCTTGCGACGACAGAAATTCATAAGGTTCCGCCGACTATTCTTTCGCGCTGTCAGCGGTTCGACCTTAAACGAATAACCGCCGCCGACATAAAGCAACGGCTTTTATACGTTGCAAAGCAGGAGAATATTGACCTCAAAGAGGATGGCGCCGAGCTTATTTCGCGGCTTGCCGACGGGGCTATGCGCGACGCCCTTTCACTTTTAGATACCTGCGCCTCGCTTGGCGGAGAGGTTGACGCGGCGACCGTGTCGCGACTTGCCGGCGTCGCAGACAAAAGCTATCTTTTCGACATAACGAGGGATATAAAAAACGCAGATACCGCCGCGCTCTTTTCGCGGCTTAACGACCTTTATCGAGATTCGCTCGACGCGACGCGCCTTTGCACAGAAATGCTTCGGCACACGAGAAATATGCTTATGCTGAAGGTTTCGTCTGACGCAGAGCTTAACGACTGCTCCGCGGAAACGGCAAAAAGATATAAGGCCGCGAGCAACGAGTTTTCGGTCGGGGAGCTTATTGCTATTCTCGATGCGCTCGGCGAAACAGCCGATAAGCTTTCGAAGGCTCCGGATAAAATGCTTGCGCTTGAGCTTTGTTTTATTAAGCTTTGCGGAAACGGCGGGGAGGTCGCGAAGGCGGTGCCGAAGCCAGTGCCGAAGCCGTCCGAGCCAAGGCGTGAAGAGGTTAAGCCAGCCGTTTCGGCTGCCGAGCCTGTTGAGGAAAAAACGAGCGAGGTATTATCGGACGAGCCTAATGCCGATGCGGGCGGATTTTCCGCTTGGGGCGACGTAGTAAAAAAAATAATGGCGAAGAATATGGCGTTATACAGCCTTATTGTTAATTCGAACGCGTATGTGACGGATAAGCACCTTCTTATCGACGCGGACGAGCTGCTTTTCAAGTTCCTTCGCGAAAACGCCGAGGCGAAGCAGACCATTAAGGACGCTCTTTTCGAGGTCACGGGGCAAAGCCTTCCGATTGGACCGTACAAGAAGGACGTTACGGCGGCAAAGCAAAAAAACGACAGCGACAAAAAGCTTGACGACCTCATAAATCGAGCCAAACAAAACGGCGTTGAAACCGAGGTTAAATAATCACAAAAATAAGGGGTAAGAATTAATGAAATCACGACTTCCGGAGGGCTACGGCGCGAGCCGCGGCGATATGATGAAACAGCTTCAGAAAATGCAGGACGATATGGCGGCTATGCAGGCCGAGCTTGCCGAGCGGGAGTATAAGGGCACAGCGGGCGGCGGCGTAGTTGAAGCGCGGGTTAAGGGTGACCATAATGTTCTTGGTATTACGATAAAGCGCGAGGTTATCGACCCCGACGACGCCGAAATGCTCGGCGACCTTGTCGCGGCGGCGGTCAACGAGGGAATACGCCTTGCGAATGAGGATTCGGAGACCGAAATGGGCAAAATCACAGGCGGAATGAATCTTCCCGCGGGACTTTCTCTATAAAACAAAAAGCGACCTAATTGTCGCGGGAGTAGCGTTATTATGGCATATAACATACCGTCGCTCGAAAATTTAATAGACAAATTCGCATCTCTTCCCGGGATAGGGCGAAAGACGGCGGCGCGGCTGGCATATTGGGTGCTTTCGCTCGACAAATCCGAAGCGGAGCAGTTCGCAAAAGCTATAACCGACGCGCACGAGAATGTTCATCAATGTCCCGTTTGCCACAACCTTACCGATTCGCAAACCTGTAAGATATGTAACAGCGCCTCGCGGGACAGGAGCGTTATATGTGTCGTCGAAAGCCCCCGCGACGTAAATGCCTTCGAAAAAACGAGGGAATATAAGGGACTTTATCATGTTATTCACGGTCTTATTTCCCCGATGGACGGGATAGGACCAGAGCAGCTTTATATAAAGGAGCTTGTCACCCGTGCGGCGTCCGACGAGGTAAAAGAGGTCATTATGGCGACCAACCCGACCGTTGAGGGCGAATCAACAGCTATATATATAAGCAAGCTTATTAAGCCGTTCGGAATAAAGGTGACGCGGCTCGCCTATGGTATGCCCGTCGGAGGAAACCTTGAATATGCCGACGAGGTAACCCTCTTCAGGGCGCTCGAGGGACGAAACGAAATTTAAAGAAAGGATAGATTAACTTGGCGGACGTAAAGGGAACAAAAACAATAGCCGAAAACAGAAAAGCCCGCCACGAGTATTTTATTCTTGAAGCTTTTGAAGCGGGTATCGAGCTTTTTGGCACGGAGGTAAAGTCCATTCGGGCGGGCTCGGTCAATTTAAAGGACAGCTGGTGTTCAATCGAAAAGGGCGAGATGTTTATAAATAATATGCACATTAGCCCCTATGAGCAGGGAAATATTTTTAATCGCGACCCTTTGAGGGTAAAGCGGTTACTTATGCATAAGCGTGAGATAACGCGGCTTTTCGGTCAGATGAAGCAGGAAGGGCTAACTCTTATTCCGATTTCGCTTTATTTCAAGGGCTCGAACGTCAAGGTGCAGGTCGGGCTATGTAAGGGCAAAAAGCTTTACGATAAGCGCGCGACCGACGCGGAAAAGTCGGCAAAAAGAGATATGGACAGGGCGGTCAAATCGAGATAGCCCTTCATATATTAACCGTGGGGGCGTAAAGGTTTCGACGGGGATTTTGAAGTATGGGAAGCGGGTAGCGGCGGAGAACCGCTTATAACTCTCCAAATTAAAATAGCTAACAACAATAAATTAGCTGTAGCGGCTTAGTGCCGCTCGTCGATTTCACAAAGACCGCGTATGTGTTTTCGGCGTCAAATTACGCGGTGAACGTGAGTATAGCAAAGCTTTGAGCTAAACCATGTAAATATGAAGCTACCGATTAGGCGGTCCGTTTGTCGACTTGCCCGAGAGGGAATTTTAAAGGCAAACTACACCCGAAGACGCCCATATGGAAGGATTTTCGGACACGGGTTCAATTCCCGTCGCCTCCACCAAATGACAAAAAGCGCCCTATTTTAGGGCACTTTTTTCTTTCATGCACCTTTTGTAAAAAAAACGAGTTGGTTTGCAATCTAACGTCTCTATTCCAAAGACTTAACACAGAAAATAATGATGTTTGGTATTCGTTTTATATGAACGGAGAAGTTGAAAAAAATGGCGTTTATGGGTATAATTTAGAAGGGTTTTCATACATATAGAGTCACTCAGCCGGACACTTCTCTGATTGCGTTCGGCTGAGAAGTGCCTGCATAACGGTTTTGTGCCGTTCATCATTGACGAGGACAAGAAGCTATTCTACTATCGCGGGCTGCATGAGTGGAGCGGAGAAAAGAACTATCTGACCGGCACCTGCCTTGCGGCGCAGGAACAGTATAAGAAATATCCAGACTACTATAGAATCAAGTATTAGGGGGAAGAAGCCATGCCAACAAAGGCCTTAGTCGTTATTGATATCCAGAACGACATCACGAAAAACTACAAGGAGATTATCGACAATATCAACCGTGCCATTGATTGGGCGGTGGGGCATGAAATCCCTGTGGTTTATATCAAGCACAACAATCTGTCTGTCGGCACGAGAACCTTCAAGCCTGATAGCCGTGGCGCCGAGCTTGTTCCGGAAATGAAAATCGTGTCGGAGAACATTTTTACAAAAAGCAAGGGCAACGCGCTGACCAGCGAGGAGTTTGCCGACTATATCGAAAAGAACGGAATAGCCGACTTCTGCATAGCAGGAGCCGACGCCACCGCCTGCGTGAAATCCACCTGCTTCAATATGCGCAAAGCCGGCTACGGCGTCACCGTCCTGTCGGACTGCGTTACAAGCTATGACAAGAAAAAGATCCCGGAAATGCTCGCGTATTACGAGAGCAAGGGCTGCACGCTTTTGCCTGTTTCCGAGTTGCTTGCGAACTGATACTTGTATCACCTTGGACAAACTGACCGCGATATCATAATCTGACAGAGCAACAAACCGAATCACGGAAGGACATCAACATGGCCAAAACAAAAGATAAGGATATTTTTACGGCAATCAAAGAGGACGATCTTGAAGCAGTAAAAGCGATGCTTGCAAAAGACCCGTCGTTTGTAAATTCGGTCTCGCCCAAAAAGCCCGTGGATACAAAGGGAATGTCACCGCTGCAGGTCAGCCTTACGACCAATTGGCATCGGGATATTGCAGAATTTTTGCTTGACAACGGCGCCGCCGTCAATTACATGGAGCCGCCGGAGTTGCATATCCCGCAGGCACATCCGGTGCTGCACGATGCGGTCAGTGTAGCGATCTGGAATTCCAGAAGATACGCGTGCGTTGACGCAGACGACCCGAACAATATCGAGTTTGAATGGAAGCACACAAAAGACGATGCCGACCGCGCTTACGCTCTGCTGAAAAGAATGATCGACATGGGCGCGGATGTAAACGCGGTGAACAACTATAACGACAATGCGCTTTCGGAAGCTATACAGCAGGCGTCATATCTCTGCCCCCAAAAGGATCCTCTGACCGGCAAGCTTTATCTGGGTCTGAAAAAGACGCCGGAAATGGTTGAGGACTTTCAGCGGGTATTCCGCCTTTTGCTTAAGGCTGGCGCTGATACGGAAAGCCGCAACAGCTATAACAAAAAGACCATACGGGAATTTTACCAAGACTATGAGGTTTGGTCGATATACGAGCCGGTTTTTGCGGAATTCGGCAAAATCTAATTTGGTTACCTGCGCAGAAAATGATTCTGTTGGTTTTCCCCTTAATATTGGCTGTAATATAAGGGAAAAAGAAGGAGGCTGAGGGAATGCGGGATTTCAACTGTTCAAAAATCAAAGAGGAAAAATGGGACTCCGGAGTCCTGGGGCTTATCGCGGCGATATGCAAGCAGGCCGGCAAGCAGGAGCAGTGTTTGAGCACAACCCGCAGCGTGACTGCTTCACGTTCATCTGTCTGAATATTCCCTAAACAACCATCACTTTGGAATTACATAATCAGTGCCGTTTCCTGACAATTTTAGAATTTGACATCATGCTTATTACGGATTATGTTGACTATTCCACCAAATCCGAACAGGAACATTACAATTCCGAAACGCAAAAAGACCGATGAGTTTGTCCCATCGGTCTTTGCTTTATATTGTTTGTTTTCGCTATCCCACAATCTTTTCATCTCGCCCTTCCCGACAAGCCAGACGTCGCGGAAGGGCTTTGTTTTTGTCACCCGGCAGGCGTGAAGATTGACAAGGCTTGTCTGCTACTCGGCGCGAAGCTTTTTGAGTAGTTTTCTGTCCGCCGTGTCCCCACAGATGGCGATAATCTGCAGGGGTTAGCCTCCGCCAAGCGACAAAAGCGTCTGCGACGCCTGACGGCATTTGACCGGTATAGGGCTTAATCAAGCAATCGTTCCGTCGAAGGTTATAAACTAACCCTTGCGCGGAGGGTTCATATTATCGCTAAGACGGCCACAATAAAAGGAATCCCAAAGCTATATCCAATCAACAGTGATGAACTCAAGGACATTCGATTTTTGTGCGTTTTAAAA
>CAYWQL010000019.1:0-28910 GCA_964460755.1 uncultured Oscillospiraceae bacterium | reverse complement strand
CAGCGGGCGGTTTTTGAACCCGCCGCTTCGCGTCGGCTTCTATGCTAAAGCATAATGAAAAAATCCGCCCGTCGGGCGGATTTTTTCTTTAGTCGGCAAACTGCCTTGACGGTGTAAAGATAAAAAGCTTGACACCAACGTGCTTAACATATATAATGAATTATTGTAAAGCGGTTGTGCTTTACAATAAACCGAAGTTGGGGGTAAAATCGAATGTCAAAGGATTTAAAATTAGCCCCGCTTGTCGAGCTTTATTCAAGCGTGCTGACAGAAAAACAGCGCGAGGTAATCGAGCTTTATTATTTCGAAGACCTTTCGCTTGCTGAAATTGCCGAGCACGGCAATATCTCCCGTCAGGGGGTTCGGGACGCTATAAAGCGCGGTGAAACGATTATTGCCGAACTTGAAGCGCAGCTTGGGTTTATTAAGAAAAAACAACAGACCGACGCCGCTTTCGATGAAATTCGCTCGGAGGCGAACGATATAGTTATAATGAGCCAGCGGCTCGCGTCGTCAGACAGGGTAGAAAAATCGGCGACGAGGATAATCGAAATAATTGATTCAATGGAATAAAGGGTAAAAAGAGTGGCTTTTGATGGACTTACAAAAAAATTAAATGGAGTTTTTTCAAAGCTGAAGTCGCGCGGAAAGCTGAGCGAAAACGACATAAAAGACGCCATGCGCGAGGTTCGGTTCGCCCTTCTTGAGGCCGACGTAAACTACAGGGTCGCCAAGGATTTTGTCGCGGCGGTATCCGCACGCGCGGTCGGCGAGGAGGTTATGAAAAGCCTTACGCCCGCGCAACAGGTTATAAAAATAGTTAACGAGGAGCTAACCGCCCTTATGGGGTCGGGCGCTCGCGAAATAAAGCTCAATTCAAAGCCGCCGACCGTTATCATGATGTGCGGACTTCAGGGTTCGGGAAAAACCACCCATTGCGCCAAGCTTGGGCGTTTATACAAAAAAGAGGGTAGACGACCGCTTCTTGTGGCGTGCGATATATATCGTCCCGCCGCGATTGAGCAGTTAAAAATCGCGGGTGAAACAGCAGGAGTATCAGTCTTTGAAATGGGTCAGGTTGACCCCGTTAAAATCGCGAAGGCGGCGTATTCCCACGCAAAGGATTACGGCAACGATATAATTATTCTCGACACCGCTGGCCGGCTCCACGTTGACGACGAGCTTATGGGCGAGCTTCAAAGGATAAAGGAAAAGGTTAAGGTTGACGAAACTCTCTTGGTCGTTGATTCTATGACCGGACAGGACGCCGTTAATGTCGCCGAGAGCTTCAATGAAAAGATAGGCGTCGACGGCGTGATTATTACAAAGCTGGACGGCGATACCCGAGGCGGCGCGGCTCTTTCGGTTCTTAGTGTTACGGGTAAGCCCATCAAATTCGCGGGTATCGGCGAAAAGATAGACGACATCGAGGTTTTTCACCCCGAGCGTATGGCTTCGAGAATACTTGGAATGGGCGACGTTCTTACCTTTATAGAAAAAGCAGAGCAGGCGATAGACGCCGAAAAGGCGGAAAAGCTTGCGAAAAAGATGAAGGCTTCGGGCTTCGATATGAACGACCTTCTCGACCAGCTTCGCCAGATATCAAATATGGGAAATCTAAAACAGCTTATGGCGATGATGCCGGGCGGCGCGGATATTCCCGACGAGGCTATTGACGAAAAGGCGCTTAAACGCACCGAGGCGATTATAAGCTCAATGACGAAAAAAGAACGCGAAAAGCCCGCGATAATCAATCCCTCCCGCAAAAAGAGAATAGCGGCGGGAAGCGGAACGAGGGTTGAGGACGTTAATCGGCTTTTGAAGCAATTCGAGAACGCCAACAAGATGATGAAGCAGATGAACAAAAAAGGCAAACGCCAGACATACGGCGGCGGTCTTGGACGCGGCGGCTTCAACTTCGGGTTTTAAGGATTATTGCCGAGTTTAAATCGGAGAATAATATAAATTTATTTATCAATATTTTGGAGGACATAATAATGTCAGTAAAAATCAGATTGCGCCGTATCGGCGCGAAGAAAGCACCCTTCTATCGCATTGTCGTCGCAGACAGCCGTTTCCCCCGCGATGGTCGTTTTATCGAGGAAATCGGATACTATGACCCGACAAAGGAGCCCGCTGTCGTTAAAATTGACGCAGAAAAGGCAAAGTACTGGATTGGAACAGGAGCGCAGCCCACGGATACGGTAAAAGCAATTTTAAAGAAGAACGACGTAATTAAGTAACTTTTCGGAGGTTGACTGATGAAAGAGCTTTTGGAAGCAATCGCAAAAGGTCTGGTTGAGGACAAGGACGCTGTCACGGTTCAAGTAGACGAGCCCAACGAAGAGGGAATAACGGTCTATCACCTTTCGGTCGGTGAACAGGACATGGGTCGCGTAATCGGCAAGCAGGGAAGAATAGCGAAGTCAATTAGAACGGTTATGCGCGCCGCGGCGGTACGCAAGGGCGAAAAAATCCAGGTTGAAATTGATTAGTGAAAAAGCTATGGGCGGAGGAAACTCCGCCCATAACGTCATAAGGAAAAGATATGAAACAGTTTCTTGAAATCGGAAAGGTCGTCACAACACACGGCGTTGAAGGGGAGCTTCGCGTTTATCCGTGGTGCGACAATCCGAGCGATATGAATAAAATCAAGACGATGTATCTTGACGAAAACGGACAAAAGCCCCTTAAGGCGCTTTCGGTACGCACACACAAGAATATCGTGATAGTTAAATTTGAAAACTACGACTCGATTGAAAAATCGAGAGTTTTAATAGAAAAAACTCTTTTCGCCAATCGAAATGATATGGCGCTTCCCAAGGGAAGATACTTTATTTGTGATTTAATCGGCGCAAGGGTGCTTGACGAGACAAGCGGAGAGGAATACGGTGTAATCACCGACGTCCTTAATCACGGCGCGACCGATATATACTGCTTAAAGCTTGCGAGCGGCGAAGAGAGGATGATACCCGCCGTCGACGAGATTGTTATTTCCCGCGACATAGAAGCGGGCGTGGTTAAAATAAAACCTATTGCGGGGCTGCTTTACGATGAGGATTGATATACTTACGCTTTTTCCCGATATGATGAACGGCTATCTCAATGAGAGCATTATCGGTCGAGCCCAAAAGGCAGAAAAGGTTGAGATAGTCTGCCACAATATTCGAGATTATACCATGAACAAGCAAAAGCAGGTCGATGACGCCCCCTATGGCGGCGGACAGGGTATGATTATGAACGCCCAGCCCATTCACGATTGCTTTGTGGCGGTTTGCGAGATGACGAAAACCCGTCCGCACCTTATATATATGTCGCCCGAGGGAAAAACGCTTAACCAAGAAAAGCTCAAAGAGCTTGCCCAAAGGGACAATATCGCGATACTCTGCGGGCATTACGAAGGGGTCGACGAAAGGGTTATTGAAGAAATTGTTGACGAGGAAATCTCGGTGGGCGACTATGTCCTGACGGGAGGGGAGCTTCCCGCCCTTATTTTGGCCGACGGAATAACGCGTCTTTGCGACGGTGTGCTTTCTGACAAAGCGGGATATGAGCAGGAAAGCCACTACAACGGTCTTCTCGAATATCCACAGTATACCCGCCCCGAGGAATGGCGCGGAAGAATTGTGCCAGAGGTGCTTCGCTCGGGACATCACAAAAACATCGATAAGTGGAAAATGGAGCAATCCATAGAACGAACAAAATTAAAGCGACCCGATATGTGGGAGAGATATGAAAAAGAGCACCCGCAGGTTAGAAAGAAAAAATAATGCAACTATAAAATGTATAAGTCGCTGTTAATTGTTAAAAAATCATATACAAAATGCACAAATCGGCAACCTTCAAAATACGAATATATATCAAACAAGCAGAAAATGTTTTCTAATTCACATTTTGTTACCCGTTTCTTTAAAATATAATATATAATAGGGACAGTAAGTAATAACTAAATCGACAAAGATTTTAGTGGAGAGTGTTAAAATGTACGTTAAAGATGTAACAGTCGAAAATCAGGTTGGCTTGCACGCTCGTCCAGCAACCTTCTTTATTCAAAAAGCAAACGAGTTTAAATCGTCCATTTGGGTTGAGAAGGAAGAGCGCAGAGTTAACGCGAAAAGCCTTCTCGGTGTTCTTTCTCTTGGCATTGTCGGCGGCACGTCAATAAGAATAATTGCGGACGGCTCCGATGAACAGCAGGCGGTTGACGGACTTGTAAAGTTAATCAACTCCGGATTTAACGAGTAATAGCGATTTTTAAATGCCGCCTTTCAGGCGGCATTTTTTTGGTGAATTGTATGACTTTATCCGAACTTAACAAAAAAGCCCTTTCGCTTCCCGAACAGCCCGGCTGTTATATTATGCGGGACAAATCGAATGAAATAATTTATATCGGCAAGGCGAAAAGGCTGAAAAACAGGGTAACGAGCTATTTCAGGTCGGGCGCCACTCATGTGGCGAAGGTGGCTAAAATGGTTTCTCTTGTCGACCACTTTGATACAATCATAACCGATAGCGAGTATGAGGCGCTTGTGCTTGAGTGTTCGCTCATTAAACAGCATATGCCGAAATACAATATCCTTTTAAAGGACGACAAGGGCTTTTGTTATATTAAAATTTCAAAAGAGGATTATCCCCGAATAACCGACGAATTTAAAAAGAAGGACGACGGCGCGAGATATATCGGACCATTTTACAGCGCTTTTCCCGTAAGAAGTATGGTTGAAACGGCGAACACTGCGTTTAAGCTTCCAACCTGCAACAAGGTTTTTCCGCGCGATTTCGGAAAAGAGCGTCCCTGCCTTAACTTTCATATAGGGCGGTGTATGGCGCTTTGCAGCGGAAAAATCAGCCGCGAAGACTACAACGAGACGGTAAACAACGCCGTAACTCTCCTTTCAAAGGGAACAAAAACGATTGTCGACAAGCTGCGCGAGGATATGGCGACGGCGAGCGACTCGCTTGAGTATGAAAAGGCGGCGAGGATACGCGACAGCATAAATGCAATATTAAAGCAGGACGACGGACAAAAAATTATAAAAAATACCGCCGACAACGAGATGGACGTCTTTGCCTTTGCGGGCAACGAGAAGAACGTTTGCGCGGTGGTGCTTAAATTTCGCGAGGGAAAGCTCTGCGACAAGGACGAGAAGGTGCTTTATGACACATCTTCAATAGAAGACGCGCGCGAGGAGTTTTTGACACACTATTACATTTACAGCAAGGACATACCAAAAAAGGTGCTTGTTGACAGCGCGTTCGAGTCAATCGACGACCTTTCGAAGATGCTGTCCGACCAACAAAAGCGAAATGTCGCCGTCGCCGTACCGCAAAGGGGTGAAAACCACGCCCTTGTCGCCATGGCGTACAACAACGCAACAGACAGGCTAAAGCGCGAGGCGGGAAGAAAATCGAAGGACGAGGCGGCGCTTGGCGAGCTTGCGAATCTCCTTGGGCTTTCGGAAATTCCCAAAAGGATAGAGGCTTACGACATTTCTAACTACGGCGACGAGGCGGTCGCGGGTATGACGGTTTATGTTAACGGCGTGCCGAGAAAAGCCGATTATCGGCGTTTTATTATCAAAACCGTTGAGGGCGTTGACGATTATGCGTCTATGGTGGAAACCCTTATTCGCCGTGCGAAGCGGTGCGAGGTCGGCTCGGTCGGCTTTAACCAGCGACCCGATATTATCCTTATCGACGGTGGCAAGGGACACCTCTCAGCGTCGCAAAACGCCCTCAAGGGAACCACCCTTGAAGAGGTTCCGCTTTTCGGAATGGTTAAGGACGACAAGCACAGAACGCGAGGGGTCGTATCCAAGGACGGAGAGCTTTCGGTGGCGCTTCACAAATCGGCGTTTTCCCTTGTGTCAAAGATACAGGACGAAACCCATCGTTTTACCGTAGGGTATCAGCGAAGCCGACATTCAAAGACGTCGCTTAAATCGTCGCTTACCGAAATCGACGGTATAGGCGAAACGAGAGCGAAGGAAATAATGAAGGCGCTTAAAACTCTCGACGCGGTAAGAGCGGCGAGCATAGAAGAGCTTATGAAGGTTAAGGGTATGAGCGTGCGGGCGGCAAAGGCGGTTTTTGAGTATTTCAACACTTGACAAGTGAATACAAAAAACTGATAATGAATTAAAGAAACGACAGCCGCACAGTACGGCAAAAAAAGTAAGTTGGTACAAGAAATGAAGGTTATTACGGGCATAGCTAAGGGCAAGCCGCTTGAAACGTTAAAGGGCGAGGACGTTGTTCGTCCGACCTCACAAATGGCGAAGGAGGGCATTTTCTCCGCTGTTCAGTTTTATGTTGCGGGTGCGAAAACGCTTGACCTCTTCGCCGGGTCGGGACAGCTGGGCATTGAAGCGCTTAGCCGCGAGGCGTCGCTTTGCGTATTCGTCGACCAAAGCCGCGAGGCGGTTGAAATTATTATAAAGAACCTTAAATATACCAACCTTTTCTCAAAGTCGAGGGTAATAACAAGCGAGGCGACAAGATATCTCAAATTCTGCAAGGAGGAATTTGATATAGTTTTTATCGACCCTCCGTACAACAAGGGCTTATGCAATGACGTTTTGCCGTTTGTCGGCGACGTTTTAACGGATAACGGTTTTGTTTTTTGTGAAACCGACCGCAGAGAAACGCTTGAGGAGACCTACGGGAGCTTGAAGCTTAAAAAATGCTATCGCTACGGAAAAGCGCTTGTGTGGCTCTATCAAAAAAACAGCGAGATAGGTGAATGATATGAGAATTGCAGTTTGCCCGGGAAGCTTTGACCCCGCGACGAAGGGCCATCTTGACATCATAGAGCGTTCCTCGAAGCTTTTTGACAAGGTTATCGTGCTTGTGCTTACAAACCAAGACAAAAAGCATTGTTTTACGATTGAGGAGCGAATGGACTTTCTTCGTCGGATAACCAAGAAGTTTGATAACGTCGAAATTGATACCTTCGACGGACTGCTTGCCGATTACGCAAGACAAAAGCAGGCGACCGCGATTATAAAAGGCTTACGAGCGGTGTCCGATTTTGAGTATGAGTTCCAGATGGCGCTTATCAACAAACAGCTTAACGATGAGTTTGAAACTCTGTTTCTTACAACCAACCAAGATTACTTATATTTGAGCTCAAGCATAGTAAAACAAATCGCGTCGCTCGGCGGCGATATTTCGCAGTTTGTTCCGAGCGAGCTTCTTGACGATATTATGAAACGCTTAACGCAGGAGGAATAATTATGCCGATTGATAAATATCTTGACAAACTTGACGACGTCCTTGAGGACTCGCTCACCCTTCCGCTTACCGGTGGAAAACGAATGATTGACATTGACAAGGTTCGCGACCTTGTTGACGACATAAGAATGCACCTCCCGCAGGAAATCAAGGACGCGAAGGCGATAGTCGGCGACAGAGAGCAGATTATTAAGGACGCAAAGCTTGAAGCGGAGGACATAATAAAACGCGCCGAGGTTAGAGCCCGCGCGCTTATCGCCGAAGAGGAGATAACCAAGGCGGCAAAATCAAAGGCGAATGAGATGGTTAACGACTCCTTTGTGAAGTCAAAAGAGATGGAGCGCGCCGCGATAGATTACGCCGACAACTCACTTAAAAAGAGTGAAGACGCTCTGCTCTTAACCCTTAACGAGGTTAAGTCTGCCCGCCTCGCGCTGAGGGCGCAGGCAAAGGGCGGCACGGCGGCAAAGACGACAAACAGAAAATAAAATACAGTCACAAGCCTGACTATTAAGCCCATTCTTACGAATGGGCTTTTTTGTTGTCCGCAAATAAAAATCCACAAAAATGGAAAAACAGGTGTGTAAAACGCCTGTTTTTATTTACGTTTTAGCGGTTTTTTGAGCCTGTTTATATGACATATTCCAAAACATTTGTTCAAAGACGATTTTGATTGATTTTACCCTATTTTTGCCTTATACTTGGGTAAAAGTAGTGATTAGTGGAGCAAAGTGGTTTGAAGTGGTGAAATGGGAGGTGAGTTAAAACGCTAAGCGGTCAGTATTATCACAACATAGACGACAAGGGAAGAATGAACTTTCCCTCAAAGCTTCGCGAGGAGTTGGGCGAGCGTTTTACTCTCACGCGTTGGCTTGATGACTGCTTGGTTGTTTTCTCTGACGCAGAGTGGAAACACATCTGCGACAAGATAGAAACTCTTCCGATGTCGGGCTCAAGAGATATACAGCGCTTTTTGTTCGCCAACGCCGTTGTCGTCGAGCCGGACAAGCAGGGAAGAATATTAATTCCCTCAAACCTTCGTGAAAGCGCGGGACTGACAAAAGACGTGGTTGTAATCGGCGTTATGAACAAAGCCGAGATTTGGGATAAGGAACGCTGGCTAAAGATGAGCGAGAGCATCAACACCGAGGACATAGACAAAAAGATGTTTGAGCTTGGTATATAAAGATGGAAGAATTGAACTTTGTACACAAGCCCGTGCTTCTTGACGAGTGCATAAACGGGTTAAACATAAAGCCCGACGGGATATATCTTGACGGAACGGCAGGCGGCGCGGGACATTCAAGTGAGATAGCAAAGCGGCTAACGGACGGCGGAAAGCTTTTTTCCATAGACAAGGACGAGGATGCCGTGGCGACGGCGACCGAGCGGCTGAAAAAGTACGGTTGTGCCGAGGTCGTTAAGGGAGATTATAAGGATGCAAAAACTCTCCTTTCGAAAAAAACCGACCACATAGACGGCGCACTTCTTGATTTAGGCGTTTCTTCGTTTCAGCTCGACAGCGCAGAACGCGGCTTTTCTTACGCAAAAGAGGGTATGCTTGATATGCGAATGAGCAAAAGCGGCGTGTCGGCAAGCGACCTCGTTAATACGCTTACTTGGCAGGAGCTTGCAGATATATTAAGGGATTACGGTGAAGAACCGAATGCGGGACTTATCGCAAGAAAGATAGTTGCCGCAAGAGAGCTTGGCGAAATAACGACGACTACCCAGCTTACGGAAATCGTCACCTCGGCATTACCGCCGGCGGTCAGACGAAAGGAAAAGCATCCCGCAAGACGAACCTTTCAAGCCCTTCGTATTTCGATAAACAACGAGCTCGAGGTGCTTAAAGAAGGTCTTTCGAACATTTTCGATATGCTCGCGCCGGGCGGAAGATTTTGTGTTATCACCTTTCACTCGCTGGAAGACAGGATAGTTAAACAGTATTTTGTATCGCTTGAACAGGGCTGCACCTGCCCGAAAGAATTTCCCGTTTGCGTTTGCGGCAATAAGCCGAAGGCGAAGGCAATCAATAAAAAGCCGATTGTTGCAAGTGAAGCGGAATGTGAAGAAAACCGCCGCGCAAGAAGCGCGAAGCTAAGAATAATAGAAAAAATATAAATAATTGAAACTTCTTATGAAAGGGGTTATAATGATGAGTACATCGGAAGCTTACGATTTGGAGCAATTTTCGCCGCAGACAAGCAGCCAAGTCAGAGTACGCGTGGTCAAAACACAAAAAACTAAAGAACAGCTCCAAAAGGCTTTTACGGCGAAGTGTACAGTATACTTCATCGTTATAATGCTTTTAATGTCGCTTACCGTTTACAGCAGACTCGGACTTAGCGAGACAAAGGCGAACATCAACAACAGAAGCGAGACGTTAAAGGAGCTTCAAAGCGAGAATGTCTATCTTACATATCAGTTGGAAAGCAAGGTCTCGCTCAAAAACGCGGAGGAATACGCGGTAAACACCCTTGGGCTTGTTAAGCTTGGCTCGGGACAGATTGAGTACGTCAATCTTCAGAATGAGGACGTAATCGAGAAGGATGAGAGCTCGTTCAGCTTTTCGGAGGGCCTTGGTTCTTATCTAAGTGTAGTAATCGAATTCCTTGGCGGCTAATACAATATAAAGAAATGTTTCTTCGCCCCAAGGGAGGATACCGTTGAAGACAACCTATAAAAGACCTCAACAAAACAAAAAAGCTGTTGTGCCAAGCAGCATTAAGAAAAGAATGGCAGTTACCGTGGGCGTTATTGTCTGCGGTTTCTGTGTTCTTATAATCTCGCTTGCCAACATCTCGATTCTTCGCCATGAGGAATTAAGCGAGCAGGCAATTAACCAGCAGCTTCGAGATACCGTCGTTACCGCCCAACGCGGTACGATTTATGACACGAATATGAATGTGCTCGCCAAAAGCGAAACGGTCTGGACCGTCGCGCTTTCGCCAAAGCAGATAACCGACGAAGACGATTATGAGATAATCGCGACGGGACTTTCGGAAATTCTTGGCGTCGACCATGACGAGGTTTTGAAAAAATGCGCGGAAAATAACTATTATTCGATAGTTAAGCGCAAGGTTGACCAGCCGATAGTCGACGAGGTAAGAGCATTTATTATCGAAAACAAGATAGACGGAATCAGCTTTACAGAGGATTGGAAAAGATATTATTACTACGGTAACTTTGCTTCACAGCTGCTCGGTTTTGTCGGAACCGATAACCAGGGGCTTTCTGGTATAGAGGCGTATTACGACGAGGTTTTAAGCGGAACGTCGGGGCGTGTCGTGTCGGCTAAAAATGCCGTCGGAAGCGATATGTATTATGAATACGAGTCAAGGTACGACGCCAAAGCGGGCGACAGCCTTGTGCTGACAATAGACGAGGTTATTCAGCATTATCTTGAAAAGCATCTTGAAACGGCGGTTAAGGAGCATAATGTTCAAAACAGAGCCGTCGGTATAGTTATGAACGTCAAGACGGGCGAGATACTCGGTATGGCGACCAAGGGAGACTTTGACCCCAACGACCCGTTTACGATATTTGACGAGGAAAAGGCGGCTGAAATAGCCGCAATAACCGATGACGCCGAACGCTCAAACGCCATTTACGCCGCACAGCAGCTTCAATGGCGCAATAAGGCGATTTCCGACTTCTATGAGCCCGGCTCGGTTTTCAAGGTTGTGACGGCATCGGCGGCGCTCGAAACGGGCGCGTGCAACGTAAACGACTATTCTTATTATTGCAACGGCGCTTCAACCGTTGCTAACAGAACCTTTCATTGCGCCACGGGCGGGCACGGACAGGAGGACTTCGTTCACGCGGTCATAAATTCCTGCAACTGTGCTTTCATCAATATCGGTCAAAGAATAGGCATACACAACTTTTATAATTATTTTGAAGCGTTTGGGTTTACCCAAAAAACAGGTATAGACCTTCCCGGCGAGGGGGTTCCTGCAGTCGGCGCGACATACTATAACGCCGACGGAATGGGCTTGGTCGAGCTTGCAAGCTGTTCATTCGGACAGTCGAACTCGGTTACGCCCATACAGATGATAACGGCGGTTGCGACGGCGGTTAACGGGGGATATCTCGTAAAGCCTCACGTTGTAAAGCAGATTATCGACGAGGACGGAAGCATTGTCGAGTCCTTCGGAACCGAGGTTAAGCGTCAGGCTATAAGCGAGGACACGAGTAAGCTTATGGCGCAGATACTTGAGCAGGTTGTTGAGAACGCAAACGGACAGAACGCATATGTTTCAGGCTATCGTATTGGCGGAAAGAGCGGAACGTCGCAAAAGCTTAACGGTCGAGACGGTGATTATGTCGCCTCATTTTGCGCGATTGCTCCCGCGGACGACCCGGAAATCGCGGTGTTGATATTGCTTGATACGGCGAAAAGCTATTCGATATACGGTGGAATTATCGCGGCGCCCGTTGTGGGTCAGGTTATGACCGAGGTCTTGCCCTACATAGGCATTGACCCGATTTATACCGAGGACGAACTCGCGCACGCCGATGTTTCCGCTCCGAACGTTGTGGGATATTCGCTTACGAATGTTTATTCCGCCCTAAATACAAAGGGACTTACAGCGGTTGTCGTCGGCGACGGAAGCAGCGTTGTCAATCAGTTCCCTGTCGGCGGTCAGTCGGTGCCAAGGGGCTCGAACATTATCGTTTATACAGAAAATACCGAGGAAAGATACATTGACGTTCCCGACCTTTCGGGCTGTTCGATAGACTCTGCGAACGACAAGCTGAAAACGCTCGGGCTTAACATTAAAATGACGGGAGCCGCGACAGGCGGAGCAACGGCGACGTCGCAAAGCGTGGCGGCGGGCGAGTCGGTCAAGGCGGGTACGGTTATCACGGTTGAATTCATCAACAATTCCTTAGTCGAAAGCGTGAATTAGATTTTTGATAGGAGATTATTCTTTTGAAGCTTGAGATGCTGCTTAAAGAAATTGAATACGAGGGAACATTCGAAAATGTCGAGGTAAAGGACGTCGTTTCGGATTCAAGAAAGGTGAGCCGCGGCTCGGTTTTCGTCTGCATAAAGGGCAGACGATTCGACGGACACGACCTCGCTGAAAAGGCGCTTGAAAGCGGCGCGTCGCTTATTGTGAGCGAGCGAAGGCTTGGTCTTGAAAATGAGGTCGTTGTAAAGGACGCCCGCTTCGCCTATGCGCGCCTTTGTCAAGGCTATTTCTCAAACCCGCAAAAAAAGCTTACACTTATCGCCGTGACCGGCACGAACGGGAAAACCACCGTTTCAAGCATAGTTAAGCAGGCGCTTTGCCGTATGGGAATAAAGACGGGGCTAATAGGCACAATTCACTGTGAAATCGGGGATATGATTATTCCCGCGAAGTTCACGACGCCCGAGGCGTGGGACTGCTGCGCACTCTTTTCGCGTATGATTAACGCTAACTGTACCCATGTTGTTATGGAGGCGTCCTCTCAGGCACTTGACCAGGGACGGCTTCTTGGGTTAGAATTTGCCTGTTGTGTTTTTACTAATCTTACGGGCGACCACCTTGATTATCACGGAAATATGGAAAACTACTATCAAGCGAAAAAGCTTCTTTTTGCCCAGACGAAAAACGCCGTCATTAACATTGACGACGAATACGGAAAACGGCTTTATGAGGAGCTCGACATAAACAAGACGAGCTTTTCGATAGAAAGCGATAACGCCGACTATTCGGCGAAGTCAATAGATTGCTCCATTAGCGGGGTTAAGTTTTTAATCAACGGCAACAGCTTTATTTCGCGCGTTTCCTTCCCGATGCCGGGAATGTATTCGGTTCACAACGCGATGAGCGCGGCTTGCGTGCTGTTTTCGCTTGGAATGGATAGGCAATCGGTCTGCGAGGCAATAAGCGAAACCAAGGGGGTTAAGGGGCGCTGTGAGCTTCTTTACAGCGACGATGTAACGGTAATATGTGATTTCGCGCATACCGGCGACGGGCTCAAACAGCTTTTGTCAAGCCTTCGCCCCTTCGTGAAGGGAAGGCTTGTGACACTGTTTGGCTGCGCGGGCGACCGCGACCCGATTAAGCGTCCGGCTATGGCGGAGGCGGTGTGCAAATATTCTGATTTTATCGTGCTGACTTCCGACAATCCTCGTACCGAAGACCCGCTTAAAATAATCAGTGAGGTTGCACCGCTTATTAGAGAAAGCGGTAAGCCCTTTACCGCCGAGGTGGACCGATTTTACGCTATATTGTGGGCTCTTGATAATCTGCATAAGGACGACGTGCTTGTTCTTTGCGGAAAAGGACATGAGGATTATCAGGTCATCGACGGCTGTACGATTTTCCTTGACGAGCATAGGATAGTTAAAGACTATTTTGACAATAAATCAAAACAGGGGACGAAATAATATGAAACCGACAAAACTCGGAGATTTGCTTAAGGGCATAGCGATAACAAAACAGCCCGACATAATTATATCGAAGGTTACTACAGATTCGCGTGACATAACCGAAGGCTGTCTTTTTGTCGCGATAAAGGGCGACCGCTTTGACGGCAACGATTACGCGAGAAAGGCTATTGAGGCGGGCGCTGCGGCAGTCTTAGTCAGTCGCGACACAAGCTGCGACGGCGAACAGATACTTGTTCGTGACACCAAGGACGCGCTTATCGAAATGGCGGGAAACTACCGCAACCAGTTCGCACCGAAAACGGTTGGCGTAACCGGGAGCGTCGGCAAGACGACGACAAAGGAAATGACGGCGGCTATTTTTTCAGCCTTCGGCAAGACCCTTAAAAACCAAGGAAACCAAAACAACGAAATCGGGCTTCCGAGCACCCTTTTCGAAATGGATGAAACGACCGAGTTCGCCGTGCTCGAAATGGGTATGAACGGACTTGGCGATATAAGAAAGCTCGCGACAGCGGCGAAGCCCCGCGCGGGAGTTATAACGACCATAGGCGTGAGCCATCTCGAGCTTCTCGGAAGCCGCGAGAATATTCTTAAAGCAAAGCTTGAAATAATTGAGGGAATGCCTATAGACGGGGTGCTCGTGATAAACGGCGACGACGAGCTTCTAATGGGAGCGCGCGACGAGCTTGAAATCGAAACGGCGACCTTCGCGATAAATAACACAGACGCCGACGTCGTAGCAAAGGACATAATGATGCGTCCGATGTCGACCGACTTTACTATAGCCGACAGGGTGAACGGCTCGTTCAAGGCGATGATACCCTGCGCGGGAAGTCACAACGTTATGGATTCCCTCGCGGCGTATACGCTGGCGACGCGAATTGGGCTTGACCCCCAAAAATGCGCCGAGGCTCTTTCTACATATGTTCCCGCGGGAATGAGGCAGAAGTTTGTAGACCTTGACGGGATAACGATTATTGAGGACTGCTACAACGCGAGCCCGGAGTCGATGAACGCGTCGCTGCGCACCCTTGCCGAGCTTCCCGTAGAGGGAATAAAGGTCGCGGTGCTTGGCGATATGCTTGAGCTTGGCGAGATTTCTCGCGACGCCCACTCTCAAATCGGCATCGACGCCGCGAAAATGGGCATAGACATTCTTCTTTGCTACGGCGAAAAGACAAAGCTTACGGTTGAAAGCGCAAAATCGGCGGGAATAACGAGTGCGGTTCATTTTGACGACAAAAACGCTCTTGCCGATTACGTGTATAAAACTCTTCATAACGGCGACGCCGTGGTTTTCAAGGCGAGTCGGGCAATCCAAATGGAGGATGTAATCGAAAAATTCTACAGCCTGCATTCTGACGGAAGAACGGAGCGATAAAACACAATGGAAAGAACGGCAATTTTAATTACGGCGCTCGTAAGCTTCGGGCTTACTTCTATATTGGGCTTTTGGATTATACCTTGGCTAAAAAGGCTTAAATACGGTCAGACTATTAACGAGATAGGTCCTAATTGGCACAAGGCCAAGCAGGGAACGCCGACAATGGGCGGCTTAATGTTCATTATCGGTACTGTCGTCGCGATAATAGTCGGATATATAACCCTTATATTAGAAGTGCCGCAGTTTTTAAGCGAACAGTATACGACCGAAAACGTCAGACTTTTTTCGGGACTCGGCGCCGCCATCGGCTTCGGCGCTATAGGTTTTCTTGACGATTATATGAAGGTTGTTCACACGAGAAATCTTGGGCTTACAGCAAAGGCGAAAATTGCTCTTCAAATGGTTGTCTGCGGTTTGTATTTGTATGTTATGTACGTCTTTGGCGCTTGCGACACAAATGTGTTCATTCCCTTTATCGGAACCTTTGATTTAGGGATATGGTATTTTATCCTTTCCTTTATTTTTATTATCGGGCTTGTTAACGCCGTGAATTTGACCGACGGAATAGACGGGCTTGCCTCGTCGGTAACCTTCGTGGTATGTCTCGGCTTTATTGTTATTTCAATGCTTTTGGGCTATGTCGGCACAAGTCTTCTTGCAACGGCGGTTGCGGGCGGCTGTATCGGCTTCATTCTTTGGAACTTCTATCCCGCGAAGGTCTTTATGGGCGACACAGGCTCGATGTTCCTCGGCGGCGCTGTTATCGCGATGGGTTACGGAATATCTATGCCGTTTCTTCTGATACTTATCGGCATCGTTTATCTTTGCGAGGCGGGCTCGGTTATGATTCAGGTGACTTATTTTAAGGCGACCCATGGCAAGCGCCTTTTCAAAATGACCCCCATACATCATCATTTTGAGTTAAGCGGATATTCGGAGGTCAAAATAGTAGCATTATTCAGTTTTGTAACGTTAATCGGCTGTGCCGTTGCGGTGTGGTCGGTGCTTGTTAGGTAACGGAGAAAATATGACGGAAAAAGCGAAAAGCATCAAAACAAACGAAAACAAGGCGCGGCGAATGGACACACCTCTTTTGGTCGTCACGCTTATTCTTGTTGTGTTCGGACTTATTATGATGTTTTCGGCAAGCTTCGCGAACGCATGGTATATGTTTGGCGACAGCTACCATTATATAAAAAAGCAGGCGCTTTTCGCCGTCGTCGGCATAGTCGCAATGCTTGTTCTTTCGAGAATTAATTATCACGTCTATCATAAATTCGCGTGGCTGCTGTACGGTGCTTCGCTGCTTCTTCTCGTGGTTACGCTGTTTATGCCCCCGCTCAACAATTCGAGGCGGTGGATTATTATTGGCGGCTTTACTCTTCAGCCGTCGGAAATCGCGAAGTTTGCTATAATATTGCTTTTTGCACATATCGGCTCGGTTAAGCCTGAAAAGATGAAGGAGTTTAAATACGGTTTTTTGCAGCCGTTAATTTTAATTGGCTTAGTCGCGATTATTATGATTAAACAGCCACACCTTTCGGGTACTATCCTAATCGGACTCGTCGGTATGGTGCTTATGTTTATCAGCGGGACGAAGCTTCGCTGGTTCGGGCTTTCGGCAGTAATAATAATACCTGCCGGCGCCGCATATGTTCTGCTTTCAAAAAAAGTCGATTACGCCTTATCGCGCATTAATATGTGGATTGACCCCTTCCAAGACCCCACCGACAAGGGACATCAGATTATCCAGTCGCTTTTGGCTATCGGCTCGGGCGGACTTATGGGCTTGGGACTAGGAAATTCGCGTCAAAAGCATTTGTATGTTCCGGAACCGCAAAATGATTTCATTTTCTCGATTATATGCGAAGAGCTTGGTTATATCGGCGCTCTGTTTGTGATAATCCTCTTTTTGGTCTTTATTTTTCGCGGCTTCGCTATCGCTATGAACGCCCACGACAAGTTCGGCGCGCTTCTTGCGATTGGAATAACAACCCAAATCGGGCTGCAGGCATTTTTGAATATCGCCGTTGTTTCGGGGACAATTCCAAACACGGGTATCAGCCTTCCGTTCTTTAGCCAAGGGGGAACCTCTCTTGCTATGCTTTTAGCAGAGGTGGGCGTGCTTCTTTCGGTGTCGCGTTATTCGGCCATTAAAAAGCTTTGAATATAAAGGATAAACATTATGAGAGCTGTCATTGCCGCGGGTGGTACGGCGGGGCACATTAACCCCGCGCTCGCCATAGCAAACGAGATAAAAGAGAATATTAAAGGCTCCGAGATTGTTTTTATGGGACGCGAGGACGGAATGGAAAAAAAGCTCGTCGAGAACGCGGGCTACAAGCTTATTCCGCTTGAAACCCACGGCTTCGAGCGCTCCTTCAAGCCGTCGAGCATAAAAGAAAACCTTAACGCCGTTCGCTGCGCGATATTAGCGCAGATAAAGTGCGGACGTTTTTTTAAGGAATTTTGTCCCGACGTGGTTATCGGTTGCGGAGGGTATGTGAGCGGACCCGTCGTTAAAAAGGCGGCGAAGATGGGTATAAAAACCGCAATTCAGGAGCAAAACTCCTTTCCCGGAATTACGACAAAGCTTCTTGCGAAAAGCGTTGACAAAATTTTTGTCGCCAACGAGGAGGCGGCAAAGAGAATAGGCTTTAAGGATAAATGTATTGTCGCGGGAAACCCAGTTAAAGCTGATTTTTTCACGGCGAACAGGGATAAGCTTCGCAAGGAGTGGGGGATAGGCGACAGGGTTTGTATCCTTTCCTTCGGTGGCTCGCTCGGCGCGCGGACAATAAACGAAATTAGCGCCCGACTGATGCTTCTCAACAAGGACAATAAGAACGTCTTTCATATTCACGCCATGGGGCAGTACGCGACAGAATCATTTCCAAAGCTTTTAGAAAGCTATGGCATAAAGGACAGCGACAGCATAAGGGTTTCGGAATACATAACCAATATGCCCGAGTGCTACGCCGCTTCAGACATAATCATATCCCGCGCGGGGGCGATTACGATAAGCGAAATTATCGCCGCGGGGCGGGCGTCTGTTTTAATTCCGTCGCCGAATGTTACTGAAAATCATCAGTATTTCAATGCGCTTACTCTTGTCAACGCCGACTCCGCCCTTGTTTTTGAGGAAAAGGATATCGACGTCGACGAGGTTGCGAGGAAGATAGCGGAATTAATCAAGGATAAACAGCGGCTTCGGCTTATGGGCGTGAACGCGCGTTCCCTTGCTGTCGCTAATTCGTCAAAGCGTATATTTGAAAACATCGTAAAGCTTGTTGGCTTTACAGAATAAAAGCGAGAAGTTTATTAATGCCGAGGACTATAAAAAAGACAAAAAAAGAAATACGCGTTCGTCGCTCACGAAGAATACTTACCGTGCTGGTGCTTTTAGGGGTTATAACCTGTGTAGTTCTTTCGCTGACGGTATTTTTTCCGATTTCGAGCATTGAGGTGACAGGCGAGGTGACCTCGTATGCCGACGAAGGACTCATTGAGGCGTCGGGCTTGAAGGTCGGAAACAATATTTTTGCCTTTTCACAAAAGGCGGTTGAACGAAAGATTTGCAAGCAGTTTCCTTACATAGAAAGCGTTAGTGTCAAGCGAACCCTGTCGGGTAAGATAACCCTTGACTGTTACGAGGCTTACGATTTTTTATCCTTGCCGCTTGAAAACGATAGGTACTTGATTCTTACTCCGAAGCTTAAAATTGTGGAACAGGCAACCTCCAACAGAGAGGGCTTTGCCGAGGTTTACGGGCTTAACCCCGCGAGCGACAAAACGGGCGCGCCCCTTGAAGCATATTCAGATGACGGAACGACCTATTTGCAATATGTCGTAGACGCGCTGAACTCGCTTGATATGCTGAAAAACACGTCCGCGATTAACGTTTCGGACAAGCTTAATCTTTCGATAGTCTACGACAACCGGTTTTTCGTTATGATTGGAACTGCGAGTCAGCTGGAATATAAAATGAAGATGCTGTCGAAAATCGTGACCGAAAATATCGGCGAGGGCGAAACGGGATATATTGATATATCGGTTCCGAGCAAGGCGACATACAAGAGCGGACCGCTCACCTTATCGGACGAATATGCGCTCCCGGCTAAGATAATGACGAAAGCCGAAACGGAAAAAGAAAAAGAAATAAAAGATAGTTAAAGACATTGAAAAATCTAACAAAGTATGTTAAATTAATAATATATATAAAATTATTGTATTTATAAATAAGAAGGAGGACTATTCGTGCCGAATTTTTCTTTGATTGACGATATTCCTTATGGAACAAATATAAAGGTCGTGGGCGTCGGCGGCGGCGGTGGAAACGCAGTCAACCGTATGGTGCAAAGCGGCATACAGGGCGTCGAGTTTATCGCAATGAACACCGATAGTCATATTCTTCGCTTCAATAAGGCAAGCCTTAAGCTCCAGCTTGGCGGAAAGCTGACGAAGGGGCAGGGCGCAGGCGGAAACCCCGAGGTCGGCCGCAAGGCGGCGGAGGAAAGCCATGACGAGATAATTGCCGCGTTAAAGGGAACCGATATGGTTTTCGTAACTGCCGGAATGGGCGGCGGAACGGGAACGGGTGCCGCTCCTGTTGTGGCTTCTATAGCAAAGGAAATGGGCATTCTTACGGTCGGTATCGTAACAAAGCCCTTTAACTTTGAAGGCAAAAATAAAATGAAGATTGCCGAGGCGGGAATTGACGAGCTTAAAAAGCACGTCGACTCGATTGTAATAATTCCGAACGAACGCTTAAAGCTTATAAGCGAGGAGCGCATTACGCTTGCCAACGCATTCGAGGCGGCGGACAATGTTCTTCGTCAGGGCGTTCAAAGCGTATCGGAGTTAATTAACGTTCCCGGCTTCGTTAACCTTGATTTTGCCGACGTTTGCTCGGTTATGCGTGATATGGGCTACGCTCATATGGGCGTCGGACAAGCGTCCGGGCGCGAGAAGGCGCAGCAGGCGGCAACTCTTGCGATTTCCAGTCCGCTTCTTGAAACTACAATCAACGGCGCAAAGGGCGTTATTATCAATATTTCTGCTTCACCCGAAATTGACCTTTCCGACGTCGAGCTTGCGGCTTCGATGATTTCAAACGCGGCAGACCCGAACGCGAACATTATTTGGGGCGCGGCGTTCGACGAGGCGCTTAACGACGAGATGGTTATAACGGTTATCGCTACGGGCTTCGACAGCAACGGCGAAGCTAAAAGCAGTTATGTTTTTAATCCCGGCGACGATATTTTCGGTGGCGAGTTTACCATGTCGGACGCTTCAAAGGAAGCGGTCATTGACAACAGCGACCTTTCGGAGCTTATGAAAATATTAGACAGAAACCCGAATGTTTCGAATAAGGACTAAAGTATGGGTCTTACTGACGAGAACGGCAAGATGTATCATATCGCCCTTTCTAAGGACGAGCTTGAGGGCGCGAGATATGCCATAATGTGCGGCGACCCCGCGCGTGTTCCGAAAATTGCGGCTTTTTTGCAGGACAGCAGACCGCTTGCGTACAACAGAGAATATAACAGCTATCTCGGCTCCATTGAAGGAGAAAAGGTCGTTGTTGTAAGTCACGGAATCGGCGGACCGTCTACGGCGATTATGCTTGAGGAGTTAAGCAAGCTTGGCGTTGACACCTTTATCCGCGTCGGAACAAGCGGCGGTATGCAAATGGAGGTCGTTCCCGGAGATATAGTTATCGTTAACGGTGCGGTTCGTATGGAGGGTACTTCAAAGGAGTATATGCCCGTCGAATTTCCCGCCGTCGGCGACCTTGACGTGACATATGCGTTAAAGGAAGCGGCAAAAAGCCTTAACGCGCCGTATCATGTCGGAATAGTTCAATGCAAAGACTCATTTTACGGACAGCACGAGCCGCAAAGAATGCCTGTCGGCGAAGAGCTTATGTATAAGTGGAACGCGTGGAAAATGGGCGGAGCGCTTGTTTCGGAAATGGAATCCGCGGCGCTATTTGTTGTTTCGGCTGTACTTCACGCGCGTGCGGGCGCGGTTATGCTGTGCGTGTGGAATCAAGAGCGAATCGATTCCGGTATAAAAGACAAGTCCGACCACGATACGGAATTGGCTATTAAGACGGCGATTGAAGCGGTACGGATACTGATAAAGAGAGACTAAAAAACTGTGGGGGTGATGTTTTGAGCGTTTATTCTAACAATGAATTCTCAAACGAAAAATCTGATAAAAGGGATAATATGTTTGAAACGTCGCTTTTTGGCTTCAAAAAGGAGGAGGTTTCTTCCTTTCTTGACGAATTAATTAACGAAACGAACAAAAAAGAGGAAGAGCAAAGCAGTATTATCGAAAAACTGTCGAGACAGAACAACGATATGTCTTACAGAATCAGCGATTACGAGCATAGATTGACTGAAATAGTCGAAAAGTTCAAGACAGAAAAAAACGCTAATCTTGGACACGTTGATATAGCGAACAAACTGAAGGTTCGCGTAAAAGACCTTGAAAGCGCTTTGGCGAGCGTTACAGCGGAAAAGAACGTCGCGGTAGCACAGCTCAAGGAAACGACGGAAAAGTACCAAAAAAATGAGGAGCTTATTCATAGGTGCGAGGCTACCATTACTTCGCTCGACGAAGAGCTTAAATCGCTTCGCGCGGAATATAAGGGAACGGTTGAAAAGCTAACAAGCGAGTACGAGCAGAATACCGCAAAGCTTAAAGCAGAATGCGAAGAAACGACAAGAAGCTTAAAATCAGAGTGCGAAGAAACGACAAGAAGCTTAAAATCAGAGTGCGATAAAGCAATAAGCGTTCAGAAATCAGAGTTTGATGAAAAGCTTTCGAGCATAACCGTTGAGGCGAAAAACAAGATAAACAGCCTTGCGAGGGATAACCAAGAGGCGCTTGAAAGGGTAACGAACGAGCGCAACGAGGCAATAAGAGCCCTTAACGACAAGAACTCAAAGGATACCGAGGCGTTAAAGTCGCTGTTTAATCAAAAGCTTGCCGAGCTTGAAAAACAGCATCGCGCCGAGGTTGACAGCGTAGTCGCAAAAAGAGACGAAGAGGTCGGAAGACTTAACGCCGCGCTTTCCGACATAAGAATGCATTACGAAAGCGACGCGGTTGAATTCAACAAGTCAAAAAACGCGCTTTTACAGCTTCGCAACATAATTTCGGGCAAGAGCGAGGAAATCGACGCGCTTATGGCGAAGAACGGAAGTCTTTCGCAGCAGCTTGACGAGGCGTCACAGCAGAACTCGTCGCTGATGCGGGTTGTTGACGACAAGAACCGCGAAATCGATATGATTAATCAGGCGCTTTCCGAGCGAGACAGGATTATTTCCGACAAGAGCATGGAAATCCAAGCGAGGGTTGAGGAATATCAGCAGATTTGCGGCGAGATGGAAGAAAAGGATTTAATTATTTCCGCAAAGAACGCCGAGATATCTATTCGCGACAGGCAGATTGACGACAAAGAACAGGCAATTCAAATAAAGGATAAGCAAATCAGCGAGCTTAAGAATATCGAAACGGGACACAAGAGAAAAATATCCGAGCTTGAAAGTCTTAATACGACGACAAACGCGCTGTTTGAAGAGTACAAGAAAAAATACGCGGGTGCTGTCAACAGCGGCGCGGCTCACCCCACTCGTCAAACGCCTTCTATGCCGCAGCAGAACGTCAACTCCTTTGATAAGCTTTACGGTCAGCAAAGACCTCAGCTGACTCCTCAGCTGGCGCAAAACGCGCCCCAAAGACCGCAGCAGCCATATCAGGGCCAGGGCTATCAAGCACAGCAGAGATACCCCGTAAGACCGCAGCAACAGCCTGCTCCGCAGCAACGCCCCATTCAGCAGCCCCAGCAGATGCCCCCGCGTCCCCAACAGGGAATGCCCCAGGGACAAAGACCGAATCCTTATGTTCAAGTCGGTTTACCCAATCAGGGCGTGCCCCAGCGCGGTGATATGAATCCCGCATTCCACGGCTTTTCGAATACGGCGGACTACAATCAGAAATAACAATGAGCTCTGAGGCACATCGCTTCAGAGCTTTGCTTTTTGCTTGTTTCAATAAAAAAGACTTGCGTTATACGCAAGCCTTTTGCTTTATTCGTCTTTTTCCAAAAGATAGGTTGCCTCGAGGTCGCAAACGTGAAGCTTTACCGCAAGGGGATACTTCATAAACGCGTTTGCGACGGAATAACCGCCAACCTTCGCGTTATCGTCAAATCCCCCCATATGCCATCTTATCGCAATAGCCTCTACTGGCTTTAGCCGCATAAAGCGTTCAATAAGAAACACTGACTTTTCTCCGTGACCATAAGGAAACTTGTCTTCAATGGAGTAGTACGGAACCTTTTCCCATTGTCCCGTGTCGTCATTCTTGACGTTGCGAGTCGTTTCCTTATAGAATTCCGCCTTGCAGACGTCGTGAAGAAGAGAAACGATAGCGACACTTTCGGAATTTTCTTCACCCTCGCATTTTTTCATCAGCAGGTCAAACACGTTCATGGAATGAACGATTAAACCCTCCGCGTACGCGGAATGAAACTTTGTGCTTGCGGGGGCGTAAAAAAAGTCGGTTCGCTTGTCAAGCCAGTCGAGAAGCTCAACGTTTCCGTCACGGCTTATGTATTGCTGGTAGCATTGAAAAAAACGGTCTTTATTTTCGCTCAACTGCGCACCCGCTTTACAGCTCGAGGGTATCGAGAATTTCTTTTAACGCCTTGGCTTCTTCCTTTGAAAGGGAAATGCCCTTGCCCATCTTCTCGTTGCCGGGAGCCCAGTCGCGAATATCGTATTTCGGGTCGCGGCCATTCCAGCTAACCATATTGAGTTCGCGGCTCCAGCCGTTCGAGCTTTCGGATAAAACGCCAATCTGCTCAACTATTTCGTATTTAAATTCCGCCATAATTTTTCCTCTTTCTAAAAATTAGATAAGTTAATTCTACTAAATAGCACAGCGTTTTACAACTGTATTTACTATAATAAAATAATTTCATTAAATTGAACAAAAACAGGCCCTTTCTTTACAACACATTTCCAAGCGGCAAAAAGATAAAAAAACCTTGATTTTCTATTGACAAAAATCCGTGAAAATGTATAATAAAACTTACGCATTGCGGAATTGTGTAATGGTAGCACGACAGACTCTGACTCTGTTTGTCTGGGTTCAAATCCTAGTTCCGCAACCAACAACGAGCCGTTGGTTAATTACCAATGGCTCAACTTTTCGGGGTGTGGCTCAGTTTGGTAGAGCGCTTGGTTCGGGACCAAGAGGTCGGGTGTTCGAATCACCTCACTCCGACCAATAGAGTTCTGACGCGGCTTATGCGTCGGAACTTTGTTTTATTATTATAACTTGATTTTGATACCGTCTGTCGCTATTGACAAACCTGAGGCTTAATTATAATATTATGATATATCAAAATCAGCGGTATATCGTGCCTAAAAGTCCCGATGTGCTTTCACATTGGGCTGTTTTATTATTTATTTAAGGGGAAAGCTTATGAAAGAACTTGCGAAACAATACGACCCGTCTTTGGTCGAGGACAAAATTTATAAACAATGGTTAGATGGCGGTTACTTTCATGCGGTTCCCGACAAGACAAAGAAGCCTTATACGATAGTTATGCCGCCCCCCAATATAACGGGACAGCTCCATATGGGTCATGCGCTCGATAATACCCTTCAGGATATTCTTATCCGTACACGCCGTATGCAGGGCTATTGCGCGCTGTGGCTTCCCGGAACCGACCACGCCTCAATCGCCACCGAATCGAGAATAGTCGAAACCATGAAGCAGGAGGGTATAACCAAGGGCGACATCGGCCGTGACGCCTTTCTTGAACGCGCGTGGAAGTGGAAGGAACGCTTTGGCGGGAGAATAAACGAACAGCAAAAGAAAATGGGTTCCTCGTGCGACTGGGAACGCGAGCGTTTCACTATGGACGAGGGCTGCAACAAAGCCGTCAAGGAGGTCTTTGTTAACCTTTACAATAAAGGACTTATCTATCAGGGCGAGCGCATTGTCAACTGGTGCCCCGTTTGCGGTACGTCTATTTCCGACGCCGAGGTTGAGTTTGAGGAAAAAGACGGCTCGTTTTGGCATCTTCGTTATCCGCTGTCGGACGGCAGCGGGTATTTGGAGCTTGCGACGACCCGCCCCGAAACCCTCTTGGGCGATACGGCGGTCGCGGTCAATCCCGACGACGAAAGATATAAGGAATATGTAGGCAAGACGGTTATTCTTCCCCTTGTCAACAAGGAAATACCCATCGTAGCCGACAGCTACGTTGAAATGGATTTCGGAACGGGCGTGGTTAAAATTACCCCCGCTCATGACCCCAACGATTTCGAGGTCGGCGCGCGTCATAATCTTCCTATAATAAACGTTATGAACGAGGACGCGACGATTAACGAAAACGGAGGGAAATATCAGGGGCTTTCCCGCGAGGAAGCGAGAAAGGTTATTGTAAAAGACCTTGAGGAGGGCGGCTTTCTCGTAAAGGTCGAGCCGCTTGTACACAACGTTGGCTCCTGCTACAGATGTAAAACGATTGTTGAACCCCGTCTTTCCAAGCAGTGGTTCGTGAAAATGCAACCGCTCGCAGACCCCGCGATTGAAGCGGTCAAAAACGGCGACGTTCGCTTTGTCCCCGAAAGGTTTGAGAAAACTTATTTTAACTGGATGAATAATATACGCGACTGGTGTATTTCCCGCCAGCTTTGGTGGGGACACCGTATTCCCGCGTATTATTGCGACGCCTGCGGCGAGGTGGTTGTATCAAAGGAAACACCCGAAAAATGTCCGAAGTGCGGCGGAGCTCTTCGTCAGGACGAGGATACGCTCGACACATGGTTCTCGTCGGCGCTTTGGCCTTTTTCGACCCTCGGTTGGCCCGACAAGACGCCCGAGCTTGAATACTTCTACCCGACAAACACCCTTGTGACGGCGTACGATATTATTTTCTTCTGGGTTGCAAGAATGATTTTCTCAGGGCTTGAGCATATGGGTGAAAAGCCTTTTGACACGGTGTTTATGCACGGTATTGTCCGCGACGCGAACGGCCTGAAAATGTCCAAGTCGCTTGGCAATGGAATTGACCCGCTTTTGCTCATAGAGGAATACGGCGCGGACGCCCTTCGCTTTATGCTTGCCAGCGGAACAAGCCCCGGCAACGATATGCGCGTTTCGGACGAAAAAATCAAGGCGTGCCGCAATTTTTCCAACAAGCTTTGGAACGCTGCCCGTTTCGTGCTTATGAACGACGTTTCAGACGTAAAGCCCGACGAAATACCGGACAACCTGAATATTGAGGACAAGTGGATACTCAACCAGCTCAACAACCTCATTAAAGAGGTCACCGATAATATAGATAAGTTTGAGCTCGGCATAGCCGCGGGCAAGATATATGACTTCACATGGGACGTCTTCTGCGACTGGTATATTGAAATCGCGAAGCTTCGTCTTAACGGCGAAAACGAGGAGCAAAAGAACGATTCCAAGCAAATGCTCGTGTATATTCTTACAAACATTCTTAAGCTTCTGCACCCGTTTATGCCATTTATAACAGAAGAAATTTATTCTGCCATTCCTCATTCTTGTGATAGCATTATGATTTCGCCTTATCCGACGTTTAGTGAAAACCTTGTTTTCGCCAAAGACGAGGCGGAGTTCTCAAAGCTTATGGAGGTCATTAAAAAGGTTCGCGTTATGCGCGGCGATATGAACGTTCCTCCTTCCAAGAAAACAAAGATGTATATCGAAACACAGTTCTCGGATATCTTTGAAAAGGGCGCGGATTTCATAAAACGTCTGGCGAGCGCGGAAGAGGTAATAACGGGAGCAAGCTTTAACATCGACGGCGCGGTTCAGGTCGTTACCGACAGCGCACGCGTGTTTATTCCTATGGCGGAGCTTGTCGATACCGAAAAGGAAAAAGCTCGCCTTACCAAGGAGCTCGACGGCGTTAATCGAGATATTGAGCTTCTTAGCGGACGTCTTGGCAACGAGCAGTTCGTAAATAAAGCGCCCGCAAAGGTAATTGAGCTTGAACGCGAAAAGCTTGCCAAGGCGCAGGACAAAAAGGCAAATATTGAGCAGAGCCTTGCTAATCTGTAATTGATTTTATTTCAGCGACTTTTTTTGACGATATATTCATATCAAAAGTCTTATTCTCTTTTTGGGAATAAGACTTTTTTCTTTTGGAGGAATGTTTATGGATTCGCTGGCATACAAGCTCGTCGATAGAGTACTTACGATATATATTAGGCAGGACGTCGACCACCATGTTGCCGCGAGTATACGCGCGCAGATTGACGACGAAATCGACCACGCCAAGCCGAAAACGGCGATATTGAATTTCAGTGAGGTCGATTTTATGGACAGCTCGGGTATAGGGCTTATTATGGGGCGATATAAGCATATGGCGGGGCTTGACGGTGAGCTCAAGTTATCGTCGGTCAACGGCAGCTGTAAACGACTTCTTGAGCTGTCGGGAATACTCGAAATCGTTGATATAGTGAAGTGAGGAAAAAGCAATGAATAATTCCAATAATATTTTCAAGCTTATATTTCAAAGCCGTTCCACAAACGAGGCGTTCGCCCGAACTGCCGTCGCGGCGTTTATTGCCGGACTTGACCCGACTATTGAGGAGCTGACAGATATTAAAACCGCCGTAAGCGAGGCTGTCACCAACTGCATTGTTCACGCATATAAGAACGGAACCGGGCTTATCACGGTTACGGCAAAGCTGTCGAGCGACAAAACGCTTACTGTTTCGGTTAAGGACGCGGGCTGCGGCATAGAGGACATAGAAAGCGCAATGCTTCCTACATATACAACCGACAAGGTTTCCGAACGCGCAGGACTTGGCTTTTCCGTTATGGAGGCGTTTATGGATAAGGTTAAGGTTCATTCGACCGTTGGAAAGGGAACGACAGTTACTATGAAAAAGCACATTTCCGAAAAAAACTAAGATATGGCGTATGTATCAGAATGTAAACGCGACGAGTTTATTGAAAGCAACCTCGGCCTTGCACATTCCTGCGCAAACCGGTTCAAGGGAAGGGGTATTGAATACGACGACCTGTTCCAAGCAGCCTGCTTTGGATTGATAAAAGCTTACGACGGCTTCGATTGCGGGCGTGGAGTTAGATTTTCAACCTATGCCGTTCCTGTAATTCTCGGTGAAATAAAACAGCTTTTTCGTGATGGCGGAACTGTTAAGGTGAGCCGAAGCCTTCGCGACATCGCAAGAAAAGCAAACTGCGAAAGAGAAAGAATTGCCCGCCTTCGCGGAGAGGAGCCAAGCCTGAGCGAATTGGCGACTCTTTTGGAATGCGACAACGAAACGCTCGTTGAAGCTATATGCGCCTCGCGTGCGCCTATTTCGCTTACCATAGACGACGAGCAGGGAACAAGAGAACAGGACGTCGCGGTAATGACCGACGACGAGGGCATAGCCGAAAGGCTTTCGCTTGGCGACGCTGTCGAAAAGCTTAACGAGAATGAACGCGCGATATTACTTGAAAGGTATTTCAAAAGCAAAACACAAGCCGAGACGGCACGGCTTCTTGGCACAACGCAGGTTCAGATTTCACGAAACGAAAAAAAGATAATCGAGAAGCTTCGCTATATAATGAGATAGAAAAGACTTGGCCGTTTGCCGAGTCTTTTTTTACCCGCGTTTGGAGTTAATATATCCGCTTTAGGGGCAATATTAACAAGCATTTCAGCTCAATTTATTTTGACGCAAAAAAACTTAAAATATTTTGAAAAAACTTGTTGACATTTGTATTTTATAATGATAATATATTACTCACGCCGCCAAGCGATAACGGTGGCGCAAGGACCTTGAAAATTAAACAATATATAGACTTGAAAGGACCCTTTTCAAGAGC
>CAYWQL010000018.1:0-35789 GCA_964460755.1 uncultured Oscillospiraceae bacterium | reverse complement strand
TTGTCCTTTTAACTGAATTATTTTGATTGAAAGACAACAATTAATTATGTATAATAGATTCAGTATATATAAGGGGGGATATCGTGGAAACATATTCGGTGGCGTTAGAAAGTATGATTAAGGAGCTTAATCTCGGAACAATTTTTCTTCCAAAGGACGCGAGTGAGCTTTTTATCACATCGCCCGAAATAAACCGTCCTGCGCTTTTGCTCACGGGTTTTACCGATTACTTTGACGAGCGACGGGTCGAAATTTTCGGAATGGTAGAAATGGCATATCTTGAAAAGCTTTCAGAGCCTGAACGAGATAAAATGCTCGATTTGTTTTTTTCACTTAAATCGGCCGCGGTTGTTATGTGCCGGGATATGAAGCCTTTCCCTGAGATGATAGAGTACGCGAAAAAATATGACGTTCCGTTTTTAACTACTGCTGAAACAACGTCGAACTTTATGTCGGCGGCGATTTCCTTTCTTAACGTTCAGCTTGCCCAAAGGATTACACGCCACGGTGTTTTTGTCGAGGTCTATGGCGAGGGAATATTGATTCTTGGGGAAAGCGGCGTCGGAAAAAGTGAAACCGCAATCGAATTGGTTAAGCGCGGGCATAGACTTGTCGCGGATGACGCGGTCGAGCTTCGCAAGGTTTCGAACAAAACGATAGTCGGCTCGGCACCGGAAAATATAAGGCATTTTATTGAGCTTCGCGGCGTAGGAATAATTAATATAAAAAATATTTTTGGTATGGGCGCGGTCAAGGTTTCTGAAAAGGTTGACCTTGTTATTATGCTCGAGCAATGGGACAAAAATAAGAATTACAGTATTTTGGGACTTCAGAACGAAACGGCAAATATCCTTGACGTAATTATCCCCGAAATAACTATTCCGATTAGACCGGGAAGAAACTTAGCGATTATTATTGAAACGGCGGCAATGAACAACCGCCAAAAGAAGCTTGGCTACGACGCAACAACCGAGCTTTTGAATCAACTCGGTATAGAGGACGACATCACACAATAATTTTTCGAGGTTGCTATGGGTTTAGGCGCTATAAAAGAAAAGATTGAGGGTATTGGCGACATAGTACTTTTGTACGACGAGCCGCTTAGTCTACATACAGGTTTTAAAACGGGCGGAAAGGCCGACCTTGTCGCAGTTCCGGAAAGCAAAAAAGCTTTTTTTGACCTCGTTTATTTATTGCAAGACAGCGGAACGAAGTTTTTTATACTCGGAAAAGGGAAGAACGTTTTAGCTTTAGATGAAGGCTACGACGGGGTCGTCGTAAAAACCGAAAATGCCCTCAGCGAAATCGAGTTTAAGGATAACGGATTGGTCTGTTGCGGCGCGGGCGTTTCGCTTTCAACGCTTTGCAAAGGCTGTGCCGAAAGGGGACTTTCGGGGCTTGAGTTCGCTTATGGTATTCCCGGCACCGTCGGCGGTGCGGTCTTTATGAATGCGGGAGCCTATGACGGCGAAATGAAGGACGTAGTCCGTTCGGTTGAAACGCTCGACAAATTTCATCATATTAAAATTTTTGAGAAAGAATCGCTTGATTTTTCCTATCGCCATAGTTTCGTGCAGGAAACGGACGATATTATATGCGGCGCGGTCTTTGAATTAAAGAAGGACAAGAGCGAAGATATAGCAAAGAAAATGAAAGAGCTGATGAAAAGGCGAAAAGATAAACAGCCGCTTGAATACCCAAGCTGCGGAAGCACCTTTAAGAGGCCAACCGGCTCTTACGCCTCCCTTTTAATCGACCGGTGCGGACTTCGCGGTCGGTCGGTCGGCGGCGCGTGCGTGAGCGAAAAGCACTGCGGCTTTATCGTTAATAAGGGTGGCGCAACGTCGGACGATATATTAAGCCTTATAGAAATCGTAAAAAAAGAGGTCAAAGAAAAGTCGGGATATTCGCTCTGCTGCGAAATACGTCTTTTGAAATAGACAGAGGTATAAAAATGGACGTTGTAATTGTTACGGGATTATCGGGAGCTGGTAAAACTCAAGCCGTGAATGCGCTTGAGGATATCGGCTATTTTTGCGTTGACAATATGCCTCCGTCGCTTATTCCGCGCTTTGTTGAAATGGCAATACAGATTAACAAGTACAGCACCCTTGCCGTCGTCACCGACGTTAGAACAGGCGAGTTTTTCAGCGGCTTTTTTGACGCGATAGAAGATTTGAAAAAGCTTAATGTAAATTGTAAGATACTTTTCCTCGACGCGTCGGACGAGACGCTCGAAAAAAGATATCGTGAAACGAGAAGAAAACACCCGCTCGCTACCTCAAGCACCGACGACCTTTTGGAGGCCATACGCGATGAGCGAAAGATGCTACAGCCGATTTTCGAGCTTGCCGATTATCATATCGTTACAACACATATTTCCACAGCGCAGATGAAGGAGCAAATAGTTTCGCTTTTTCTCGCCGACAAAAACGACGCGCTTTATATTCGCTGTATGTCTTTCGGCTTTAAATACGGCGTGCCGACCGAGGCTGATTTAATGCTTGACGTAAGATGTCTTCCAAACCCGTTTTATATAGACGAATTGAAGGAAAAAACGGGACTTGACAAGGACGTCTTCGACTACGTTTTTTCCTTTGAGTCGACAAAAACACTTATGGAAAAGTTTTATTCAATGGTTGAGTATCTTCTTCCTCTTTATAAGGCGGAGGGTAAGAGTCAGCTTGTTATCGCAATCGGCTGTACAGGCGGAAAGCACCGTTCGGTCGCGATAGCCGAAGACCTTAAGCGTTTCATTACAGCGCTTGATTTCAAGTGTAAAACAGTTCACCGTGATATAAGTAAGAAGATTTAAGCTATATGACTTTCTGTGCCGAATGCAAACAGGATATTATCGAGAACTACCGTTTTGAGGATTGCTGCAACACGTCGCACCTCTACGGTATACTTGCGTTCTGCAAAACCTTTTCTAAGGAAAAGATATGTATAGCGAGCGAGTATGAGTTCGTTATTGAGCACGTTATAGCGGTGCTTTCCGAGTTCGGTATTCCGAAGGACAAGCTTACGATAAAAAAATCGAAGCGAGATACACAAATAATTATAACCGACATATACGCCATTGAACGGCTTTTGGTCGATTTCGGTTATTCAGGCGACGAATGGAGCTTTAGAATAAACCACGACAATTTTATTTGCGAAAACTGTACTGCGGCGTTTATAGCGGGCTGCTTTCTTGCCTGCGGAACGGTAATTGACCCCGAGCTTTCCTATCATCTCGAATTCACTACACATAAAAAGAATTTGTTTCACGATTTTCTCGGCATAATCGAGGGCGCAGGCTTTCTTCCGAAGACCGCGGTAAGAAGCTCGTCGTATGTGTTGTATTTTAAAAACAGCTCGCAGATTGAAGATGTGCTGACCTTCTTGGGTGCGGTCGATTCGTCGTTAAAGCTTATGGACACAAAAATATATAAGGACGTAAAAAACAAGGTCAATCGTCGAATGAACTGCGACAACGCAAATATGGACAAGGCTATTGTCGCCGCCGAAGCGGACAGGCTTATTATTGAGGAAATCATAAAGCTAAAGGGCGAAAACTTTTTAAACGATGAGTTAAAAGAAGTTGCGATGCTTCGTATAAACAATCCGGAATTATCGCTCGCTGAGCTCGGACAGCTTTTATCTGACAAGCTTACGAAATCGGGCGTCAGCCACCGACTGAGAAAAATACGTACTATTTTGTCAAGTATAAAGGAACAAAAAAATGATTAATCCTTCGGATTTCGTTCATCTTCACGTACATACCGAATACAGCCTTCTTGACGGCGCCTGCCGCATAGAAAGGCTTATTTCGCGTGTAAAAGAGCTTGGTCAAACGGCTGTCGCGATAACCGACCATGGCGTAATGTACGGCTGCGTCGATTTTTACAAGGAAGCGAAGGCGAACGGAATAAAGCCGATTATCGGCTGTGAGGTTTATGTCGCCGCCCGAACACGTTTTGATAAGGTATATAAAATTGACTCGTCCTCCTATCACCTTGTGCTGCTTTGTAAGAACGAAACGGGCTACAACAACCTTATAAAAATGGTCAGTATCGCTAACACGGAGGGCTTTTACAATAAGCCGCGCGTCGACCATGAGCTTTTGGAAAAATACAGTGAAGGTTTGATTTGCCTTTCGGCGTGTCTTGCGGGCGAAATACCTCAAAGCCTTTTAAACCAGGATTATGATAAAGCTCGGGAAATTGCTTTATACTATCAAAGCGTTTTTGGGAAAGACAATTATTTTATTGAGCTTCAAAATCACAGCTTGGAGGAACAAGTAAGAATACTCCCTGACTTAATTAGGCTTGCGCGCGACCTCGATATACCTATGGTTGCGACCAATGACTGTCACTACGTCGAGCAAAAGGACAGCGTTATGCAGCACGCTCTTATCTGTATTCAAACCAACAAGACCTTCGATGACGAAGATGTGCTGGAATTTAAGACGAACAACTTTTATGTTCGCTCTACCGAAGAGATGAACGAGCTTTTCGCGACCGTTCCCGACGCGATTACGAACACGGCAAGGGTCGCGGAGATGTGCAGCTTTGATTTTGAGTTCGGTGTAACCAAGCTGCCTTACTATGAAACTCCCGACAAGACCGACAACACAGACTTTTTTAAGAAGCTTTGTTACGACGGCTACAACAGAAAATACGGAGCGCTTAACGACGAAAACATAAAAGCAAGACTCGAATACGAAATCTCGATTATTGAAAAGATGGGATACATAGACTATTTTCTAATTGTCTGGGATTTCATAAACTATGCCAAGAGCAACGGTATTCCCGTCGGGCCGGGACGCGGCTCGGGCGCGGGAAGTATTTGCGCATACTGTATGGGTATAACGGGCATAGACCCGATTAAGTACAATCTTCTTTTTGAGCGCTTTTTAAACCCCGAAAGAGTCAGTATGCCCGATTTTGATATTGACTTTTGTTATGAACAGCGTCCTCGTGTTATCGACTATGTTACTAAAAAATACGGGAGCACTCATGTTGCGCAGATAATAACCTTCGGAACGCTTGCCGCACGCGCCGCGGTTCGGGATATAGGGCGTGTTCTCGGGCTTCCTTACGGACAGGTTGATGCTGTTGCTAAGCTTATTCCGCAGGAATTAGGCATAACGATAAGCAAGGCTCTTGAACGCTCGAGCGAACTCAAGGAGCTGTACGACTCCGACGAAAAGATAAAACGCCTTATCGACCTGTCGATTGACGTTGAGGGTATGCCGCGCCACGCGTCGACCCATGCGGCGGGCGTTGTAATTACCCGCGACGAGGTCAGCGACTACGTTCCGCTTTCAGTAAACGACGAACAGCCCGTCACCCAATATACAATGACTACACTTGAAGAGCTCGGTCTTTTAAAAATGGACTTTTTGGGGCTTCGCACCCTTACGGTTATCGCGGACAGCGAAAAGATGATAAAAGAAAAAAATCCAAGCTTTTCAATAGCGACTATACCCTTTAACGACGAGGAAACATTTAAAATGCTGGCGGCGGGGAACACCTGCGGAGTGTTCCAGTTTGAATCGTCCGGAATGCGTCAGGTTCTTATGGGCTTAAAGCCGATTAACGTCGAAGACCTTATAGCGGTTATTTCGCTTTATCGACCGGGTCCGATGGACTCGATACCGATGTATATTGAAAACCGACATCACCCCGAAAAGATACGCTATAAGCACCCGCTTTTGAAGCCGATTCTCGACGTTACGAACGGCTGTATTGTTTATCAAGAACAGGTTATGCAGATTTTTCGCGAGCTCGCGGGCTTCAGCTATGGTCAAGCCGACCTTGTTCGCCGCGCGATGTCGAAGAAAAAGCACGCCGTTATGGAGCAAGAGGGCAAGCGCTTCATATACGGAAGCGATGAAAAGGGAAGAGAGTGCGACGGCTGTCTTAAGCGCGGCATACCCGAAAACGTCGCAAAGGAAATATACGCCGAAATGTCGAGCTTTGCGTCGTATGCCTTCAACAAATCGCACGCCGCGTCATATGCTATTGTCGCATACGAAACAGCTTATTTAAAGTGTCATTATCCGACCGAGTTTATGGCGGCGCTTCTTACGAGTGTGCTTGACAATACCGACAGAGTGATTGAATATATGGGCGAATGCCAGAATATCGGAATTGAGGTCTTGCCGCCCGACATAAACATTAGTACCCACGGCTTCGCTGTTGACAAGAACAAAATCCGATTTGGTCTTCTCGCGATAAAGAGCGTAGGACGAAGCCTTATCACGTCGATTATTTCCGAGCGCAGGAGCGGCGGTAAGTTTACCTCGTTTTATGATTTTTGCGAAAGAATGTACGCAAGTGAGCTCAACAAACGTGCTCTTGAAAACCTCGTTAAATGTGGCGCATTTGATTCCTTTAAGGTTACGCGAAGGAGTATGGTCGATGGCATCGAGCCGATTATGAAGGATATCGACGACTATAAGAGACGGAACATTTCGGGTCAGATTACCTTCTTTGATTCAATGCAGTCGGAAACGAAGACTTCTCACGCTACCCTTGAAAACGTTGAGGAATACGGAACGCAGGAGCTTCTTCGCTATGAAAAGGAGCTCACAGGGCTTTATCTTTCCAGTCATCCGCTTAAAGAATACGCCGAAATGTGCAAGCGAATAGCAACGAAAACCATAAGGGATTATATCGGAGAAAACGGAACAGGCTTCGACAACGAATCGGTTAAGCTCGTTGTTACAATTTCAACAGTAAGGACCAAGATAACGAAAAACAATACGACGATGGCTTTCGTTAACATCGAGGATACGTCGGGAAGCATGGAGATGGTTGTCTTCCCAAACAAGCTTACGGAATATTTCGGAGAGCTCAAAGAGAATGAAATTGTCGTAGTTGAAGGACGGCTTTCGGCAAAAGAGGACGAGGCGATTAAGCTTGTTCTTAATCGCATAACGCCGATTTCAAAATACACGGACAACCCGAATTCGCTCACCGACGAGGACATTGAGCGCGCGATAAATGCCTGTAAAGTTAAATCGCTTTACTTGCGTATTCCCCGCAAGGACGACCCGAGAGTTGAGCGTGCGCTTGCGATTTTGAACATCTTTGAGGGCGATATTCCTGTTATGATTTTTTACGCCGATACTAAGGAGACGATTAAAACGCCGAATAAGTATTGGGTAGAATACAGCGACGCATTAAGAAAAGAGCTGTTTAATTTACTTGGCGAGGAAAACGTTGTTTTTAAATAATATTTATTTAATTATGGGGGATTATTATGGGAAGCTTTAAAACGATTGGCATACTTACAAGCGGAGGCGACGCCCCGGGAATGAACGCCGCCATTCGTGCCGTCTGCCGTACAGCAATAAACAAAGGACTTAGGGTTATGGGGATACGCCGCGGCTACAACGGTCTTATCGCCGGAGATATGTACGAGATGAACATAAGAAGCGTTTCGGAGATTATCCACCGCGGTGGAACAATTCTTTATACCGCTCGTTGTCTGGAGTTTATGCAGCCCGAGGGAGTTCAAAAGGCAAAAACGGTCTGCAACGAAAACGGAATAGACGCTATCGTTGCTATTGGCGGCGACGGAACATTTCGCGGCGCGCTTGATTTAAGCAAGCTCGGAATACCCTGCGTTTGTATTCCGGGCACAATAGATAACGACATCGGCTGCAGCGAATATACAATCGGCTACGACACCGCGCTTAACACCGCAATGGAGATGGTCGATAAGCTGCGTGACACCACCCAATCGCACGACCGTTGCAGTCTTGTTGAGGTTATGGGACATAAAGCGGGCTATCTTGCCGCGAACACGGGTATTGCCTGCGGAGCGATATCGGTCATTGTTCCCGAAATAAAGCTTAACCTTGAACGTGACATTGTAAACCGAATGAAACGCACGCAAAAGACGGGTAAAAAGCATTTTATCGTCGTCATTGCAGAAGGGTGCGGAGATACGACCGAAATAGCAAAACAAATAACCGAAAAAACGGGTATAGACACTCGCGCGACAATTTTGGGTCACGTTCAGCGCGGCGGTACCCCGACAATGCGTGACCGCGTTATAGCAAGCCAGATGGGTTTCCACGCCGTCGACCTGCTAAGCGAAGGTATCGCCGACAGAGTGGTCGTTATGAAGAACGGAAAGATAACCGACGTCGATATTGTCGAAGGACTTTCCGAAAAGAAGATGTTCGACACCTCACTTATGGAAATGTCGCAGACCATTTCAATCTGATTTTTTTAAGGAGACGGAAACGTCTCCTTTTTTATTCACGTTTCGCAATTCTTTTGAATATAGTTTTACGAGGCGGTGAAGATATGAACAGACGTGCGAAATTGAAAAAATACAAAGGATTGGCAATAAAGCTTGCCGCGGTAATTGCCGTAATTGTGTTTCCTGTCGTTACCTTAAGAAATCTTCGTCCCGTCGTAAAGACGATATGCGCAAGTCAAGCCAAGATACTTTGTACGTCTGCGGTCAATAAGAGCGTTATGGCGGAGCTTGAAAAGCTTAACGTCGACTATTCGTCGCTTGTCGATATAATGAAGGACGAAAGGGGAAACATCACCGCGCTTGAAACAAACGCCGTCGAGGTCAACAAGCTAAAGGCGCGGCTTACCGACGCGGTCAACGAAGCTATGGCGGATATACAGGAGCAGGACGTGGGGATACCGCTTGGAACACTTTCGGGAATAGAGCTTCTTTCGGGACGAGGACCAAAGATAAAGCTTAAAATGATACCTGCGGCATACGTCGAAAGCTCTCTTTCAAATGTTTTTGATTCGGCAGGAATTAACCAGACGCGCCACCAGATTATGATAGAATTTACCGTAACTATGACGGCGATTCTCGCGCCCTATTCAACGACGGTCGATATAAAAACAAACGTCTGTATAGCCGAAACGGTAGTTATAGGAAACGTACCCGAAATGTTTGCCGACGTCGGATAAAATAATGTGATTTTTCACTCTTTTGTGGTAAAATATAAGCAACAGAATAACGAGGAACGACAATGAATTTTGATGAAGCACAAAAAAGAATAACCGAGCTTCGCGAGCTTTTGGAGTATCATTCAAAGCTTTATTACGAGTTTGACGCGCCGACTATTGAGGACGCGGAATACGACGCGCTTTTAAAGGAATTAAACTCGCTTGAAGAGCAATATCCCGAGCTTGTTTCAGAGGATTCGCCAACACAGCAGGTTGGCGGACTTGCGTCTACTCAGTTCACGAAGGTTACCCACGCCGTAAAAATGGAAAGCCTTGCGAATGCCTTTTCAAGGGAGGACATCTCGGCTTTTTGCGAGCGAGTCCGTTCGGCGGTAAGTGGAGCGGAGTTTGTCGTCGAACAAAAAATCGACGGACTTTCGGTGCTTCTCGAATATGAGAACGGCAAGCTGATTCGCGGCTCAACGCGGGGAAACGGCGTCGTCGGAGAGGACATAACCGACAACATAATGACGATAAAATCTATTCCTCACGAGGTTGACCCGTCGCTTAAGCTTCTTGAGGTTCGCGGTGAAGTTTATATGCCAAAGGAAGTTTTTTTGCGTATTGTCGAAGCTCAGCAGTTTGACGGACAAGCACCCTTTAAAAATCCGCGAAATGCCGCGGCTGGCTCGCTTCGTCAAAAGGACAGCAGTATAACGAAGGAGCGCGAGCTTGACATTTTCATTTTTAATCTTGAGCGCTGTTCGACAAGCTTTTCAACGCATTCTGAAAGTCTCGATTTTCTCAAGAGCCAGGGCTTTCATGTTTCACCCTCATATGTAAAATGCAAAACCGACGACGAGGTTATGAGTGAAATATTAAAAATAGGTGAAAGGCGAACAGGTCTTTCATACGATATAGACGGCGCTGTCGTCAAGCTTAACGATATCGAAAACCGAAAAGCGCTCGGTTCAACCAACAAGTTTCCGCGCTGGGCGATTGCGTTCAAGTACCCGCCCGAGGTCAAGCAAACGAAGCTTTTAAATATTGAGGTCGGAGTGGGAAGAACCGGCGTACTCACACCTACGGCGGTTTTCGAGCCTGTTTCGCTTGCGGGAACAACGGTTTCCCGCGCCGTGCTACACAATCAGGATTTTATTAACGAGCTTGGCATACGAGTTGGCGACACGATAAGCGTGCGAAAGGCAGGGGATATTATTCCCGAGGTCTTGAAGGCGTTTGACCACCCGAATAACAGCGAGACGTTCCGTCTTCCGTCAATCTGTCCCTCCTGCGGTGAGGAGGTCGTAAGGCTTCAAGACGAGGTCGCCTATCGTTGCGTTAACCCCGAATGTCCCGAGCAAAAGCGCAGAAACCTCATTCATTTTGCGTCAAAGGGCGCGATGAATATAGACGGACTCGGACCGGCTACCATTGACCAGCTGATTGACAACAGCCTTGTGTCAAACATATATGATTTGTTTTCCGTTACAAAGGAACAGCTTTTGACCCTCGATAAGATAAAGGACAGGTCTGCTGACAATATTTTAGAAGCAATAAGCTCCTGTAAAGCGCAAAACCTTGACAAGCTTATTTTCAGTCTGGGAATAAGAAATGTCGGGGAAAAAGCGGCGACGTTAATATGCGAAAGATTCGATACGATTGAAAAAATTATGTCGGCAACGGTCGAGGATATCTGTTCGATAGACGGTATCGGACCGATTATCGCCGAAAGCGTCGTTAAGTTCTTTGACGGCGACGGAGCCAAGCATCTTATTGAAATGCTTAAGCGGACAGGCGTTAATACCGTATATACCTCAAGTAAGGTTTCAAAAAAGCTTCAGGGCTTAACACTTGTCGTAACGGGAACGCTTCCGACTCTGTCGCGTGACGAGGCAAACGACCTTATTGAAAACAACGGCGGAAAGGCGGCAAGCTCGGTTTCCAAAAAAACAAGCTACGTCGTCGCGGGAGAAAGCGCGGGAAGCAAGCTTACAAAGGCAAACGAGCTCGGCGTACCTGTAATAGATGAGGAAGAGCTTCTTAAAATGGTTAGGTAAAAATAGATTGTTAAATTAAGAACGGTTAAGCCGTTCTTTTTTTGTTCTAAAATTCTTGTTTTGGCCATAAACTTATAAAAAAGGAAGGCAAAGTGGACAAGAAGGAAAACGAATTTATTAAGATAGTAAAGCTTTTCTCCGACGAGCTTTCAAGCAAAATTCTTGCGGCAACTGACGGAGAAAACGCGGTTGAAATACGCCTTAGAAGCGGTAAGCCGCTTTGCATCTATTTCGGCGCAGAGCCAAGCTTCATTAAAGCGGACCGCCTTGTAAATCGAGCGGACGGCGAATGCCTTTCGCTTTGCTCGCGGGAAATATGCGAAACTCTTTCGCGTATTTCAAGATATACGATTTATTCAAAGCAGTCGGAAATAACCAAGGGATACTTTACTATTGCGGGCGGACACCGCATAGGAATATGCTCAACCTATTTGGCGAACGACAATGTGGATTTCGGCGCGATAAACGCAATTAACATAAGAATAGCCCATGAAATGGTCGGATGTTCCGGCAGATTGGTTTCGCTGTTGAATAAGACGCAGGAAACGCCGTCGCTTCTGCTTGTCGGTGCTCCGCTTAGCGGAAAGACGACGGTGCTTCGCGATTTAACGAGAGCGTATTCGTCCTATCCTTTTTACAAAAAGGTTGCACTTATCGACGAACGTAGGGAAATCGCGAGCGTTTATTGCGGAGCGGCTTCACTTGACGTCGGAGTTTGCACCGACGTGCTTGACGGATATCCGCGCCATATTGCCTCGTCAATCGCTACGCGAACCCTTTCGCCCGATATTATCGTCTGTGACGAAATCGGAGAGACCGGCGACGCCGAGGAGCTTTACAGCGCGTCGCTTTGCGGTATAAAGGTTTTTGCGACCGCACACGCAAAAAGCAGGAATGATTTAAAAAACAAACGTTATTTCAAGGAACTGCTTGAACAAAGGATATTTGATTACATTGTTTTTCTCAACGGATATCCAAAAATCGGGTCAATAAAAGAAATTGTTAAGGCGGAGGAAATATGAAACTTTTAGGACTGCTGACGATTATCGCCGTCGGATACCTTTTCGGAGCGACAAAGAGAAAAACAATGCTCCTTCGCGAGGAATATACTGCGCGGTTTTTATTACTGTTTGGCGAAATGAAATATGTTTTCAAATATAAAAGCAGTTCACTTGTCGATTCGCTTTTTGATTCAGCGCAAAACGATGATAATAAACGACTTGCATTTATGGAGGCCGCAGAACAGAGCGTTCGCGATAACAAATCGTTAAATGCTTCTCTTGTCGAGGCGTTCCGTCAGAGCACTGAAAAAAAATATCTTAATGCGAATGAAATAAAAGAAATTGAAGAAGCTTTTCGTGTTTTCGGCACGCAAAGCGAAGAAAAGGAATTAGAAAAGCTTGAATACGTTATCCTCAAGCTTAAAAAAACGCTTGAAGCCAAGCGAGCAGAAAACAAAAGCAAAAAGGGTTATTTTGAAACGATTTATTCGCTTGCGGGCGTTGCGCTTTCCATTATGCTTATTTAAAGGAATGAAAAAATGGACGTTGATTTTATTTTCAGAATTGCGGCGATAGGAATTATCGTTGCGGTGCTTAATTTGGTTTTAACCCGCGCAGGCCGGGAGGAGCAGGCGATGATGACGACCCTTGCCGGGCTTGTCGTCGTGCTGCTTATGGTAATAACAAAAATAAGCGAGCTTTTTGCGACGATTAAATCGTTGTTTGGACTTTGATATGGAGCTGAATATTTTTTCTCTCGCAGGTGTGGCGATAGCTGGTGCTGTTTTGTCGCTTGTCATAAGAAAGAATAATCCCGAGCAGTCCTTTGCGATAACGGTTTCGGTTTGCGTTTTGCTTCTCATTTGGGCAATACCGTCAATAGCAAGCATTATGAGCACGGTTAATTCTATTTCGAATTATGCCCTGCTTGATGACGCGGCATATTTGTTTAAGGCTGTTGGGATATGTCTTGTCGCCCAGCTTGCCGCGAGGGTTTGCGTTGATTACGGACAAGGTTCAATTGCTTCAACGATTGAAACCGCGGGGAAGGCGGCGGTCGTGGTCCTTTCTCTTCCGATGATTGAGGAGCTTTTAAAAATCATAACGGGGCTAATAAACAGATGAAAAAAACAGTCGCTTTGATTTTTATTTTTACAACACTATTAATAATTCTGCCGCGAAGCGTTTTCGCGGCAGAAAACGAAAACGCGCTTGACAATATGTATTCCGAAGGACTTGACGCGCTTGATGACAATCTTCCGAACTCAATAAAAAGCTGTATTGACAAAGACGAGCTGTCCAAGGAGGGTGGAGTTTTCACCGCCTTCGGCAAGCTTATTAGTGAGCTTCCGAGCATGGTTAAAGAGCAGATTAGTCTTCCGCTTACACTACTTGGAAGCGTCACGGCAATTCTTCTTTTGAACGTTTTGCTTGGAACGGCAAGAAATATTGGAACGAATCAAGGTATGTCGCTTATCGTTAATCTTGCGACCTCCGTCACTCTGTCGCTTGCCGTTTCAAAAACCGTCGTCGAGCTTCTTGACGGTTCGTCGTCGGTCGTGTCGCTCGCAGAAGACTCGGTCAAGGGCATTGTACCTGTGTTCGCCGGACTTATGGCGGCTTCTGGTTCAGTTACTTCAGCGACAATATTCGGCTTTTCGGTGGGAGCGGTCTCAAGCGCGGCGGCAAGCTTGATTTCCGACTTTGTAACGCCTCTTACAGGGGTTATTGTCGGCATAGGTCTTGTGGCGAGTTTTTATGAGAACGGTCTTTTTTCGCTTTCCGAGGGGATTAAAAAAACTGTCGTCTGGGTGCTTGGAATAATGTCTTCGCTTTTTATTACCGCGCTTTCACTTCAAAAGTCTGTGAGTGCGAGCACGGATATTCTTCTTTTAAAAACTGCTCGATTTTTCGCGGTGAGCGCTGTTCCGATAATCGGTTCGTCGGTCTCCGAAGCCGCGTCAACAGTTGCAACAAGCATAAGGGTAATAAGAGGAAGTCTTGGAAGCGCAAGTATAATTGCGCTGCTTGTTATTTTCTGCCGCAAATTATTGTTAATATGCTTTGCTCGCTTTCCCTTTCTGTCGGGTGTATTTTCGGTGACGTCATCGGCTTAACCGAGCCTCAAAAGTGTATAAAGACAATTAAATCTGCGATTGATATTTTAACGGCGACCCTCGTTTTCTATCTCGTGTCAATTACAATATGCGTCGCAATAATGATTAATATAGGAGCGTAAATGTCGGAACAAATTAAGCTTTGGGGCATAGCGATATGCTCTGCCGCGATGATAGCGGGAATTATTAATTCACTGCTTCCGAGCGGCTCACTCGGAAAAATCGCAAAATACGTCCTTGGAATATATCTTACCGTCGTTTTAATCAAGCCCTTTTTAAGTGTCAAGGAGTTTGAAACTCTCTTCGACGTACCCGAATACGAAACCACTTCATCGTATGAGAATAACGATTACGACAGTATAGTGCTTTGTGAAACAAAGGAAATAATAGAAAAGAAAATTGAAGGCTTACTAAATGAAAACGGAATATATTTAAACGACATCGACATAGATATTAATATCGACGAAAAGAACGATATATCTTTTGTGAGTATAGAGCTTTTTTTGAGCGAGGAGTATTCCGATAAAAGTGACGAGATATTATATATCGTAAAAAAGGAAACACGTTTGACGCCGAAAATAAATTTTAAATAAGTGGACTTAAATGAAAAACGAATTTTTAAAAAACATAACGGAAAAGCTGGGAACAAAGGGCGGTCGACTCGTTCTGATAGCGCTTTGTATTGTAGGGGTTTTGCTTATAGCTTTCGGAGATTTCAGCTCAAAAAAAAAGGACACGAAGCCTGCTGAAAGCAGTACTCTCAGCGAAGAAGAATACAACTCTCGGTTCATTTCTTCACTCGAAAACAACATAACGTCCTTCATTACTAAAATTGACGGCGTAGGCGAGGCGACTGTGCTTGTAACTATCGAGTCGGGCGTATCGTATGAATATGCTTGCGAGCAAAAATACAGCGACGACAGTACGACAAACGAAAACGCAAAAAGCTCCTACAAAAGAAGCGGCGAGGAATCAATAATAATTATTGACGGCGAAAACGGTAAGCAGGCGCTTGTATTAAAGCGAAACGAGCCGGTAGTTATGGGTGTCGTCGTTGTGTGCGAGGGTGGGGATAATCCATTGATTAAGGAAAAGATAATCGAAACGGTGTCGGTGCTTTGCGGAATCGGAAGCAACCGCATATCCGTGACGAAGATGATATAACAACAATTACTTAAAGGGGTATTTTATGAAAAAAACAAAAACCTTTGCGAAAAAGCAAATAACGATGTTGACCCTTGTGCTTGCGCTTGCCGTCGCAGTTTATTTGAACTGGCGGCTTGCGGGAAACGACAAGCTTATGTTGACCGACGTCATCGCGACGCCGTCGGCAAGCGAAGCGACGACCTTTGTTGAAGAAGAGCAGGTGAGCGAAAGCGGCGAAATAGTTGACGACGCGGCGAAAACCGAGTATTACGGCGAGGCGCTGTTTGTTTCGGCCAAAGAGGACGGACAAAAGGACGAATACTTTGCAAAGGCACGCTTGACAAGGACTTCGACGCGCGATGAGGCGCTCGATACCCTTCAAAAGTCGCTACAAAAAACCGAGCTTACCGAGTCGGAGAAAAACAAGCTGACCGAACAGCTTACTAAGATAGCTACAGATATAACAAAAGAGGGAACAATAGAAAGCGTCGTTAAGGCAAAGGGCTTTTCCGAATGCGTTGCTTTCATCAACGGAGAAAATGTCAAGGTCGTCGTAAAAGCCAATGCCGGAGGGCTAACCGTTGCCGAGGTTTCACAGATTAAGGAAATTGTTCTCAGCGAATGCGGCGCTTCAGCAAGCAATATTTCTATCGTTGAAATAGAGTAAAATATTCTTTATTAAATAGTTGTATAAATATTAATAAAATGTTATAATTCCTCTTACAGGAGGAAGCTTCTTATGGATTTTGAAAACATCAAAGGCGCTGACGGCAGCCTTCGCATCTCTTTGGACGTTGTTGCGTCAATAGCTAAATACGCGACGCTCGAGGTCGACGGGGTTGACAGCGTTTCGACGGGCAACGATGGCATAATGGGTTTAATCACGAAAGCGAATTACCTAAAAGCCGTAAAAATCGAGCTTGTCGACGAGGTTGTAAACGCCGAAATAAACATAGTTGTAAAACAAGGATATAAAATACCCGAACTTTCCGCAGCCATACAAAACAACGTCAAAAATTCCATTCAATCTATGACGGGGTTAGCTGTTGCGAGAGTTGATATAATTGTTGTCGGAATTTCAAGACAGGTTGAAAAGCCGACCGAAGCATAGCAACAACAAAGCCCTCCAATTAACTTCGGAGGGCATTATTTTTGTGTAGTTAGGTAAAATAATTTATGACAAGACGTGAAGCGCGAAAGGCGGCTTTTATGCTGACCTTTCAAAAATACTCAAACGATATTACCTTTGAAGACGCCATTGAAGCAATTGAGGGCGACGAGGAAATCTCAGTTGACGATTTTGCGAGGTCTATCGTTGAGCTTACATTCAGCAATATTGAGGAAATCGACGCTCTTATTATTCCGAACCTAAAAAAATGGACGATAAAGCGTATTCCTAAGGTTTCGCTTGCCGTTCTTCGTATCAGCTGCGCTCAGCTTTTATATATGAAGGACATTCCGGACAGCGTAGTAATTAACGAGGCGGTTGAGCTTGCCAAGGAGTTCGGCGCGGAAGACGAATATTCCTTTGTTAACGGAACGCTGAGAAATATTAACCTTGCATTAAAAGGCGAATAAAATGTATTACCTCGGAATAGACACGAGCAATTATTCGACAAGCCTTGCGGTTTTCGACGGAGAAACGGGCAGGGTTGTGACAAAATATAAAAAGATACTTGACGTTGAGCTTGGTAAAACGGGGCTTCGTCAAAGCGACGCAGTTTTTCTTCACACGAAAAATCTTCCGTTTGCTGTCAAGTCCATTGAAAATGACTTCGATATTCGTAACATAGACGCTGTCGGTGTTTCGGCTCGTCCTCGAGATATAGATGGCTCTTATATGCCCTGCTTTTTGTCGGGACTTTCGCTTGCTCACACGATTGGCGATATACTGAAAAAAGACGTTATAGAGTTTTCCCATCAGGCGGGACACGTTATGGCGGCGCTTTACGGTACGGGGTTTTATCGTGAAAACAAAAAATCTTTTTTTGCTTTTCACATTTCCGGCGGCACTACCGACGCGCTTGAATGTTCGCTTGATGAAAAAAGCCTTTCGGTCAAAACCGTAGCTACGTCGCTCGACCTCTTTGCCGGACAAGCCGTCGACCGCGTCGGCAATATGCTTTCGCTTCAATTTCCGTCGGGCGAGGAGCTTTCAAATATCGCAGAAGATAGCGATTGCAGCGATTATATGAAGCCTGTATTAAAAGAAAATGACTGTTGCCTTTCAGGCTTAGAAAATAAGTGCAAAAAACTTTTTGAGGACACGGGGGATAGGGCGCGAACCGCGAGATATTGCCTTTTGTCCGTAGCTGAAACTGTTTTAGCTATGGAAAGAAAGCTTGTTGCTGATGAAGACAGGGACGTTGTCTATGCTGGCGGCGTTATGTCGAGTAAGATTATTAGGGAATATATTTTAAATAAAAGAAGCAACGCTTTTTTTTGTGAACCGGCATACTTGAGCGCCGACAACGCCGTCGGAACGGCTATACTCGCGTATAGAGCAAAGGAATTATAAATGAAGGAAAGCATAACCGTCAGCGCGCTCAACAGGTATACAAAGACCCTTATCGAATCCGACGAGGTTTTGTCTCAGGTTTGGGTTGAGGGGGAGATATCGGGGTTTAAGCTTCACAATGCTTCGGGACATATGTATTTCACCTTAAAGGACTCGGAAGCATCGGTTCCCGCCGTTATGTTCAACTCGTATGCGAGCAAGCTTCGCTTCGTTGTGAAGGACGGAATGTATGTCGTGGCGAGGTGTAAGGTTTCTCTTTATGAGCGTGACGGTAGGTTTCAGCTCTATGTCGAGGACATAACTCCAAAGGGTGAGGGTACACTTTCACAGCAGTTGGAAGCGCTTAAAGCCAAGCTTCAAGGCGAGGGACTTTTTTCTCAAGAACGCAAAAGACCACTTGTGCGATTTCCAAAAAACATCGGTATTATCACATCGTCGGGAGCTGCTGCTTTAAAGGACGTTATTAACGTAATTTCTCGAAGATATCCCTTTGTAAAGCTAACTGTTTTTTCCGCTAACGTACAGGGACAGCTTGCGCAGAGAACAATAATTAAAGCGATTAATCGCGTCAACGCCCGCGACGATATTGACGAGGTTATAATAACCCGCGGCGGCGGTTCAAAGGAAGACCTTTTTATATTCAACAGCGAAGAGCTTGTACGAGCGGCGTCGACGTTAAAGGTACCGTTCATTTCCGCGGTTGGACATGAGGTTGATTTTACGCTCCTCGACCTTGTCGCCGACCTTCGCGCGGCTACCCCTTCCGTCGCGGCGGAGCTTGCCGTTCCGAACATTGAGGAAATGGTTGAAGCTGTAAGCAACAGCTTTTCATACATTCAAAGTATCTGCGTCGGACGAATTGAAGAGGAAAGAAAAAATATTTCAAACATAAAGCAAGCTTTACTTTCAGCGACGCAGGATACTGAAAAAAGCAAATGTGAGAAGCTTTCTAATATTGATGCGATGATTAATTCCCTTAATCCCGCGAACGTATTGTCAAGAGGATACGCGGGCATATATAAAAACGGAAAATCAATCGCAAGCGCAAGGGAGCTCTTCCGAGACGATACAATCACGGTTTTATTTAACGACGGACGAGCTGAATGCGACGTCACATCGGTGAAAGAGGAAAAATATGAAATCTGAATATACTTTTGAAACGGCTGTGGCACGGCTTGAGGAGTTGACGGTTATTCTTTCTTCGTCAACTGTCACGCTAAACGAATCGGTTGAGCTTTTTAAAGAGGCGGCGGCGCTTATTAAGCTTTGTGAAGAAATGCTAAAAAACGCTAACGTGGAAATCGAAGAAATTTCAAAGGATTTTATTGAAGCAGATGAATAAACAGGATTTTTTATATAAGCTCGGCGTGTACGCAGACCTTACCGAAAGCTCGCTTAAAGCGCTTGTGCCGAACGATAACAGTTCCATGGTCGCCGAAGCGATGAGATATAGCCTTTTGGGTGGCGGAAAGCGTATTCGTGCCGCTCTCGTTATGGCAGCTGCGGAGCTGTGCGGCGGAAGCGATATAGAAGCTTCATATTCGGCAAGCGCGATAGAAATGCTGCATTGCTATTCGCTCATTCACGACGACCTTCCGTGTATGGACAACGATGATATGCGCCGCGGTAAACCCTCGTGTCACAAAAAATTCGGCGAAGCGACCGCGTTGCTTGCGGGCGACGGACTTTTGACGCTTAGCTTTAACACCCTTTCAGAAATACTAAACGCAGAGCACTCAAGAAAGTGTACGCTTATTCTTTCCGAAGCTGCCGGCTATCTTGGTATGATTTACGGTCAAGAGCTCGACCTTAGCGCCGAAGCTAATCCCGTTAGCGCCGAAGAGCTTTTCAAAATACACGAAAACAAGACGGGAGCATTAATCAAAGCAAGCGTAAGAATGGGCGCGGTGTTAGGCGACCTTGACCAGGACGGAATGAAGGCGCTTGACGACTATGCCGAAAAAATCGGGCTCGTGTTTCAGATTGTCGACGACATACTCGACTGCACCTCGACGACCGACGAGCTCGGAAAGCCCGTCGGGAGCGATAGCGAGAACAATAAGACAACCTATGTTTCGCTTTTCGGCATAGAAAAGTCTAAGGAGCTTGCAAAAAAATACAATGAAGAAGCGATAGACGCTGTCAAAAAGCGTTTTGGCGATAAGGGTGATTTTTTAATTTCGCTCGCAAATAACTTATTGATAAGGTCAAAATAAAAATGTCATCTATTCTTGACGGCATAAAAAAATGTGCCGATGTGAGAAACCTTAATATCAAAGAACTAACTTCGCTGTGCGGCGAAATTCGCGAGGAGCTTGTCGATACCGTTTCAAAAACAGGAGGACATCTCGCGTCTAATCTCGGCACGGTTGAGCTTACTGTTGCGCTCCACAAGGTGTTCAGATGTCCGAAGGATACGATTATATTTGACGTCGGACATCAGTGCTATACCCATAAGCTCTTGACAGGCAGAAAAAATGATTTTTCCAAGCTTCGTCAAAAGGGCGGAATTTCCGGCTTTCCAAAGCCTGCCGAAAGCGAAACCGACCCCTTTGTAGTCGGACATAGCTCAACGTCGATTTCGAGTGCGATTGGTCTTGCGCGCGCCAAGCAATATCTCGGAGATAAGTCGAAGGTGGTCGCCGTTATAGGAGACGGTTCCTTTACGGGTGGAATGGTCTACGAGGCAATAAACAATATTGACAAAACGCTCACCAACCTTGTAGTTATCCTTAACGACAATTCGATGTCGATTTCGAAAAGTGTCGGCTCTGTCGCGCGATATCTTCTTCGACTTCGTTCGGGGGTTAAGTATTCAAACTTCAAGCGCAAGGTTCAATCGGCTCTTGAAAATACGCCGATTATCGGAAAGCCGATTGTTAACGCTATGTTGAAATCAAAGTCGGCAATTCGCCGCGCTATGTACGACGGAACATTTTTTGAGGAAATGGGTTTTCACTATCTTGGTCCCGTCGACGGTCACAACATTGACGAGCTTGTTAGAATTTTATCAAACATCAAGGAGCTTGACGGGCCGATTTTGCTTCACACAATAACTGTAAAGGGAAAAGGCTTTGCACTTGCCGAGGAGAATCCCGGAGCTTATCACGGGGTAGGTCAGTTCGACGTTGAAGAGGGCAATCCCGACATTTCGCAAAGCGACAGCTTCTCGAATGTTTTCGGACAAAAGCTTTGTAAATTAGCCGACAAGGACGCGAAGATTTGCGCTGTAACGGCGGCTATGAAATACGGAACAGGACTTCAGTATTTTTATAAAAACCATAAGGAACGCTTTTTTGACGTCGGCATAGCCGAGCAGCACGCCGTGACCTTTTGCGGCGGACTTGCGAAGGGCGGAATGAAGCCGGTTTTTGCGGTTTATTCGACATTTCTTCAAAGGGCGTTCGACCAGCTTTCTCAGGACGTTTCGATGGATTCCCTCAACGTTATGCTTGCTGTTGACCGCGCGGGGCTCGTCGGTGACGACGGAGAAACACATCAAGGTCTTTTCGACGTTATGATGCTGGGGTCGTTAAACGGTTTTCGCGTCGCATCTCCGAGCAACTACAAGGAGCTTGAATACTGGCTTGAAAAGCTTTTCCATACAAAGGGCGCGACGGCTATTCGCTATCCGCGCGGAAAAGAGGACGAGAGAGTCAGCGAGTATAAAATTTCAACTAACGATTATGATTTGATAAGCCGTTCGGACGGCGCAAGTGTCCTCATCGTGACCTATGGCAGGGAATTTGCCGAGGCGCTCGAGGCGAGCGAAAAGCTTAATTCACTTGGCATAAAATGCGACATTTTAAAGCTTAACCTTATTCTTCCCTTAAACAAGGACGCCGTTATATCGGCGCTTTCATATAAAAGCGTTTTCTTTTTTGAAGAGGGCGTCCGACGTGGGGGGCTTGGCGAAGAATTTTCCGACCAGCTTTGTTCAAACAATTTTGACGGAAAATATAAGCTTTACGCGATTAACAGCCCGCTCGTCAGCCAAGCGAGCGTTCACGAGCAGCTAAAGGAAAACTCGTTGGATTGCGGCTCGATAGTAAAAATTATTCAAGAGGCGAACAGGTGAAGGAACGACTTGACGTATTAGTTGTAAAAAACGGCTTGTGTGAAAGCCGTGAAAAGGCGAAGGCTCTTATAATGTCGGGGCTTGTTTTTGTTGACGGCGAAAGGGAAGACAAAGCCGGCACCTTTCTTGACGAGAACGCCGAAATCACACTTAACGGACAGGTGAATGAATTTGTCAGCCGCGGAGGAAAGAAGCTTAAGAAGGCGATTGAAGCCTTTGATATTAAGCTCGATAGTATGGTCTGTGCGGACATCGGCGCGTCGACCGGCGGCTTCACCGACTGTATGCTTCAAAACGGCGCGGCTAAGGTCTTTGCCGTTGATGTCGGCTACGGACAGCTTGCATGGAAGCTTCGTACAGACGAGCGAGTTGTAAATCTCGAACGGACAAATATTCGCTATATAACAGACGAGCAGATACCCGAAAAGCTTGATTTCTTTTCTGTCGATGTTTCCTTTATTTCTCTCAAGCTCGTTTTGCCCGTTCTTTGTCGTATAGTCAAGGACGACGCCTGCGGCGTGTGCCTTATAAAGCCGCAATTCGAGGCGGGACGAGAAAAGGTCGGCAAGCATGGGGTTGTCCGCGAACCAAAGACGCATATTGAGGTTATAAATAACGTCTTCGGATATTTGAAAGACAACGATTTTTCTGTTAAGGGATTAACCTTTTCGCCAATAAAGGGGCCAGAGGGAAACATAGAATATCTTGTATATATTACAAAAAATATTGAAAAAGATTATACTGATAACATTAACGCCGTCGTAGAAGCGGCGCATTCCGAGCTGTAAGAGGTGAGAAAAGTGAAGCTTTTGATTTGTATCGCCAAGGCAACAGAAAGAAATATCGCGACGGTAAACGCCGCCGCAAGACGTTTTTCTTCGCTTGGATACGAGTGCCTTGCTGACGAGGAAAACAGACATTTCTTCAATGAAACGCAAACCCTCGTCAAGTTTCTTGACTCAATAGAAGCCGAAAAGGAATGTGACCTTTTTGTCGCGGTCGGCGGCGACGGAACAATGCTCCTTAATTCCAAGAGGGCGATAGAAAATGATAAGCCCATTTTTGGAATTAATTCCGGGCGTCTCGGTTACCTTTCGGCGTTCGATTATAGCTTTGTCGACAGCATAACAAGGCAAGATATAGACAGCTTGGCGATTTCAAAAAGGGTGCTTTTGGAGCTGACGCTTAGCTCAAATACCGATAAAAAATATTACGCGGTTAACGACGTTGTAATTTCGCGGGGAGCGCAGGCGAAGAGCATTGAGCTCAAGCTTGGCTACTGCAAAAACGTATTGTCTCAGTTTCGCTCCGATGGTCTTATTATTTCATCACCCACGGGTTCGACAGCCTATTCGCTTTCTGCCGGAGGTCCGATTGTCGAGCCGGGTCTGAACGCGATAGTCGTTACTCCCATATGTGCCCATTCGATGTTTCTTCGAAGCGTCGTGCTCGAATACAGCAAAACGAAAGAAGTTACGGTTTCGCCCGTTGAACGCGAGGACAACAAGGCGCTTGTATCGGTCGACGGGGTATTGATTAAAGAGGTCGACTTCAACGATACAATTACAGTTAGAGGATGCGAAAAAAACTTAAAGCTTATGGTGTCCAATAAGCGGAAGTTTTATGATATACTAAGAAAAGACATTTCCGAGAGGGGTTAGCGAAGATGAAAAACAATCGACTTAAAACGATAGTTGAGCTTATCAAGACCAAATCAATAAATACTCAAGAGGAGCTTCTCGAATGTCTTAAGGAAAAGGGTTTTAACGTCACTCAGGCGACTATTTCGCGTGACATAAAAGAGCTTCGTTTAAGTAAGCTTACCCTTCCGGACGGAACAACGAAATATTCCGTTCCCGCCGAAAACAAGAACGACGAGTTTATCGAGAAATTTAAAACTATTTTTCGCGAATCGGTTATTTCCGTAAGGACGGCGGGGAATATCGTCGTAATTAAATGCTATACGGGACTTGGCAACGCGGCGTGCGCAGCGCTTGATTCAATGAATTTCGAGCATCTCGTCGGAACGATTGCGGGTGACGACACGATTTTCGGCGCAACCGAAACCCCCGAGGACGCCGAGCTTTTGGCTTCAAAGCTTGGAAATGTCATTAAATAAATAAAAAGGTAAAAATATGTTACGAGAGTTAAACATAGAAAACGTAGCGGTAATTGAAAAGGCAAGCATACAGTTCAATAAGGGACTTAATATACTTACCGGTGAAACCGGCGCGGGAAAGTCTATACTTATTGACTCGATTAATGCCATTCTCGGAAACCGCGCAAGCAAGGAAATAGTAAGAACAGGAACGGGACGCGCTGTAATTTGGGCGACCTTTACAGACGTAAACAAAAAGGTGCTTGACCTCATCGAGGAGCAGGGCTACGATTTCGACGGAATGCTCATTCTTCACCGCATTATTACGTCAGACGGAAAAAGTCAGTGCCGCGTTAACGGAAAGCCGGCGACTGCAGCTACCGTTCGCGAAATTTGCTCAAACCTTATTAATATTCACGGTCAGCATGACAATCAAGAGCTGCTTAATCCCGAACGGCACATTTATATAATCGACAACTTCGCTGAGCTTGGCGAGGAGCTTGACGCGTATGGTATTCGCTTTCGTGAGCTTGGCAAGCTGAAGCGTCAGATTGACGCCCTTTCTATGGACGAAACCGATAAGGAAAAGCATATTGACTTGCTTCGGTATCAGATTGATGAAATCGAAAAAGCAGAGCTTACCGTTGGCGAGGACGAACAGCTTACGTCAAGACGCAACCTTATTCGCAATTCCGAGAAGCTCATAGAATCCCTTCAAGCAGGCTACAATATCCTTTCTGGCGACGGTGAAACAAGCGGCGCGCTCGATATGGTTTCGACCGCGTCGGGGCTTCTTGACGACGTCAAGGACTTTGGCGAAAATATGGACGATTGCGCTATACGTCTTAGTGATTTGTACTACAATTTGAAGGACATTACATCGGATATCGGCGGCTTCCTCGGCGACTTTGATTTCGATATGAACGAGCTTCAGTTTGTAGAAGAACGGCTTGATTTAATTTATAAACTAAAAAAGAAGTACGGCGAGACAATAGCCGATATTTTAAAATTCTATGACGAAGCGGTTGAGGAATTAAATAACATTGAGTCGTCGGGCGAACAGTTAACCGAGCTGCAAAACCAGTTTGAACAGCTGTATAAGGTCGTCATAAAAATGGCGGACGAAATTAGCTTCAAGCGAAAAGCCGCTTTTACTGTGTTCTCAAACAGAATAAAAGAAGAACTCAACTTTTTGAATATGCCCGACGTTCAATTTACCGTGGACTGCAAAAAGGGCGCGGTTACATACAAGGGTTACGATGTCGTTGAGTTCTTTATTTCCACAAACGTCGGCGAACCGCCCAAACCGCTTTCAAAGATTGCATCGGGCGGTGAGCTTTCGCGAATAATGCTTGCAATAAAGAATGCCTTGGCGGACAAGGACGACATAGGAACACTTATTTTTGACGAAATCGACACGGGCGTTTCCGGCTCAAGCGCGGGAAAAATAGGCAAAAAGCTTAAACAAGCGGCGCTCTGTCGTCAGATTATATGCGTAACCCATTCCGCGCAGATTGCTTCCTTTGCCGATACTCATATGAAAATCGAAAAAACGGTTCGCGATGAGAGAACCTATACCGATATACAATCGCTTGACTTTGACGCGCGCAAGCGTGAGCTTGCAAGAATTATTTCGGGCGACAGCATAACGGACACAGCGCTTCAGAACGCCGCGGAAATGCTGAACAACGCAAAAGGTTAGCACACTGAAAGCGTTGCTAACATAGCGGTTGACAAAATCAAATTTGTGCGATAGAATAACACACATATTCAAAAAAGCTTTGACAAATACGAAGTAGTCTGCATTTTATCTTTAAAGAGAGCTTTCGGTCGGTGCAAGAAAGCAGAGGCTTGCGGACGAATTACATATTTCGAGCAGCAGAGATGCCGTGAACGCGCGTTAAGCGTTGGGAATGATTTTCCCGTGAGGATATGCTTTAGCATATTGAAAAAAGGTGGTACCGCGTTAATTAACGCCCTTTTACAGAAATTACTGTAAAAGGGCTTTTTATTTTGAAAGGAAAAGAAAATGAATAACGTTTTTGACGAGCTCGAGCAAAGAGGCTTAATTGAGCAGACAACCGACAGCGACAAAACAAGGGAGCTTCTCGGCAAGGAGAAGGTAACCTTCTATATCGGCTTCGACCCGACGGCGGACAGCCTTCATGTCGGACACTTTATGCAGCTTGTTATTATGAGAAAAATGCAGAAGGCGGGCCACCGTCCGATAGCTATTCTCGGCGGCGGCACAACTATGGTTGGAGACCCGACGGGGAAAAGCGATATGCGAAAAATGATGACCAAGGAAACCATAGCCCACAACGCCGAATGCTTTAAAAAGCAGATGTCCAAATTTGTTGACTTTTCGGATGGCAAGGCGCTTATGGTCAACAATGCAGATTGGCTGTTGAACCTCAACTACGTTGATTTTCTTCGCGATATCGGCGTTCATTTCTCTGTTAACCGTATGCTTACCTTTGAATGCTTTAAAACCCGTATGGAAAAAGGCCTTTCATTCCTGGAGTTTAACTATATGCTTATGCAAAGCTATGACTTCTATCGTTTATTCAGCGATTACGGCTGCCGGCTTGAGCTTGGCGGAAACGACCAATGGTCAAACATCATTGGGGGCGTTGAGCTTATTAGACGAAAGCTTGGCAAGGACGTATATGGTATGACCTTCACCCTTCTTACGAACAAGGAGGGCAAAAAGATGGGCAAAACCGAAAACGGCGCAGTTTGGCTTGACCCCGAAAAAACATCGCCGTACGAATTTTTCCAATATTGGCGCAACGTCGACGACGCTGACGTAACAAGGTGTCTGAGACTTCTTACGGACGTGGAGCTTGAAAGAATAAACGAGTTTGACAAGCGCGGAGGTGAAGCTTACAACGAAGCAAAGGAGCTGCTCGCGTATGAGCTCACCGCTACGGTGCACAGCAAAGAGGACGCCGAAAAGGCTCTGACAACCTCAAAAGCGCTTTTCGCAGGAGGCGGAGATAAAACCCATATGCCGGCGACGGAGCTTAACGCAAGCGAGCTTGCAGGCGATGGAATAGATATTCTCGATATTCTCATTAAAAGCGGAATTGCCTCCTCTCGCGGAGAGGGAAGACGTCTTGTCGAACAGGGTGGTATTTCTGTTGACGACGAGAAGGTCAGCGACGGCTTTATGAAGCTAACCGCCGATAGGCTTTCCGGCGAGGGCGTAGTTGTTCGAAAGGGAAAAAAGGTTTTCCACCGTATATTCATAAAGTAAGCAAGTACAAAATCTCAAACTCACATTGGTCGGTTTTGCAGCGGTATTAAAAAGCGCGTGGCTTCTGAAGAAGCCACGCGCTTTTTTAGTGTTGTTTTATATAATCGTTGAGGCTATATTGTCCATATCGTACCGTCCGGGCTTTTGCTTTGAAAGAAATTTTGCCGCGGTAATCGCACCCTTTGCGAAAACCGTTTTGCTTGCCGCGGAATGGGTCAGCGTAATTACCTCGTCCACACCCGCGAACATTATTTCGTGCTCACCGACAATCGTGCCGCCGCGAATTGAGCTTATTCCAAGCTCTTTTTTCTCTCGCGGTTTTCTCACGCTTTGACGCTCATAAACATACTCATATTCCTTGCCGCAAGCGTCGTTTATGGCGTCAGCAAGCATAATTGCCGTGCCGCTCGGCGCGTCCACCTTCTTGTTGTGGTGCTTTTCAAGAATTTCTATATCAAAATCATTTTTCAAAACAATCGCCATTTTTGCCGCAACGGCTTTAACAACGGCTATGCCGAACGAGAGGTTTGCGCTTTTGAAGACTGGCACAATTTTTGAAAGCTGCGAAATTTTCTCAAGCTGAGCGTCTGAATAGCCGGTCGTGCATAATACAAGCGCAGTCTTAGTTTTTTCGCAGTAGCTGACGATTTGTTCGCACATAACGGACGAGGAAAAGTCAACGACTACGTCGGCGTTTACATTGCATTTTTCAAAGCTGTCGAAAAGGGGAATGTTTGCGAGAACACCGCTTTGCTTGTCAACGCCGGCGACGACGGCAACATCGTCGGATTCAAAGCATTCCTCCATAACGACGCTTCCCATTTTTCCGAGTATTCCGCAAATTATTATTTTCGTCATAACCTACTTCCGTTCAATCATTTTATTTTATCAAAAGCTTTTCGAGCGTTTCCTTTTTGTCTTTGTCCATACCGCAAAGGGGAAGTCGGCATTTTCCCGCGTTAAATCCGAGCATATTCATCGCTTCCTTTACGGGAATCGGATTAACGTCCGAGAAAAGCGCGTTAATAAGCGGCATCATAGCGACCTGCATTTTAGCGGCGCTCTTGTAGTCACCCTTCAATGCATAATCGGCGATTGCCTTGGTTTCGCGGGGCTTAACGTTAGAAAGCACCGAGATAACGCCGCGCGCGCCAAGCGCCATAATTGGGACAATCTGGTCGTCGTTGCCCGAATAAAACTCAAGCTTATCGCCGCACAAATTCATCGCCGTAGCGATTGCTGTAATGTTCCCGCTTGCTTCCTTTGTGGCTACGATGTTTTCTAAAAAAGAAAGCTCTTTATAAGTAGCAGGAGCAATCGTCATTCCCGTGCGGCTCGGCACGTTATAGAGAATAATCGGAATCTTAACCGCGTTTGCTATTTCGGTGAAATGCGCGACAAGACCCTTTTGAGAGGTTTTGTTGTAATACGGCGTGACGTGAAGAAGCGCGTCGGCGCCGTAATCCTGCGCTTTTTTCGAAAGCACGACGGCGTGCGAGGTGTGGTTGCTTCCGACTCCCGCAATGACGGGAATGCGCCCGGCAACCTTATCAACCACGAATTTGATTACGCTCAAATGCTCGTCGTCGGGCATAGTCGACGCTTCGCCCGTGGTTCCGCACACGACGATAGAATCCACTTTGTTTTCTATTTGAAACTCTACAATTTTTGCGAGCTCTTCGAAATTAACAGTATAGTTGTCATAAAACGGCGTAATTATCGCCGTGCCAACCCCTTCAAAAACAACCTTTTTCAATAAACCGTACCTCCGTTTATTATGAACGCTTTGCATCTATCAAAAGCTTGGCGATTTGGACGGCGTTGGACGCCGCGCCTTTTCTTATGTTGTCCGCGACAACCCAAAGATTAAGACCGTTTTTAACGCTGTCGTCACGTCTTATTCTTCCGACATATACTTCGTCTGTTCCTGTCGCAACCGAAGCGAGGGGATACTTGTTGTTGTCTGTGTCGTCGACGACGACAATGCCGGGAGCGTTTTTAAGAAGCTCTTTAATATCGTTAACTTCATATTCCTTTTTAAGCTCAAGGTTTATCGCTTCGCTGTGGCTGTAAAACACGGGAACGCGAACGCAGGTTGCGGTAATAGCGATAGTTTCGTCGTCAAGAATTTTTCTTGTTTCATTAACCATCTTTTCCTCTTCCTTCGTGTAGCCGTTATCAAGGAAAACGTCGATGTGAGGAATACAGTTATCGAATATCGGATAGGGGAATTTTTCAAGCTCATAGCTTTTGCTTCCATCGCAGTTGACATAAGCTTCCGCGCCGTTTTTAAGGTCGTCAAAGCCTTTTACTCCCGCGCCCGAAACCGCTTGGTAGGTGGAATAGACCACGCGCTTTATGCCGTACTTGTCATAGATTGGCTTAAGGGCGACCATTGCCTGTATTGTTGAGCAGTTGGGGTTGGCGATTATTCCGTTGTTTTTGAACGCTTCGGCACCGTTGACCTCAGGCACGACAAGGGGAACGTTTTTGTCCATTCTCCAGCAGGAGCTGTTGTCAATAACTGTACAGCCGTGAGCCGCCGCGATAGGCGCGAACTCCTGGCTCGTGCCGCCACCTGCGGAAAACAGAGCTATGTCAAAGCCGTCATCAAAGCTGTGCTCGTTAAGCTCTTTTATTTCATAGTCCTTGCCGAAAAATTTAAGAGAGGTTCCCGCGCTTCGTTTCGAAGCAAAAAGTGTGTATTCACACTCGGGAATATTGTATTCTTCGAGCACCTTAAGAAAGGTTCTTCCCACCATTCCCGTTGCGCCCACTACTGCGATTTTAAACTTTTCCATTTCTATTGCACCTCTTTAAAGTTATTTATTTTTCGGCTTGAAAAGACAAGTCATTTACCATATAATAAAGACTGTTTATTATATTAAAGTGATAAATCTAATAAAGAATAGCATTGATTATTATTAAATGTCAAATGTCTTTTTTAGATATTATATCGGAGAAACTATGGAACGTTCATTATTTAATTATTTTTTGCCCGAGGAGCTTATTGCGCAGCAGCCAATGTCGCCCCGCGACTGCTCAAAATTGTTATGTTTAGACAAAAACAGCGGCGAAATTGTTGAAAAAAGGTTTAAAGATATAGAATTTTCTTTAAACGAGGGCGACGTGCTTGTTATCAACGACAGCAAGGTTATTCCGGCGCGTCTTTTGGGCGTGAAGGAGAAGACCCTTGCAAATATCGAGCTGCTTTTACTAAACGACAGGGGAAACGACTGCTGGGAATGTCTTTCAAAGCCGGGCAAGCGACTCCACCGCGGCGCAAGGGTAAGCTTTAACAAAGGAATGCTAAAGGGCGAAATCATCGACGAAATCGAGGACGGAAACCGAATCGTCCATTTCGAATACGACAAAACCAAGACTTTTTTCGAGTTGTTGGACGAGGTTGGTCAAATGCCGCTCCCGCCATATATAACTAAAAAGCTCGAAAAGAACAGCGATTACCAAACTGTCTACGCAAACGAAAACGGCTCTGCCGCCGCGCCGACGGCAGGGCTTCATTTCACAGAAGAATTGCTTGAACGTATCGAGAAAAAGGGCGTTAAAATCGCGCGGGTTACACTTCACGTCGGGCTTGGAACCTTCCGACCGGTTAAAGAGGAAGACATAACCAAGCATCTTATGCATTCCGAGCACTATTCCATAACGAAAGCCGCAGCCGACGCGATAAACGAGGCAAGGTCGAAGGGTAAACGGGTTATCGCGGTCGGAACGACCTCCTGCCGTACCCTTGAGGCGGTTATGAACAAGCACGGCGCGATAGTGCCCTGCGCGGAGGATACGAGCATCTTCATTTATCCCGGCTATAAATTCTTAGCCATTGACGCGCTCATAACCAACTTTCACCTTCCGGAAAGCACCCTGATTATGCTTGTTTCGGCCTTTGCGGGATATGATAACACGATGAGAGCATATAAATTCGCCGTCGAGCAGAAATACCGTTTTTTCAGCTTCGGTGACGCAATGTTTATTAGCTGAGGTAAAAATGTACAAACTGATTAAAACCGAAAACAAGGCGCGACGCGGAAGATTTGATACCGTTCACGGAAGCTTTGAAACTCCGGCGTTTATGAACGTCGCGACCTGCGCGGCTATAAAGGGCGGTTTGTCGGCAGGCGACCTTGAAAAGATTAATTGTCAGGTGATGCTCTCGAACACCTATCATCTTCATATACGTCCGGGTGACGAGCTTATAAAAGAGGTCGGCGGAATTCATAAATTCACCACTTGGGAGAAGCCGATACTCACAGACAGCGGCGGATTTCAGGTTTTTTCGCTTGCGCCTCTTCGTAAAATCAAAGAGGAGGGCGCATATTTTTCTTCTCACATAGACGGAAAAAAGATATTTATGGGGCCCGAGGAAAGTATGCAGATTCAGTCCAACCTTGCGAGCACAATCGCTATGGCGTTCGACGAATGTATTGAAAACCCTTCTCCTCGCGAATACGTCGAAGCCTCCGCGGCGCGGACGGTGCGGTGGCTCGTTCGGTGTAAAGCCGAAATGTCGCGGCTCAATTCTTTGCCCGACACGATTAATAAGAACCAACTTCTTTTTGGAATAAATCAGGGCGGAACCTACGACGATATCCGAGTGGATAATATGAAGCAAATTGCCGAGCTTGACCTTGACGGATACGCAATAGGCGGTCTTGCGGTAGGGGAGAGCGCCGAAGAAATGTACCGCATAATCGACGCCGTTGAGGAGTATATGCCAACGGACAAGATTCGCTACCTTATGGGTGTCGGCACACCGACTAATATAATCGAAAGCGTCGCACGCGGTGTCGACCTTTTTGATTGCGTTATGCCTTCGCGAAACGGTCGGCACGGACATCTTTTCACATGGAACGGCGTTATTAACCTCAACAACAAGAAGTACGACCGAGATATGACGCCGATTGACGAGGAATGTGGATGCCCCGTGTGTAAGCGCTATTCGAAAGCTTATCTTCGCCACCTTCTCAAGGCGGAGGAAATGCTCGCGCTTCGTCTTCTCGTTACACACAATCTTTTTTTCTATAACACCCTTATGGAAAAAATACGCGCAGCTCTCGATAACGGCGAGTTTGAGGCTTTTAGAGAAAAATATTCGCCTATGCTCAATAAAAGGATATAATTGCTTGCTTTAGCAAGTCTTTATGTTGTATAATTATCTAAAATCTTTATACGAGGTAAAACTAATGAATTTCTTAACAGCAGACGCAGCAGGTCAATCGACAGGTCTTTTGGGCGGTTACGGCACGTTAATTATAATGGTGCTTATGCTTGTCGCCATGTATTTTATTCTTATTCTTCCGCAGAAGAAAAAAGAAAAGAAAATTCAAGAAGAGCGCAACAACATTGAAGTCGGCGACGAAATTACGACAATCGGCGGCGTTGTAGGGCGCGCGGTTTCCATTAAGGACAACACAATCGTAATCGAAACGGGCACCGACCGCACAAAAATCCGTTTCCTTAAAGAAGCAATTTCGCACGTTGAAAAATTAAAGTTAGACGAATAGTTTTTCTTCTCTTAAAACAGAATAGATTTCCTTCCCTGTGAATATTTTTTAGTAAAGTAACAGGGGAGGTTTTTTATTGAAAAACAACGTTAACGATATCTATATCGGCAAGGCGACAAAGTCGCCTTTAAGAAAATTCACCGCGAACTGCTCGATGACCTGTTTTATCGCGCTTATAATCAGCGCGATTTTAATCAGTCTTACCGCGGTCGTGCTTATGAAAGCAAACGTTCCTCATACCCTTCTTGAGCCGCTAACAACGATATTGACGGTGCTTGCAACCCTTATTTCAAGCTACGGCGGCACGGCAAAGGGTGAAACAAACGTCACGCACGGGCTCGCGTCGGGCGCACTTATGTTCGCTGTCATCTTCGTCGTTTCGCTTGCCTTCGGCGATGGCGACATAACCTATCAGACATTAATTAAGCTAATTGCGCTCACGAGTGCGGGCGGTATTGGCTCGCTTGCGGGGGCAAACGCAAAAAGAAAGGCAAAACTTAAAATATAAGGATAAATAAAATGAAAATCGGATTTATCGGCTTTGGAAATATGGCGCACGCCATAGCCAACGGAATAATTGAACACAACCTCGTTGAGGCAAAGGACATTGTCGCTTTTGACCCCTATCCAAATCAGGTGAGTGAGTTTAAGCACAAGATAATGTTAAGCAGTTCAGCTTTACAGGTAATGAAGGAGACTAAATTTGTTTTTATCTGCGTTAAACCGCAGATGTTAGACGAAGCTTTAGCAGGTCTTCGCGGCGAAATAACCGACGATAATATTTTCATTTCTATCGTTGCAGGGGTGACGGTAAAACGCATTTCCGACCTGCTTGAAACCACACGCCCAATCGTCCGCGTTATGCCGAATACGCCGCTTATGATTGGCAAGGGCTGCACCGCCGTCGCACGTCCCGAGGGAATCAGCCAAAGCGACTACGACTTCATTTTTTCCGTTTTTAATTCTATCGGATATGCCTTCAATCTGCCCGAGGAAAAAATCAATGAGATAATCCCCATTAACGGAAGCAGTCCTGCGGCTATATATTATTTCGCAAAAATCTTCGCTGAAAACGCCGAAAAAGACGGAATTGATTTTGACGAGGCTCTAAAAGCTTTTTCCTATACTCTTATAGGCAGCGCGGAAATGATGCTCACTTCAGGCAGAAGCGTCGACGAGCTGATTACAATGGTTTGCTCGAAGGGGGGAACGACCCTCGCCATGCTCGACGCGTTCCGTGAGAACGGTTTCGACAAGGCTGTTGCGAGCGGAATTGACGCCTGCGTAAAGCGGGCGTACGAGCTCGGGAAATAGGCATATTTTATTCGCTGTTCGCGTATTATTTATTAAAAATAGCGAGGACGACGAAAATATGAGGAACAGCAACTTTTCAAATATTACTTCAATCAAAGTGCCAAGGCGAATACACGCGCTGCTAAAAACAAAAAACGAGAAGATGTTTTTTATCCTCTCGCTTGTTTATGTGGTCGGTATCGTGCTTGGCGCTTTGCTTATTGCCTTCAAAGGCGGCGTTATGATTGAATATATTATGTATGCAACAAAGGCAGAGCTTCTTAAAAAGGCAACTGAGGGAGTTTTGTATTCGCTAATAAACTCACTTTTATCGCGCACGATTCTGCTTTTTATCCTCTTCGTGCTTTCCTCCTGTATCTTCGGAACGCCGCTTGTTTTATTTGCGCTTTTGTGTGGTGGAGTCGGCTTCGGGCTTGTTTGCGGAACCGCTTATGTTAGCTTTGGGCTTGGAGGATTGCCTTATATTTTGTTTTCTCTCGCAATTCCGACTGTCATATTTTCGTTTGGACTATTCAGCCTTGCGACGGCGGCAATCGTGTCGTCGATGGAGCTTTACAAAATCGCGTTTAACGGAAGCGGCAGAAGCTATGGGGTAATAAACGAAGCGCTTATAAAAACGCTTTTCAAGTCCTTTGTCTTCGCCGCGATATCATCAATTATCGAAGCGCTATTTATCCTCGTCTTCAAGGGCGTCATCCGGCTTTGAAGAGGGCGGGGAAGTCTTTCGCTTTTTAATCTTTGAAAGCGGGGAAGCCGCCGCGGCATTTCTAAGCTGTTCGTCGCTAATATGAGTATATATTTCGGTCGTCGAAACGTGTGCGTGACCCAATATTTCTTTAAGTGCCAAAATGTCGACGTGTCCATGACGGTACATTAGCGTCGCGGCCGTATGCCGCAGCTTATGCGCCGAAAAGCCTCTTTCGGAAAGCCCCGCGCGCTCAAGGCAATCGTCGACAATCTGTTCAACCCGCCGTGCGCCTATACGGCTTCCCGTTCGCGACAAAAATAGGGCATTTTCGTCCTTTTTAGTATATTTCTTTGAGTCGCGCTCATTAATGCAATTCTTTAAAGCGTCCTTGCACGCATCGTTAAGATAGACCAGACGTTCCTTGTTGCCCTTGCCGATTATTCGTATCATATCCTCATTTATGTCTTGAAGGTCTATTCCGACAAGCTCGGATAAACGCATACCGCAGTTCAAAAATAGAGTAAGTATACAATAGTCCCGCGCTTGATATTCGCCGTCGGTGCTGTTAAGAAGAGATAGGCTTTCTTCAAGAGATAAAAATTTAGGAACGCTTTTTCTGAGCGACGGAACCTCGATGTCCTTTACAGGATTAATTTCAAGCTGGTGACTTTTTGTCGTAAGGTATTTAAAATATGCGCGAAGGCTCGAAACCTTGCGAGCGCGCGTATTTGGATTGTTTTCACGTCCCTTCATAACATAATGAAGATATTCATAAATGTCCTGCGTCGTGACCGATTTTATAAGCGAGAGGTTGACGTCTTCAATATTTATTTCTTCAATTTTAACATCAGAAGCCACAAGTCCGCGCCGAAGCTTAAGAAAACGAAAAAACAATCTAAGGTCTATAAAATAACCCTCAACCGTTCGCGGCGAAAGGTTTTTTATTGTTTCCATATAAAATAGAAACTCTTTTAAAATATCAGGACAGCCTTCATATGTGTTGGTCATTTACAAGCCTCGTATAATTCCTGCAGATTGTTTTATCTTTCCTTAATTTCGCTAAACTTTCA
>CAYWQL010000017.1:0-37571 GCA_964460755.1 uncultured Oscillospiraceae bacterium | reverse complement strand
ATATCTTTATCTTAAAGTACCTGTAGATGAACTCTTAAATCAAAATTATTAATTCAGCGTAAAGAAGAAGCCCGTGAGCCATTCGGTTCACAGGCTTCTTTCTTTGTGAATTAGATGTTTATGTGAATGGACGGAATGCTCAGTTTGATGCTGAAAATACATATATAAAACCAACTCTAATTACACACAAACACTTACGAAACACTTATGAGGGCGGTTTTCCAACAAAACAAAAAAACCAAAGACCGTAAAATGTGCCCATTTTACGGTCTTTTTCGATGGTCCGAGTGACAAGACTTGAACTTGCGGCCTCTTGACCCCCAGTCAAGCGCGCTACCAGCTGCGCCACACCCGGATATTTGCGCTGAAAGATATTTTAACACATCATTTCGCAAAAATCAACATAATCTACGCGATTGACAATTTAAATTATTAATATATACTTAAGTTAATCTAAATTGAAGAGAGGCTGTTTATTATGAGCTTTCTAAAAGCGGTCAAATTCGGCATAGAGGACAAAATTCAAACCGATAGGCTTCGTAAGCAACGCAAGGAAGCGATTTTCGTTATTATCCGCGTTGTCGCCGCGCTTTTGTTTGTTGTCAGCACCGTTATTTCCATTATAAACATTATCGAAACATCAAAAAAAAGAATAGCGGAATATAAGGAAAACAAAAAGGAACGCAAGAGCCTGTACAATAAAAAAATTACGTTTAACGAAAACGAAGACGAACAGGCGGCGAACCCCGCGGAAGCTTCCGGCTCGAAGAAGAGAATTTCCATTAAGCAATAATCAAACAATAAACAGCGCGTTTCGCGGCACAATGCTGCGGGACGTGCTGTTTTCTTATCCGCAAATCCGAAGCCGTACCCTAAGGCTAAAATGCGAAAGCAAGGATAGGAAAAAAGAAGACCGCTCTCGCTGAACGAACAAACCATATTGCGCAAAAATCGGAAATGTTGAAAAGAAGCCTCGAATAAAGTATAATTGTGTCCGTGACGCTCCTGAATTTCCACTACGCAATTAATATTTATACAAACGAAAGTCAATACATTTTAAAGAATATGGCGGAATAGTGAAGAAATAAAAACGCGTCAAAAACTTTTCGGAGGAAATAAAAAGTGGATATTGTATATTTAATTATTCTCGCGGCGGCGGGAGTGGGCTTCGGTGCGTTTTTGCCCGAGCTTTGTGATAAAACGGCGGCATATAAGCTTAAAAAAAGCGGAACGAACTTAGAGCCTAACCGCTTTTTCTCGTCGTGGGCAACCAAACTCTTTATGGGAGTATGCAACGGTGCGGCGTGGTATCTCTTGGGCTTGGTTTTTGTGAGTGTTTCCTCCTTAATTATCGCCTGCGTTATCGTCTATTGCGCCTTTTTAACGGGATTAATTGATATTCGTGTTCATATCATTCCCAATGAAGCCGTAATGGTGTTTGTCGTTTTAGGTCTGCTTTTTCAGGTTCTTCTATTCGGCTTTAAGGGCGGACTTCTTGCGGCGATTATATCGATGTTTGTTATGATGGCGGTATTTTTAATCGTCGGCGCAATAATGGGCTTCGATAAGGTCGGCGCGGGCGACGTTAAGCTCGCGGGAGCTATGGGCGCGATTCTCGGATATCCGAATATTCTTTACGGCGTTGTGGTTATGGCGGCGTCTATGATTCTTTTTGCCGTCGTCGGTTTTGTCATAAAAAAGGTTTCCTTGAGGAGTATGGTGCCCTTCGCACCCTTTATGTCGCTTGGAATAATATGCGGTTGTTTGGCAACTTTATACAGAATTATTCACTAAAAACAGACAAAATAAGCTATTATAAATTGAAATTTATACCTTTTCTGCAAAATTATACAAATTAAAAACCATATAATTAGTGAAATGGTAGAAAATAAAAAAATAAAGAGAAACTATGGAAACAATGAAAAACGGGTGCTATAATGGCTTTACAAAGCGTATAAGTCATAGGTTTATACGATAAAAATTATGGAGGGTTTTCATTTATGAAAAAGTTTTTAAACTGGTTCTCGAATGAAGAGAGCGGTCAGGGTATGGTTGAGTACGGTCTTATCCTTGCCGGTATAGCTGTTGCGGTTATCGTTGTCATCTTCACACTTGGCGACAAGATTGAGGCTTTATTTACGAGCGTTAGCGACAAAATCAACGGACCGGCCGCGAGCTAATAGGAAACTGTTTAAACAAAAGCCAGACTTTGACTTGGCTCAAGGTCTGGCTTGTTTAAATTAAGGGGAGGGAGTAAGGGTGAGAAGAGCGTTTAAGAGCGAAAAGGGTCAGTCAATGGTCGAATTCGCGCTGGTTATTCCTATATTATTGATGATTTTGTGTGGAATAATTGACTTTGGTTGGATTTTCGCGCAAAAAATCGAGATAAATAATTCCTGCCGGGAAGCGGCTCGTTACGCGGCGGTTCATTATAAGGACGACGACTGGCACAATTCCGACGCTACCGACGTTTTTGTTAATTGCTCGCCCCTTTTGGTATCTCCGGACCTTACGCTTACCAAAAACGGCGAGGCTGTAACCATCAGCGTTGAAGCCGACGCACCCCTGTTAACGGGGTTAACGTCTACATTTATAGGTTCAAATACAGTTACTGTACGCTCGACGTGTACGATGCGTATTGAAGGATAAGAAGCGTAAGTAAACTCTTTTGCAAAAAAGGCTTGCTTGCGTTTTTGTTTTCCAAAACAACGAGGAGTGAACAAATGAAAAAAGTAAGAATAATCGGAATTATCGCGGCGATTATTTTATCGCTTACGCTTTATATCTTTTTAAAGTCGGTGGGGACTAAAGAGGAAGCGCCGAGGAGCGCCGTGGTGGTCGCGTCGATGAATATTCCCGCAAATACCGCCATAACCGAGGATATGGTGCGCCTTGCCGAAATCTCGGCGGACGCCGTTTTGCCCGACGCAATGACCGACGTCAGTCAAGCAATAGGAAGCACCGTCAACAGCGACGTATACGCGGGCGAGCAGCTTCTGTCCGAGCGCATCGTAGAATTCGGGAACGCCGACGCGGGTTCGCTTTCCTACGTTGTTGAGGAGGGTATGCGCGCTATTTCAATCGACGTCAGCACCGTCGAAGGCATAGCGGGTATGCTGAAGCCCGGAAATTACGTCGACTTAATTGCCCAGTATCAGACCGATACGGGAAAAACCGATACAAGCGGAAACCCAATTTACGAACAAGCGGCAAGGATTGTTTTACAGAACGTAAAAATACTCGCTGTTGACAGATATATGAGCGCAAGCGGAGCGCCAAGCGATACGGCATACACGACGCTTACGCTTTCAGTAACGCCCGAACAAGCGCTTGAATTAAGCTTCGTTGACAATCTTGGTTCAATAAGAGCTATACTTCGCTCGACGCTCGATTCTCAGACGATTGATGAGTACAGCATCACAGTCGACGACATTCACATCAAGCGGGGGTAGAGAAAAATGAAAATTAACGTAGTTCTTGTCAGCAAAACCGAGAGCATTCTTAACGCGCTTAAGTCAATGATTTCCGACGATGAAATTGCGGTGCTTGGCGATTCTCAAGGAGGCTCGGCGGCGCTCGATTATATCGAAAACACTTCGCCTGATATGGTTATTATGACGCTTGGAACCGAGGACGTCGACGTCCTTAACCTTGCCGAACGTCTTATTCTTCACCGTCCGAAAACCTTTGTTGTGTTTCTCGCCGATAAGCTTGACGCACAAACCCTTCAAAAGGTGCTTGCGGTCGGAGCGCACAACATAACCGAATTTCCCGAAAACGCGAAGAACTTTGCGGAATATTTAAAGGGCGTTTATCGCGCGGAAACGACAAGATTAGACGCGCTGAACGAGAAAAACAGCATCGCTTGGATGAGCAAGGTTATCACGGTGTTCGGCTCAAAGGGCGGTCTTGGAAAAACAACTATTTCTACAAACCTTGCGGTAAAGCTTGCCGAAAAGAACAAAAAGGTCGCGCTTATCGACCTTGACCTTCAGTTTGGCGACGTCCACGTCTTTTTGGATTTGGAGCCGAAGGAAACAATAGCCGAGCTTGTACAGGACGTTTACACGCCCAACATCGACTCTATAAGAAGCTATATGATGGTTCATCCGAGCGGAGTTCACGTCCTTTGCGCGCCGAAAAGCCCGGAATACGCCGAGCTTGTTTCGCCCGAGAAGCTTCAGAATCTTTTGAGCTTGATTAGGTCGTATTACGACTATGTCATTATTGACACGCCGCCCAGCTTCACGGATATCACCATAACGGCGATAGAAGCGTCGACATTAGTTGTTTTTGTTACGGGTCTTGACATCTCGATTTTGAAAAATTCCAAGCTGTCAATGAGCCTTCTTGATTCTCTTCAGCAAAAGGACAAGGTGCGTCTTGTCGTGAACCGTGCTGTTGAGATGAATTCGGTAACGATAAACGATGTTCAAACGATACTCGGCTGTCCCATATGGGCAAAAATCCCAAGCGATTATAAGGTCGCGCTTTCGTCGCTTAACCGCGGTATTCCTATCGTTGAGTGCGCGCCGAACACAAAAATAGCGCAGTCTATAAACGACATAGCCACAAAAATCGAGAATATCGACGGCGACGTTGAAATCCAGATTAATTCGTCGAAGGAACGTAAAAAGCTCTTTCATAAATAGTTTTTCGGACTTTAAAACAGAGGGGGAGTGAAAACAATGGGCTTAATGGAGCGGCTTGAAAAACAAAAGGTAAACGGAGCGGCTAATTCCGACGAGGAGGGCGGCTTCGAGGGAGGTCATGCGGCGAACGACTCATACGCGGGACTGAAGAAAAAAACTCACGCTGAATTAGTTGAAATTCTCAACGCGGAGGAGTCCGAAAAGCATATACCCGAAAAGGACCGTGAGGAGTATATTCTCGCGAAAATAGATGCGCTTATTTCTGCGAGCACAGAAAATATTCCCCGTGCCGACAGAAAGAAAATAGTAAAAGAGATTTATAACGACGTTATCGGTTTGGGACCGCTTGAACCCTTGCTTGAAAACCCCGACGTTACCGAAATAATGGTTAACGGACCGTACAACGTATATATCGAGCGTCGCGGCAAGCTTGAGTTAAGCAGCGCGAAATTTAACGATAATGAACACGTTATGAACGTAATTAATCGAATAGTAAGCTCTATCGGAAGGCGAATAGACGAGTCGAGCCCGATGGTTGACGCGCGACTTGCCGACGGAAGCCGCGTTAACGCGATTATTCCTCCGCTTTCGCTTGTAGGGCCCGTAATTACAATTCGAAAATTTTCGAAACGTCCCCTTACGGTAAACGACCTGATACGATTTAATTCGGTTTCCCCAAAAATGATGACCTTCCTTGACGCCTGCGTCAAAGGAAAGATGAACATCATAGTTTCGGGCGGTACAGGAAGCGGAAAGACAACGCTTCTTAACGTTCTTTCAAGCTATATTCCCGAAACCGACCGCATAGTAACTATCGAGGACGCGGCTGAATTGCAGCTACGCCAAAATCACGTCATTACCCTTGAAAGCCGACCAGCGAATATTGAGGGAGTCGGACAGATTACGATAAGAGATTTGGTTAGGAACGCGCTTCGTATGCGGCCCGACCGCATTATCGTCGGCGAGGTTCGTTCGGGCGAAACGCTCGATATGCTTCAGGCGATGAACACCGGACATGACGGTTCGCTTACCACGGCGCATGCCAACTCTCCGCGCGATTTGATTTCGCGTCTTGAAACGATGGTTTTGATGTCGGGTATGGATATGCCCGTAAAAGCCATTCGTGAGCAGGTCGCCTCCGCTCTTGATATTATCGTTCATCAAGCAAGGCTAAAGGACGGAACAAGAAAGATAGTAAGCATTACCGAGGTCGTGGGCATGGAGGGCGATACGATTACCCTTCAAGAGCTTTACGCATACAAATCGAGCGGCGTTGACGTTCGGGGCAATATTAACGGTGAATTTATATCGACGGGAGTTCGTCCGAGCTTTGTTGATAAGCTTGCGGCGGGCGGTGTAATAGTAAGGGACGATTGGTTTACAAACTGAGGTGAGCAGATGGTTTTTTTAATATGTTTGTCGAGCGCGGTTTTAGCTTATGTTTTAATAACGTCGCTCTTTGACAAATCGAACGAAGACAACATAAAAAGACGAATTTCCAAGCTGTCCGTTAACGACGGTATCGACGGAATTCGAAAAACCGTCTTAAACGAGACGGAAGAAAAGAACAAATCAGGCAAGAAAAAAGGTCTCATACGTGTAAGCGAAAAGCTCGAAAACAATCTTTCGATGGCCGGCGTAAAGCTCAGCGCGCAGGAGTATCTTAACATTTGGATTATCGCGGCGGTTGGCCCGGCGCTTCTTGCCGCGCTCTTTGGCGCCAACATAACGACGGTTCTCGGCTTAAGTATTCTCGGTATTTCGACGCCTCCGCTTCTCGTAGAGCGTTCAAGAAAAAAGATGCAGACTCTTTTTAACAAGCAGCTTGGCGACTCGCTGATGATAATAAGCAACTGTATGAGGGCGGGCTTCTCGTTTCAACAGGCGATGGAAAGTATAGCGAATGAAATGCAGCCGCCGATTTCAACCGAGTTTTCAAGGGCTTTGCGCGAGATTAAGTATGGCGTTTCATTTGACGACGCTTTAATCCATATGGAGGAAAGGGTTCAAAACAAGGATTTTGAGCTATTGGTTACGGCGGTAATAACCGCGACTCAGGTTGGAGCGAACCTTGCCGAGATACTGGATATTTTGTCGACGACAATAAAGGACAGAATTAAGCTTAGAGAGGAAGCGAAGGTTTTAACCTCTCAGGGCCGTTTTTCGGGAATAATTATCGGAGCGCTTCCGCTGTTTTTGACTTTGTTTTTGATGGTGATTAATCCCGAATACATCAATTCTTTCTTTACGACGAGCATCGGCAAGGTGATGGTCGTCGTGGGGATTGCCATGGAAGCGATAGGCTTTTTTATAATTAACAAGATTGTTCAAATAAAGTTTTAGGAGAAGCCGATGATAGGAATTATCATTATTTGCGCCGCGGTTGTCGTATATTCGATAGTCTATCTTCTTATGGAAAAACAGGGCAGAGAAGAAGATTATATGAGAAATCGCGTTAACAAGTTCAGCGTCCAAAACGAGGTTGATTATTCGCGGGATGAAGAGCTCAGCAAACCTTTTTTTGAAAGAACAATTAGGCCGATTTTGGATAAATTGTCGCGAAGAGTCAGAGCTTCAGGCGACAAAAGAAAAGGAAATGCCGTTCAGAATCAAAAGGCGGTCGAAAGCGAGGCTAAGCTTAAGCTTCAGCTCAGGCAGGCGGGTATGAAGATGGAGCCCGACGAGTATAGCCTTATGAAAATAATAATTATGGTCGGCGCGATGGTTTTCGGTGTGGTAATAGGTCTTATGACGAAAAGCCCCGCCAAGAACGCCTTGCTTTTCGGATTTTTGGGACTGTATGGTTCATTCGCCGTATTAAGGTTTCAACTATCTTCTATGACGAGCAAGCGCAAAGCGTTTGTTGAACAGCAGCTTCCCGACGTTCTCGACCTGCTCAGCATAAGCGTTGAAGCGGGCTTGGGCTTCGAGCAGAGCATAAAGCATATTATTGATAATATGGACGGGCCGCTTGTCGACGAGCTCAACGTAACCTATCGCGAAATGTCGATGGGACGCACGAGGAGAGAGGCTATGTCTCAGCTTGCCGAAAGATGCGGGGTAGAGGAAGTGACGACCTTCGTCAGCGCCGTCGTTCAGGCGGGTCAGCTTGGCATTTCGCTGAAAAATGTACTAAAGAGCCAGTCGGAAAGCATGAGGGTAACGCGCAAGAATAAGGTTCAGGAACAGGCGTACAAGATGTCGACAAAGATACTTTTCCCAATGCTGCTGTTTATTTTCCCCGTTATTTTTATCGTGCTTTTAGGCCCGGCGGTTATAAACATTATAAAGGTGTTTTCGTAAAATATGAGAGTAAAATCAAACCAAAAGGTTATTGCGGAGCGCGTAGAGGTTGCCGATACTTTTTTTAAACGATTCAAAGGTCTTATGGGAAGAAAAAGTATAGACGACAAAGCGGGTATGCTCTTTTACGGTTGTTCTTCAATCCACAGTTTCTTTATGCGTTTTACAATCGACGTCGTGTACCTGTCAAAGGATTTCACGGTCGTCGGCGTGGAAACGATTGCGCCTTGGAGAATCGGAAGGATATTCAAAGGAGCGCGAAACGTGCTTGAGCTTGCGCAGGGCGCGGCAAAGGATATTAAAGAAGGTATGGTTCTTGAAGCCGAATAATTTTGAGAGGTGTAAATGATGGATGACAAACAAAGCGTGGTAGGTTTAATAAGGGGACGCACGGAAGAGGAAGACCTCGATAAAATATTGAAAAGCAACATGGGCGGATATACTAAGAAGTCCGTCGCGGATTATGTCAACGGAATAAAAAAGGAACAGCAAAAAGCGACGGTTACATTCAATAAAAATATGCAGTCGGTTCTTGACGAGAAGGAAAAGCTTGCGGCTAAAATCGACTCGCTGAATGAAAAGCTGACGAAAAAGGAAGCGGAGTATTGTTCGCTTTCGGATGTAGTAAATAGCTTTGGCGGTGAAGCCGCGGATAATCTTTCGCAGAGCGTAACCGAGCTTATCGCTAAAAACAGCGTTCTTGAACAGGACAAAACCGACCTTTCGGCGAAGCTTATGAGCGAGGAAGTCGAGCAAAAAAGGCTGAAGGCCGCGCTCGACGATAAAACAAGCCAGTTGGAAACGGCGAACAAAAGCATACAGGTTCACAAAGCCGGCCAAGCCGAAACGCAAAAAGAGGTCGACGCCGCAAGAAAAGAAATAGCGACGCTTACCAATACCATGGATAAGCTCAGAAAAGAAAACGACTTCTTAAATGAGATGGTCAGCGAAGGACGTATCGCAAAGCTTAACGAGGAAATAGAAAATCTAAAAAGAGACGTTCAAAAGGTAAGCGTCATTTTATCGAAAAAAGAACGTGAGAACGAATCACTTAATAATTTTGTTTCTTCTATGACGGAGGAAAGCGCGACGGTCTCAAGGGCGAACGATAAATTAAGGCAAGTTAACGACGATACTATGCTTCAAAACGAGAAGCTTCTTGAAGCAAACAAGCTTCTTGTTGAACAGCTTAAGGGCGCTTATTCCGAGCTGGTCGAGGCTTACGCTCAAAAATCGGATATAGCGGTGGAAAAGGCTATGCTTATGCGTAAGCTGGATTCAGCGAACGTTAAGCTTGCGGCGGCGGAATATAGGAAAGACACAGACGTGAAGCAGGATATATAGCACACAAAAAGTCGGGCAAAGACGCAAAATTACAAAAAGTTTCCTTTTTTGTAATAATGTGCTATTATGTAGGCACTTGAATGCCAAAGAGGCTTTTGGGGGATATTTATGAAATTTTTAAAGAGAATGCGCAAAGAACATGGCGCCATCACCGTAATTGTTGCGGTATCAATGGTCGTGCTGTTAGGTATGTCCGCGGTAGCTCTTGATTATGGAAATATGGTAAACGACAGGCGTGAGCTGCAGGCCGCTTTCGACGCAGCCGCTCTCGCCGGCGCTATTGACCTTCCCGACACGCTTACCGCGGCTCAAACGGCGAAACAATATCTTCGGGCTAACGGGGTGGACTCCGACGCCGATGTATCCATTTACTTTTCCGCTGATAACCGTCAGATAACCATTGAAGGCTCAAGGGACGTCGATTATATTTTCGCCAACGTGTTTGCCAACGGAAATTCAGGCAAGGTTGGTACCCTTGCGACAGCGGAAACGGGCTCCGGCGGATTTTTTGCCGATAACGACTGCGCGCTTCTTTCGCTTTCGACCACGGTACCTATGGTGTTTAGTCAGATTAATATGAATCTGACCGACCCCATTCATTCAAATAATCAGATTATTATCGCTAACGATTCCAATGGAGTTTACGACCACGTTTCCGCCTGTAAAGGAGTTGTAACGCCGCAATGGTATGGCGGACGTATAGGGGAGACGACAAACGACGCGGCTTTAAAGGTATTGCCGAGCGTTAACGATATGGTTGACCAAGCGGTAAGACCTTCTGACTCCGAATTTGCTTCCTTCGGAATAACAAAATCGGGCGGTACATACTACCTTGGCGGATATGACAACAATGGTCTTCATTGCTACGATAATCTTATTGCCCGTTACGGTGACACGCCGATATACTTTAACGGAAACGTCGTTTTAACCAACGGCAACTTTAATTCAACGGGAACGATAATAGCCGAGGGCGATTTTACCCTTCAAAATACCAACACGAGCATGAACTCAAGCAACGCAACCTGTTTTGTATCCGTTAACGGCGACGTGAATATTCAGAATTGTCAAGCCGACCTTAGAGGAGTAATTTATGCGCCGAACGGAAAGGTTTCGCTTAACGCCTTCAGCGCCAAGGTAACCGGCGCCGTAATCGCCGATACGATTAGCATAGTGAACGGTTCGCCGACTATCTCTTTTGACGCAGAGGCGGGCGCTCACGTTCCGGGCGGAAGCGGACATCCGAAGCTTGTAAAATAAAGATATTTTAAAATCCTCACGAAGTTAATTCGTGAGGATTTTTTAAATACTTTAGTTTATTAAACGGTAATCCTAAAGGGGATAGTCGGTATACCGATTTCGTTAGGAACGTCGTTTTCAAAAGCCCAGCCCGAAATAACAGTCGGTCTTAAAAGAATGAAATCGGAGTCTCGACCGCCGAACTCCATTCCTTCGGCGAATGCGCCGGGGAACTTTTTGTCATATTCCAAGCGAAGCGTTTCGTTTTCGTCAAGCATGGTCGAGCCGAGAAGCTCCGCCTTTGCTTCGACAAAGAAGTCGCCGATTGAAATACAGCAGTTTGGATTTATACTAAGCTGCTTGTACTTTGTCGATTCTTTTGACGTGAAAATCAAAATCGCGCTGTCAACAAGCACGGGGCTGACAATACGCATGGTTACGCTTTCGCCAGCCGCCGTGGCGAGGTTCGCGACCTCAAGCTTCGAGACGGTTTCATAGAATTGGTCTTGCTTATTCATATATGTTCTCCTTAAAAAGAATGTATGTTCTTATGTTATCAGTTTTTTGTCGTAAAGACAATAAACAAATAATAAATAAAATATAAAAAAGTTGAGGCGCATTGTTTTGCTTTTCTTTCGCGCGAACCTATGCCTGTTCCCGTTAGGTGAAGAGATGAGATAGTATTATTAACAGCCCTTATATCGAGAAAAGAAGGACGGTAAATGCCGTCCTTCTTTTCTTTAAAAGGGAATATGCGCTTGATAGCCGACGATAAAGCGATTTTGCTCTGTCGGGGTAGAGTTCGAGAAACAAAAGAGAATAAGCGCGAAGCTTTGCTCGGAAAACGGACGGGGAGCTTATTCGCCTATCTCTGTTTTGACTTCGACGGTAACATTCCCCTTGAGCATAGCCCATACCGGACACAGGGTATCCTCCGCGGTTTTGAGGGCGGCTTCAACCTCTGCTTGCGTTAAATCGCTCGATTTGATTTTCAAGAGCAGAATTATGTGCTCAAGCGCTTTCGGGTGCTTTTCGCGTACGGTTCCGTTTACTTCCGCTAAAATACCGGTGACGTTTTTTTTCATCTTATAGCGGAACAAGCTCAAGAGCGTTGTACTGACGCAGGAACCCAAAGCCATCATCAGAAGCTCCAACGAGGTATATCCCTTACCTGTGCCTATGGGAGGGAAATAATCAATTGTCAACGCCGGGTTTTCTCGTGAGGTTGCGCTGAACATTGTCTTATCGTCAATCGTTTGAAGCTTTACAGTTAGCATATTGTCCGCAGTGTTTGACATAGCCATTATATCAATCCTTTCAAATTTCGTTTTTTATATTTGAATGTGTCGCCACACTAAATATCATCTCAATATTTTCGCGGATTTCATCATCTGAAATATCCTCTTCCGCGAGAATAATAAGCTGAATGAGATTTGTTACGGAGCGGGAAATGAATTTTGCCCATTCCATTGAGCAAACCGATTCCGAATGCTTTTTTAAGCTTTTCTTATATGTGGTTTGCGCCCAATCCTTTAATTTCTGGCGGGTTTCGTCGCTTCCGTCAAAGCCCAGCCATGTTTTCATCGCAAGGCGATAAATCAATCTTTCTTCCTCGGATAAATTCTTTTTTTGAATTACCATTAACGTATCGAATTCCGCAACCGACACATTTTTGGGAAGCTGCGCCCAAAGCTTTGCCACAAGTTCTTCAAAGGCAACATAGACAACCTCGTTAAAAAGGTTTTCTTTACTTCCGAAATAATAATAAATAGTCGGCATTTTACAGCCTGCCAGCTTGCAAATGTCGCGCAGCGCAGTACCGTGAAAGCCGTGCTTGTCAAACAGCCCGCGCGAGTGATAGGTTATTTTTTCTTTCATATCTTCCATAACATAAACCGCCTTATATATCTATCGATACATACACAATAGCACACGTCAGGTTGCAGGTCAAGAGAAAAATCAAAAAATATGCTATGGGAAGAGCGGGTTAAGACGAGCTTGTTGAAAAGAAAAATGCAATAGGCTATACTTAATTACAATGCGGTCACAAAACAAAACGTTTGAGGTTGATATGAAATCATTTTTAAAAATCGAAAAGCGTGAAAACAGCTCTATAATTATATTCGATGCTTTTTTTACACTTTGTTTTTGCGTCGGACGAAAAATTGTGTTTTCGGGCATAATTTATGGGAATAACAAGCAAAATTATTTTTTGCCGTTTTCCCTTGTTGACCTGCTTGCTGCGGCGGGCGTTTTCGCTGCGGTTTATTCTCTGCTTCGTTTTTTATTTTGGTTAGACGAAAAGAAGCTTCACGATTTTTCTGAAAAGGCAAGCCCAAAGCGTTATATGTTTTTTGTTTTTTTCGTTCTGCTCGCTTTGGCGTGGCTTCCGTATCTGCTGACCTTTTCGCCGGGCAATGTCTATGCCGACTCGCTTTCGTCGATTAATCAAGGCGGCTTTGGAACCAAGCTTTATAGCGACCACCCTGTTTTTTATACTATGTTTGTCGGCGCTTTTGTAAAAACAGGTCTTCTTTTCAATAGCGTCAACAAGGGCGTTTTTCTGTATACCCTCGTTCAAACAGGACTTATGCTTACTACCGTTTCCGCGCTTGTTTATAAGCTCTATAAAAACGGAGTTCACATCTTATTCCTTATCTTTACGATGGGATATTATATGTTTGTACCATATTTCCCCGCTTATTCAATCGCTATGCTTAAGGACCCGCTTTATTCCTGCGCGCTTTTGTGGCTGATTATGCTTTTGAGTGATGTTGTGCTTTTGAAGGACGACATTTCCTCAAAGGGCTTTGTGATAAAATTTGTTCTTGTATCCGCGGCGGTTTTGTTGTTTAGAAATAACGGGATATTGACGATTGTATTGCTTACGATAGCCTTGCTTGCTGTGTTTCGTTCCAAGGCGAAAAAGCTCTGTCTGTCGCTCTTGTGCCTTATTGCGGCGTACGCTTTGATGACCTGCGTGGTATTTAAACTCTGCGGAATAACGAGCAACTATTCCGAAAAGATAGGTATGCCGCTTCTTCAAATCGGTGCGGTTGTTGTCGAGGACGGCAACATGACCAAGGAGCAGGAGCAATTTGTTTATAGCCTTATGACGAAGGAAAACTGGGAAAGGTGGTATGCGCCCTGTATTGCCGACGCTATAAAATGGGACCCCTCGTTCAACAACGAGTTTCTTGAGCAGAACAAGACCGAGCTTATAAAGGTCTGGCTTCAAATGTTCCCCAAAAACGTTTCGCTTTATTTAAAGGAATACTGTATGGAAACCTTCGGATTTTGGAAGGTTGGGGTTCAGTGCGATTACGGCTACTATGATTTACAAATCGCGGGCAACCCATTCGGTATAGAAGGACGCGATTTGTTTAACGAGATATTCGGCTTTTCGATATACGAAATGCTTTGCGCCAATAAGCCGTTCGTGGGAAGCGGAACGCTCGCGTGGGTTACGCTCTTGTTTATGCTTTTCGCAAAAAAACGAAAGTCGCTCGGCGGTCTTTGTTATCTGCCCGCCGTGCTGAACTGGGCGACAATGTTTCTCGGCACGCCCGTGGCTTTCAGCTTAAGGTATGTTTACATTTTCGCGCTTGCTTTGCCGCTGATTGTTCTTTTCCCGTGGCTTCCAACGCGAGAATTGAAAAACGACTAATTGAAAAAGCTTGTCTTTTTTGGTGCCGATTCGTCACTTTTTATACAAATAGTGTACAAAACGACAAATTGCTAATGATTATACAGTGAGTATACTGTTGACAAACGAAAAAAACGGAATATAATATACATAGTTTCGAGGCGGGGAGAATTTCCCCACCGGCGGTATAGCCCGCAAGCGGTTTTCATTAACTGCACGATTCGGTGAAATTCCGAAGCCGACGGTATAGTCCGGATGAAAGAAGCGGTGTGTTCCGTTGATTGGAATATGTTACGCCCCCCGAAAAAATAAGGGGGCGTTTTTTCGTCCCGAAAAAATGAAAGAGGCTTTTTATGATTAGGAACGAACGAGTTAGAAAGATGACGCGGTTAGCTATGCTTATCGCGTTGTCGGTGGTGCTGGTGTTGGTGGTACATATCCCATATCCGCCCGCGCCGTTTTTGGAGTATGACCCCGCGGATATTCCTATACTTATCGCGACGTTTATATACGGTCCGTGGTACGGCGTGCTTGTCACACTTGTTGCAAGCCTTATTCAGGGCGTAACGGTAAGCTCGGTGAGCGGAATTATCGGCATAGTTATGCACTTCGTTGCGACGAGCGCGGTCTGCCTTGTGGCGGGATATATCTACAAAAGCAAGAAGACTATGGGGAGCGCGGTCGTCGCGCTTGTGGCGGGAACGCTCGTCAAGACGGTGGTTATGGTCGGCTGCAACTATGTGCTGACGCCGATATTTATGGGCGCGCCGAGGGAGCAGGTTGTCGCAATGCTGCTTCCGATAATCGTGCCGTTTAATCTTCTGAAATCGGGAATAAACTCACTTGTTACCTTCTTTGTGTATAAGCCGATAAGTCGGCTTTTCGCAAAAAAGCCGAGCGAGAAAAAATAAACGAACCCTTTTTTCTTTTCGCCATACAATAAACCAAACGTATTAAGGGGCGAAAGAAATGAGTGATATTTCGGTTATTGTTGTGAGCCTACTTGCGGCGGTGGGGATAATTTATATCGCGGTAAGCTTCGTCGAGTCCGTGTTTAGAGATGACGTTAAAAAATCCGTGACGCTTATTAAGGGCGACAGCCATACGCTTGAAATGCTTCGGGCGGCGCGGCGGCTCTATGTGATTTCAAACGGCGCGCGTATTCTCGTCGTTTGCGATAAGGAAGAGCGAAGACGGGCGAAAGTCGACCAAGCCGAAGATGAGGGAGTTATCGCAATCGACAAAAGTGAAATCCCCGAAACGGTAGGATACTTTTTGGATATTTAACAAAAGCGTGTTGAAATAAATGCTCAAAACCCTTATCATAGACGATAAGGGTTTTACCATTTTATCGGTGCGTTTTCAAATAAGGAACAGGAAATTTTGCGGCGGCGTTAAGAGGAAAATATGGATTCGAAAATTAGCGGTACAGTCGAAAATATCGTCTATAAAAACGAAGAGCGCGGCTTTGGCGTAATTGATATGGACGTAAACGGCGAGCTCGTCACGGTGGCGGGGTCGCTTTTCGGCGTGAGCGTCGGCGAGGAATTGAACGTCTACGGTGAGTTCGTCAATCACCCGACCTTTGGACCGCAATTCAAGGCGGGCGCCTGTGAACGCATTTTACCAAGCAGCGCGACGGCGATATACAAGTATCTTTCCAACGGCGCGATTTCAGGCATCGGGCCGTCGCTTGCGCGAAGAATAGTCGACGCCTTTTCAGAAAAGACGCTCGACGTTATTGCAAAGCGCCCCGAACAGCTTACTAATATAAAGGGCATATCCAAGGAAAAGGCAAAAAAAATAAGCGAGGAGTTTCGAAAGATATACGGCGTGCGCGAGGTTTTCGCCGAGCTGTCGTCGGTCGGACTTGATATGACCGATTCGCTCGCGCTTTATCGCGTTTACGGCGACGCCACGCCCGAGCTTATTAAGGGCAACCCATATATGATTTGCGGTTATCCCGTCTATAAGGATTTTTCCGAGGCGGAGGTGTTGGCGGATAAGCTTGGTTACGATAGGGGCGACGCAAACCGTCTTCGCGCGGGGCTTATATACATTCTTCGCCACAATCTAAACAACGGCCACACCTGCATTCCGTCCGAAACGCTTATCGACAAAGCGGCGGGCTTTCTTGATATTGAAAGAGACACAGTGGAAATCGGGCTTTACGAAGCCGTCGAGGAGAAAAAGCTCTTTGTTGAGAATATCGACGGAGTTGAAAGGACGTTCCTTGGCGATATGATAAGGGGCGAAAGATTTATCGCCGAAAGATTGTTGTATTTAAAAACGATTGAGTATAAAAAGAGCGTCGAGGCGGAAGAGGAAATCGACCAGTTTGAAAAGCGCAACAACATAAAATATGAAAGCCTTCAAAGGCAGGCGATAGAAAGCTCCCTCACTTCGGGCGCGGTAGTCATAACGGGCGGCCCCGGAACGGGAAAAACGACGGCGCTCAACGCTATAATTTCGCTTTGCGAAAGAAACGGCGACAGCGTTTCGCTCTGCGCCCCGACGGGACGCGCGGCAAAGAGGCTATCCGAGCTCACGGGGCGCGAGGCGAAGACAATTCATCGTCTTTTGGAGATGGACTATAAGGGCGGCGACGACCTTCGCTTCGTCCATAACGAGGAAAACCCGCTTAAATGCGACGTTGTGGTTATCGACGAAATGTCGATGACAGACGTGCTTTTGTTTGAGTCGTTGCTTCGCGGAATAAAGCCCTATTGCCGAATAATTATGGTTGGCGATTTCAACCAGCTTCCATCGGTCGGCGCGGGAAATGTTCTTCGAGATATAATCGAAAGCGGCGCGTGCGAAACCGTCGAGCTTCAAAAGATTTTCCGTCAGGCGGCGAAGAGCCTTATCGTCGTCAACGCCCACAGCATTGTAAACGGAGAAATACCGGATATTGAAAGCCGCGACAGGGATTTCTTCTTTTTGCGTGCCGACAGGGACAACGGCGCGGGTCTTATCTGCGACCTTATTTCCCGACGTTTGCCGAAAAGCTATAAATATAATCCGTTTGTGGATATACAGATTTTGTCCCCGTCGCGTATAGGCGCGCTTGGAACGGTAACGCTAAACGAGAGGGTTCGCGCGCGGCTTAATCCCAAGACCGAGGGCAAGAACGAGGTAAAGATAATGGGCAACCTCTTTCGCGAGGGCGACAGGGTTATGCAGACCAAGAACAACTATGACATCGTTTGGCGCAAGGACGGCGGCGAGCATGGTATAGGCGCGTTTAACGGTGACATAGGAACGATTGAGAAGATAGATAAAAAGGCGCAGCGCATAACCTGCTTTTTTGACGACCGAACCGTCGACTATACCTTTGAGCAGGCGTTTCAGCTTGAGCCTGCCTTCGCTGTAACGGTTCACAAAAGTCAGGGAAGCGAGTTTCCCTGCGTTATTCTTTCGCTTTGTGATTTTTCGCGAAAGCTGTGTTATCGAAATCTTTTATATACCGCCGTCACAAGGGCGCGGGAGCTTTTGATTATCGTCGGCGATGAAACGGTGCTTGAGGCTATGGTTATGAACGACAAAAAGACCCTTCGTTTTACGGGGCTCGGCGCGTTCTTAAAAGGAGAGTAAAAATGAAATTATTGCGCGAATGGACGGATAAGCTAATGCAATACATTTATCCGCCAAGGTGTATTTTCTGCGACGAGGTTCTTCCAATCAAGGGAAAATGCAAAGCCTGCTCAAAAACGGTCGCATCTCTTAGGCTAAAGGGCGACGAGCGAACCAAGGAGGGTATGAAGGACAGAGCCCTTTCGAAGCTCGACGGCGTGACCGCAAGCTTTGAATATGCCGAAGAGGTCGCGGAAGCGGTAATTCGCTTTAAGTTCTGCGGCGAAACAGGTATGGCATACGAAATGTCGCAGTTTATGGCGAAGGATATACAGGAACTGCTTCCGGTGAAGGATATTGACATTGTCGTGGGTGTCCCTGCCTACAAATGCTCGGATATTCATTCGCGCCTGCTCGCCAAGCGGGTGGCGGCGATTTTGGATAAAAAATACGACCGAAAGGCTCTCGTTAAGCTTGTCCCGACGAGAAAACAGCACGAGCTGAACAGAAAAGAGAGGGAAATCAACATAAAACGCGCCTTTGACGTTAAGGATAAGAGCCGCGTCGAGGGAAAAACCGTCCTTATTTGCGACGACGTTATGACGAGCGGCAACACAATTAACGAGTGCGCGCGAGCTTTAAAAGATGCCGGAGCCAAATCGGTTTACGCCTCGGCTTTTTCTTCAACAATTCTGCCCGATTAGTATTGAAAAATGTTTTAGAATAGGATATACTAACATACGGCGTTTTGTCGACGTCCCGGATTAAAAAGGAGAATAATAATGGCAAAAATTAAGATAGAAGCACCATATAAGGAAATAACCACCGCAAGCGAGGCGAAAAGCGTAAGCTTCAAGGGCGTTTCGGCGGAAATAGTTGCCGCGATTTCGGGCGCAATCGCCGTTATATGCGGAAACGACGCGAAAATCAGCGGTATTTCAAGGGCTTCCCGCCGCGCAAAGACGAGCGGAAGAAGCGCATGGAGCGCCGCCGGACTTGAGGATAATACCCGCGCATTCTAAAAAGTATCTTGTTCAAAACCATCGGACGTCGCCGCTTACGGGCGCGACGTCTGTTTGTTTTATATAAAGGTATATGTTATAATAACAAAAGTTATTTTCTACAATCTTATCAAAAAAAGGAACTGTAACAATGGGGCTTCACGACGAATTTATAAAGTTAAGAAAACAGTATATTGAAGCCCGTTTTTCTCATCTTAACGAGGTTCAGCGTTCGGCGGTTTTCTGCGTTAAGGGTCCGCTTCTTATCCTTGCGGGCGCCGGAAGCGGGAAAACGATGGTGCTCGTCAACCGTGTGAGATATATTATCGAGTTCGGCGACGCTTACAATAGCGACAAAACCCTCCGCGAGGTTACAAACGAGGACGTTAAAGCCCTACGCGACGCGGTTGAGGGGGGTTATGAGTGCTCAAATGAAATAAAAAAGCTATTAAAAATCGACGGCGCGCCTGTTTGGAGCATACTTGCCATTACCTTTACCAACAAGGCGGCTTCTCAGCTTAAATCGAGAATTTGCGAAACTACGGGCGAGCAGGGAAACGACGTGTTTGCCGCGACCTTCCATTCGTCCTGCGTTCGCTTTTTGCGCCGTGACGCCGACAGGCTCGGATTTCCGAAGAATTTCACGATATACGATGCCGACGACAGCGTTCGCGTGTTAAAAGAAATATGTAAAGAAAAAAACGTCGACGATAAGATGTTTCCTCCAAAGTGGATGGCGTCCAAAATCGGTCGGATAAAGGATTCAATGAGCTCGCCCGACGACTTTAAGGCAACCTGCGGCGATTTTCGCGACGAGACGGTCGCGAAGGTGTATGAGGAATATCAGCGACGCTTGAAAAAGGCGGGCGCTCTTGATTTTGACGACCTTATCTATATGATGGTTCGCCTTCTTGAAGAGAATAAAGACGTCCGCGAATACTACCACAATCGTTTCCGTTACATAATGGTCGACGAGTATCAGGACACAAGCTTTGCGCAGTACAAGCTTATCGAACTGCTTACGAACGGCGAGCAGAACATATGCGTCGTCGGCGACGATGACCAGAGCATTTATCGCTTCCGCGGCGCGACTATTGAGAATATTTTGGGCTTCGAAAACTGCTTTAAAAGCGCAAAGGTCATTCGTCTTGAGCAAAACTACCGCTCGACCGAAAACATATTGAACGCCGCGAACGAGGTTATTGCGAACAACCTCGGACGAAAGGGAAAGACCCTTTGGTCAAACAAAGGAGCGGGGGATAAAATCAAGGTTTACTGCGCGGACAGTGAGCTTGAGGAGGCGGCGTACGTCGCCCGAGAGATATTAAAGAACAAGGAAAACGGAACGAGCCTTTCCGAACAGGCGGTGCTCTACCGTATGAACGCGCAGAGTAACGTTATCGAAAACTATTTTGCTCGCGCGGGTATCCCTTACCGTATTTACGGCGGTCAGCGGTTCTACGACCGCATGGAAATTAAGGATATTCTTGCCTATTTACATATCGTTGAAAACAAGAGCGACGCGGTGCGCCTTACGAGAATAATCAACAAGCCAACCCGCAAAATCGGCGACGCGACGGTTGCCGAGGTGTCGCGAATTGCCGAGGGCTTAGGGCTTTCTATGCTAGACGTCATAAAGGACGCCGAAAGCTACGAAACCCTTTCGCGGGCGAAAAACGCTTTGAAGGAATTTTACGATTTATATGAAAAGCTGCTTGAAAGCAGGGCAAATGACGGTCTTGCCGATTTCGTGACGAACGTCATTGATTTAACGGGCTATAAAGCGATGCTCGAAGCGCAGGGCGAAGAGGGAAAGACCCGTCTTGAAAACGTCGAGGAGCTTGTTTCAAGCTTCCGCACCTTTGAGACAGAAAACCCCGAGAGAACCCTTGGCGATTTTCTTGAAGAGGTCGCGCTTGTGTCAAGCATAGACAGCTATGACGAAACGGTCGATACCGTCACCCTTATGACGCTGCACAGCGCAAAGGGGCTTGAGTTCGATTGCGTATATATTGTCGGTGTCGAGGAAGGTATTTTCCCAAGCGAGTCGGCGCGATACAACAACGACGAGGTCGAGGAGGAACGCCGCCTTGCCTATGTCGGTATAACCCGCGCAAAGAAACAGCTTTATATGACGCGAAGCAATATGCGTATGCTTTTCGGAAGCACAAGGAGAAACCCCTGCTCGCGTTTTCTTAACGAATTCAGCGACGAGCTAAAGGACGACCTTTCGCCCGAACGCGCGAAAAAATGGCAGTCAGGCGCTATGGCGGGCGCACCGAAAAGCTATACCGTTTCGCTCGGCTCGTCGATTACGACTAAACCGTCCGAGCCGCCCAAGGCAACCGAAACGGCGCGAGGGCTCGCCTTCTCGAAGGGCGACAGGGTGGAGCATAAGATATTCGGTGCTGGCGTTGTGCTTTCCGCCGTTCCGCTCGGCGGGGATACGCTTGTCGAAATTAATTTCGACAAATTGGGCGTAAAAAAAGCAATGGCAAACTACGCGCCGATGAAGAAGCTTTAAGGGGGCTTAAGAAAATGAGAGTATACTTACTTGCTTATACTGCTATGCCGGAAAAAGTTGTCGCGGCGGCGGCGAAGCTTTGCTATTCAAATTCCGAGGTCGACGAGCTTTTAAACGGCTTGACCGATGAAAAAACGTCGAGCTTTGTTGATATGCTTTCCGAAATCGGACACGAAAGCCCTACCGAGCACGCAAGCTTTACCTTTGCCGTCGAGGGCGTTTCGCGCACCCTTTTAGCCCAGCTTACACGTCACAGACTCGCCTCCTACAGCGTTCAGAGCCAGCGCTATGTTCGTCTTGACGACTTTAAATTCGTCACCCCTCCCGCGATTGACGGCGACGAAAAGGCGAAGAAAATTTACCTTGAGGCTATGGAACGCGACGCAAAAGCATACGAGGAGCTCACAGAAATACTAAAAGAGAAATATACTAAAGAAAATATAGAAAACGGCGACGACGAAAAAACGGCGAAGCGCAAGGCGGAAAAAAAGAGCATCGAGGACGCGCGCTTTGTGCTTCCGAACGCCTGTGAAACCAAACTGGTCGTGACTATGAATACCCGTTCGCTTTCGAATTTTTTCCGCCACCGTTGCTGCAACAGGGCGCAGTGGGAAATTAGGGAGTTGGCGAACGAAATGCTGAAGCTTGTTTGCGGCGTCGCGCCGTCGCTTTTTAAGGCGTGCGGTCCGCCCTGCGTTTCGGGAGCCTGCCCGGAGGGAAAAATGAGCTGTGGAAAGGCCGCGGAAATGCGTGAATTTTATATTAATTTGAAAGAGAAAGCGGGCAGGTAATGGGTAAGCTTATCGTTATTGAGGGGCTTGACGGAAGCGGAAAAGCTACCCAGTCGAAGCTTCTTGTCGACGCTTTAAAAGGACGGGGAATAAACTGCGAGCCACTCTCTTTTCCCTGCTATGACGACGATTCGTCGGCGCTCGTTCGTATGTATTTGAACGGGCGATTTGGCGAGCGTCCAGACGACGTTAACTGCTATGCCGCGTCGGTTTTTTATGCCGTCGACAGGTATGCGAGCTTTATGTCGCGCTGGAGCAAGGGCTACAAGGACGGCACGGTTTTCGTAGCCGACCGCTATACAACCTCAAACGCAGTCTATCAAACCAGCAAGCTTCCCAAAGAAAAATGGGACGAATTTCTTGACTGGCTGTATGATTTTGAATACAATAAATTAGGTATACCGAAGCCCGACGCGGTTATTTATCTCGACGTTTCGCCCGAGGCGAGCGAGAAGCTTATGGAAAAGCGCTATCTTGGCGATATGACCAAGAAGGATATCCACGAAAAGGATATCGAATATCAGCGTAAAAGCCGCGAGGCGGCGCGGTATTGTGCCGCAAAACAAGGGTGGCAAACGATAATATGCGACCAAAATGACGAATTAAGGAGTATCGAGGATATCAGCCGCGACGTTCAAAACGCCGCCGCGAATATTGCCCGTTAATTATATGCCCGAATATAAGCGCATCACAATCGAAGACAAAAAAGAGCTTGGCGAAACCCTTTTTCGCGAACCGAACAGAGGGTGCGAATACACCTTCGGGAATCTTTTCATATGGCGCGATATCTACGACACGAAAATAGCAAAGGTCGGTGGGTTTTATCTTATTCGCTTTGATGAGGAGGCGCACGCTTTTCTTTTTCCCGTCGGCGAGGGAGACCTCAAAGCGGCGGTTGACGAAATGCTTCGTTACTGTCAGGTCGGCAAAAAGACCTTTAAGATAATCGCCGCGTCAAAGAACGACTGCGACAGTCTGCAAGCCCTTTACCCAAACAAATTTAACTTTCAGCTTACCCGCGACTTTGCCGAATACGTCTATAACAGCGAGGATTTGATTTCCCTTGCTGGAAAGAAATATCACGCCAAGCGCAACCATATTTCCCACTTTTATAACCAGTATCCGAACGGCGAGTTTGTCGAAATAACAAGCGAGAATATCGAGCGTGTCCGCACGATGAATAATCTGTGGTACAAGGAAAATTACGACGGAAACCGAACGCTCGGGCAAGACGAGGCGACCGCGAAAAACGCCTTTGATTATTTCTTTGAGCTTGGCTTTAAAGGCGGCTTTCTCACCGTGGACGGCGAGGTTGTCGCGTTTTCAATGGGCGAAGCGATAAACAACGACGTTTTTTGCGTTCACGAGGAGAAGGCGGAATACACCTTCGACGGCGCCTATACCGTCATAAACAGGGAGTTTGCCGAGCGTTTTTGCAAGGATTACAAATACATAAACCGCGAGGACGACGTGGGCGACGAGGGGCTTCGAAAAGCCAAGCTTTCCTATTATCCGAGCGAAATAACCGAAAAATATGTGGTGACGTTAAATGATTAGAAGCGCAACGCAAGAGGATTTAAACAGCATAAAAAAGCTTTGGGACAGAGCTTTTTCCGACCCGCTTGATTATGTCGATTTTGTCTATGACCATGTCACGAATATCGGTGACACCATTGTTCTTGAAGAGAACGAGCGGGTGGTCGCTATGCTGACCGTTATTCCGACGACCTTCACCTTTCGGGATAAGTCGATAAAAGCCGCATATTTTTACGGTGCGGCAACCGAAAAAAAGTTTCAAAAAAAAGGATATATGACGGCTCTTTTGGATTATGCCGAAAAACGCTGCCGCGAGGATAAATACGCGCTAAGCGTCCTTGTTCCGGGCGAAAGCGTCCTGTTCGACTACTATAAAAACAGGGGATACAGCGCCGATTTTTGCTGTCGTCTTGTCGATATTGAAGCTGGTATGCTTGAAACTTCGCTAAAACCTGACACGGAAATAGTGTATGATAAGCCTGACTACAAAAAGATTTACGCCCTTCGCGAAAAGGCTCTTTACGATACGCCCCACATTTCGTGGGACCAAAAGATGATAGGCGTTGTGATAAACGACTGTTTGCTCTATGGCGAAAGCGTCGCTTATTATAAAGGAGAATACGGCGAGGCATATGCCGTTTTCGACGTTCAGCATGACCGAATGTTCGTCAAGGAATGCTTTGGAACAAGCGAGGAAGCGGAAATGCTTCTTTTGCGGGAAATCGTCGTCAACCACAACCCAAAATCGGTGACGGTTCAGCTTCCTCTTTCAAGCAATCTTTTCAAATATGACGGGGAACGGGCTCGGTACGGTATGTCGAAGCCGCTTAATATCGACAGCGGCATACGGGATATGGACCCATATATGAACCTAATGCTTGATTAAGCACGAAAGGAAAAAAGAAATGGTATATTTGTTTTTAGCCGACGGCTTTGAAGAAATTGAAGCGCTCGTTCCGCTTGACCTTTTGCGCCGCGCTGGAATTAAGGTGAAAACGGTCGGCATAGGCAGCGCGACTCCGACGGGCTCGCACAAGCTTACGGTGATGAGTGAAATTTCGGAGGAAACCTTCTTCCCTGACAATGATATTGAGGCTATTTTGTTGCCCGGCGGGAGCGTCGGCGCGGCAAACCTTGAGAACAGTGATACCGTAAAACAGGCGATACGTCTTGCAAGCGACAAGGATATAACCGTCGCCGCGATTTGCGCCGCGCCGGCGATACTTGCCCGCGCAGGGCTTCTTAACAACAAAAAAGCCACGGTTTATCCGTCGCTTAAAAATGAGCTCGGCGACAGCTATGCTGACGAAGAAATAGTTTACGACGCCCCGTTTTTAACCGCGAAGGCGGCGGGGGTGACCGAGAGCTTCGCGCTCAAGCTTATTGAGATAATCAAGGGCAAAAAGGCAAGCGAAAAGGTCGCGTCGGATATTTACTATAAAGCAAAGTAAAAAGGAACAGGTAACATAAAATGAAGCTTAAAACAAAGAAGAAGAAAAGACCGACCGTAAGGCGTCCCGCCGTGAGAAGCTCAAGCTCGAGTCGTGAAGCTTCGTATGAGGAAGCGCCGAGAAGAGAAAGAAGCGAGCGACGCGAGAGAAGAGGCCCGAGCGTGGGAATGATTTTAATAATCCTTCTTTGCGCCTGCCTGCTTGCGGGTATGATAACCCTTGGCGTAGTTGCTAAGGAGGTCGCCGGAAACAAGAACGCGGCGTTCGCAACCGAAGCGGAAATCGAAATACCCGAGGGTTCTTCAACCGACGCTATCGGGCTTATACTTAAAGATAACGGCATCATCGGTTCAAAAAACATATTTAAAGCATATTGCCGCCTTAAGGGGGTGGACAGTACTTTCCAGCCGGGTCCCCACGTTTTTGACGGACGTATGAGCTATGCTCAGGTTATCGAGGAGCTTCAAACGGTGGTTATCGCCCCGCGTGAAACCTTCCAGGTCACCTTCCCCGACGGAATAACGGTCGTTAAAATGGGTATGATATTAGAAGACTTGGGCGTGTGCAAAATTCAGGATTTCGTTACCGAAGCCCAAAAGGGCGAGTTCACGAACGATTTTCTTCAGTATATTCCCAACGACCCCAACATCTTCGTTCGTCTTGAGGGCTACCTCTATCCCGAAACCTACCAGTTTTATAAGGACGACACCCCTCACGAATGGATTCAGGCGATGCTAGACGAGTTTGAAAAGCGGGTCTGCACCCCTGAGCGTATGGCAAAGATTGAAAGCAGCGGGCTTACCTTTAACGAGGTTGTGACGTTTGCGTCGATAGTTGAAAAGGAATATTCCGCCGTCGCGGAGAATGAGAACGATATCGCGCAAGTCTTCTGGAACCGCCTTAACGACCAGAACGGAGACTACCTCTACTGGGGTTCCTGCGTTTCGGGCTGGTATGATGACACGGGAAGACACGAGGGCTACATAAACAACTGTATGCTCTTCTATAACGACAACATCGCCTATGTCAGCACCCCTGAAAGCATGGAAATGGCATACGATACATATCGCGGAGTTCAGGGACTTCCCATAGGACCGATGTATAATATGAAGGTGGAAATAATCGACGCGGTGCTGAATCCGAGCGGAGTTCCCTATACCTTCTTCTACAACGACAAATACGGCAACACCTATTGGTCGATGGATTACAGCGGACATCAAAGAAATATTACTATCGGCTCGGCTATGACCGCGCAGTATGAAAACGGCGTTTCCGAGGAGCAGGCGCGTATCAACACGGGATATAACTTCGACAGTCTTGATATGACAGACGCACCAAAGGAATAAGGACGGCTTAATGGAAAAAACCACCTTTCAAAAAATATACGACGTTGTGCGGCGTATCCCAAAGGGAAGGGTTGCGACCTATGGCTTGGTCGCATTTCTCGCGGGAAATCCGCGCTGGTCGCGGGTGGTGGGCTATGCCCTTCATGTAAATCCTGACCCCGGCGGCATACCCTGTTTTCGCGTGGTGAACAGGTTCGGCGAATGCTCCGGCTCCTTCGCCTTCGGCGGAAAAGGGGCTCAACAGGAGCTTCTTCGCCAAGACGGGGCGGTTTTTCTCAGCGACGGAAGGGTGGATTTAAAAAGCTGTCTTTGGCAACCGTAAAAAACAAAGTCCTTCGATTATTTCGAAGGACTTTTTCTTTATTCACAACACTATTCTATTAAGTTCGCTGCGTTTGAAAGGTAGATTCCAATTAATATACTAAAATAATATTGCTTTTTCGTTGTCGGCGTGAAGCTCGTCGACCGCTTCGCCGTAGGTGTCGGCGGAAAGCACGAAGTTTCCGAGAAAATCGCGTACTTCATAGTGGTCGAGCACCGCCGTTATAGAATATTTCATTTTTTCGCCTCCCTTTGTCCGTTTTCCTTTGATAGCTTGATTATATAAATTAAGGTGTCCGATTAATGGCGCTTTGCTCAGCGTGCTGTTGTGTTTTTTCATATTTAATGCTACTATAACAAAAAAAGGTTAAGGGGATAAATCGTGGAAACTGCGGCGTTTATTATTATTGTGCTTTCGGCGGCGTGCGTACCCGTTTGGCTTTTTCTTCGTATAAGGCAAGAAGCAAAAAGCCGCAAGGAGCTTGAGGAGCAAATAAAACAAGAACAAACAGAAAAAGAGCTGTCGGAGGACGAGCGGTGAAGCATCATAATACGCTCGGAAAGCTTTTTCTTGCTGTTATTTTAATTGGCGTTTTGGCGCTGTGCTATTTCGTCGTTTTTGCCGTTCCCGCCGAGGCGACGGACTATTCCGACGAGCTTTTAAAATCCACGCTGTTTTCGATGCTTGAAAACGGCGAAACCGAACGTACCCTTGTTTTGACCAAGAGAGCCGAACTTGAAAACAATCAGATTGAAGGGGCGATTAACGACGAGTATAATCAGAGCGGTCGCTTCGCATATCTTACGAGCATGGTGACCCATACCCTTGTCGAACACGTTTCCTATCGCGAGCTTGTTCTGGAGCTTCATTATGTTGAAGACCGTCCCGCCTTTTGCGATATCCCCGAGGTGAAAACTAAGCAAGAGGCTATCGGGCGGCTTATTGATGCGATTGAAAACAACAAAACCGAACTCGTTATGTGGACAAGCGAAGACGATTTAAAGGAGGATAACCTCTTTAATGTCGCGGACGTCGCTGAGCTTAACGCTCTTTCGGTGTGTATATCCGATACGATAGATTTCGGTATTTTCCCCGAGGACGGAAGCGATAAGGTTATCATCATCGGCTACAATTCCGAAATCGACGGCGAAAAAAGGGAAAAGCTTATGAACGAGGTGGACGAAAGCCTTGAGCAAAGGGTCGAAGAGATAAAAGCAAAGAATATCGTTGACGAAAAGGAGCTTTACCGCGCCATTCACGACGTTGTTGTGGAAAATATGAGCTACGATTACGCCCTTGGCGACGCGTCGCGTGACGATACGCTTACACTCGACCAGAAGATACAGAAAACCGTATACGGCGCGCTTATTGAAGGCGAAACTGTCTGTACGGGTTACGCGTATACCTTCAAGGAGCTTTGCGACAGGCTCGGCGTCCCCTGTTGGGTGGTATCAGGCGACGTCGGCGAGGACGGGCACGTTTGGAACGCCGTTGCCTATAACGGCGTGACCTATTATATTGACTGCACCTTCGACGACACCGGCGGCTCGAGCTATACCTATTTTATGTTCAGCGAGGACGACTGGCAGTTCGCAGAGTATTCGATTTCCAATGCGGATATGATTCCGTGGTGAATTTAAGCTAAAGAGGTAAAACAAAAATGGAGCTTCAAAAGGTAAATCCGCTCGAAGCGGCAAACGCGCTCAAACAGCTTTATGTTTATGAAAAGGTCGCGAGGTTTAACTCTCACGTTCTGAGCGTTGTGCAGGTTGAAAACCGAACCCTTGATTTTCACGTTCACGAAGGCTCAGACGAGCTTTTCTTTGTTCTCGAGGGAAAGTTTCAGCTTGAAACAAGACAGGGACTGATTGACGTGAACGAGGGTGAATTTATTATTGTTCCAAAGGGAACCGAGCATCGCCCTGTCGTCACAACACTTGCGAAATTTCTTATGATAGAGCTTGACGGCACGCTGAACAAGGAAAACAGCGGCGATTTGTACGAGGATTAAAATAAAAATAAAAAAACTCTTGACCTTGACGTAACGTAAGGGTTTACACTCTTGTTAAGGAGGTGAGGAAAATGGAATATACGGTCAACAAATTGGCTTCGCTTTCGGGGGTTAGCGCGCGAACCCTTCGATATTACGACGAAATTGGGTTGCTTTCGCCCGAGAGGTCGAGTGAAAACGATTACCGCATATATAAAGACGAGCAGGTCGATTTGCTTCAGCAAATTTTGTTTTACCGTGAGCTTGGCGTCGGTCTCGACGAAATAAAAAGCATTGTTTCGTCACCTGAATTTGACCGTGAAGCGGCGCTCGAGAACCATTTAACCTCCTTAAAAGAAAAACGTGACCAACTCGAACTGCTTATTAAAAATGTGAGTAGGACGATAGGGACGATTAAAGGAGAAACATTTATGAACGACAAGGAAAAGTTTGAGGGCTTTAAGAATAAGCTCATCGAGGAAAATGAGGAAAAGTACGGCGGGGAAATCCGCAAAAAGTACGGCGACGAAAGCGTTGACGGAATGTATTCCCGCATAAAGGGAATGACCAACGACGAATGGCAAAGGACCGAAGCGCTTCGAAAGGAAATCGACGAAGCTCTCCGTGCGGCGGTCGCGAACGGCGACCCCGCGGGGGAGCTCGCGCAGAAAACCTGCGCGCTTCACAAGCAGTGGATTTGTATGATGTGGAAGGACGGAGCCTACACAAAGCAGGCGCATATGGGGCTCGGCGAAATGTATGTCGCCGACGAGCGTTTTAAGGCGTATTATGACCGTGTCGCCGACGGCGCGGCGGAGTTTTTAAACGCCGCGTTAAAGATTTTTTGCAAATAGACTAAGCTAAGAGAAAAGACGGATTTATCCGTCTTTTTTCTTTTACTTCCCCGGCAGTTATGTTATAATTCCTCATATATTAAATTTATCAATCAGTAAGGCGAAACCGCCTTGAAACGGACGAAAAATGCAAAAGAATTTAACCTATGATATGACGGCGGGAAGCCCGATGAAGCTTTTGACCGCCTTTTCTCTGCCAATGCTTATCGGAAACCTTTTTCAGCAGTTTTATAACCTTGTCGACCTTATGATTGTCGGCAAGTTCGTCGATTCGAACGCTCTTGGAGCGGTCGGCGCGACGGGTTCGCTCAACTTTCTTTTTGTTTCGCTGAGCTTTGGGCTTGGCGCGGGCGTCGGCATAATCGTGTCGCAGTATTTCGGCGCGAAGGACGCGGAAAATGTAAGAAGAACCATAGCCAACTCGATTTATGTGCTTTTCCTCGGCGCGGCGGTTATGAGCGTGATTGGCTTTTTCTTTGCGCGAACGGTACTTGTTTTTCTCAACACGCCGCCTGAAATTCTCGACGACGCGGTAAGATATCTTAAGGTGACGAGCCTTGGAATAACAGCGGTCGCGGCATATAACGGCGTTTCGGCTATGCTGCGCGCGCTCGGAGATTCAAAGACGCCTCTTTATTTTCTCGTTTTTTCCTCGGTGGTTAATATCGGGCTTGATTTATTGTTTGTCATCGTTTTTAAATGGGGCGTCTTCGGTGTCGCGCTCGGAACGATTATTTCGCAGGTTTTGGCGGCGGCGGGATGTATTCTTTACGCCTATGCCAAGACGGAATATTTCAAAATTCCTCGCTCCTATTTCAAGCCCAACGGCGCAATAATTAAAAAGACCTTTAAAATCGGTATTCCCGTAGCCTTTCAAAATTCCCTTATTGCGATTTCCTGCATCGCGCTTCAGTCGGTCGTCAACGGCTTCGGCAAGGAGGTTGTCTCAGCCTACGCCGCAGCCAACCGCTTCGAGCAGCTGGTTCAGCAGCCCTTTAATTCGCTTGGCATCGCGATGTCGACCTATTCCGGTCAGAATATGGGCGCGAACAAGATTGACCGCGTTAAGCGGGGATATTTGTCGGGCGTACTAATCGTACTCGGATACAGTCTTATAATGCTTCCCGTCAACCGATTTGGCGGCTCGTTTATTATGAGCCTTTTTGTCAACGAGCAAAGCGTTATCGAAATTGGCGCGCACCTTTTGAGGATTACAAGCTGTTTCTATTTCGCACTGGGTATGATTTATGTAACCCGCGGGCTTTTAAACGGCGCGGGGGACACGACCTATTCGATGATAAACGGTATGGTCGAGGTAAGCGGACGTGTCGGTCTGGCGAAGCCCCTAACCCTTATTCCCGCGCTTGGCGTGTGGGGGCTTGGCTTCACGAATGGTCTTACGTGGCTTATAACCGCGGTTATAAGCGTCATACGCTATTTCACGGGAAAGTGGAAAACGAAGGCAATTATCGACCGAACGCTATATTAGTTTTAAAGAGGGTCGTCCTTATGGGACGACCCTTTGCATATAAAAGGTACTTGCTTTATGCACTTTTGCGTGTGATAATATATTCATAAAAATATGCCCAAAAGAGGTTGCGCTATGTCCTTTTCAAAATCAAGCCTTGACTTCCTTTTTCAAAACCGAATAAACGACAGCAAGCCGTGGTTTCTTGAGCACAAGAATGAATACAACGAGCTTGTTTTAAAGCCGCTTTGCGAGCTTGTTACGGCGCTTGAGCCCGCTGTTCACGAAATCGACAAATACCTCATTTGCGAGCCAAAGGTCGGGCGTTCGGTTTCGCGAATATACCGTGACGTGCGTTTTTCCAACGATAAGAGCGTTTTTCGCGATGTGATGTGGTGTACCTTTATGCGGGACAAAAAGCTCTATCACGGAGTGCCCGCCTTTTTCTTTGAGGTTTCGCCCGTCGGTTTTCGTTACGGCTGCGGCTACTATCAGGCGAGCGTGGAGTCAATGGACGCTATGCGACAGCTTATTCTTGACGGCGACCGCGATTTTCTTTCGGCAATTAAGGCGTTCAAAAAGCAGAGCGTATTTCATCTTGAGGACGTAAAATATAAGCGCACAAAATTTCCCGACCAGCCGGACGAGCTTCGCGAATGGCTTGACCAAAAGAGCGTTTGTCTTATCGCAAACAGCGGGGATTTTGATATGCTCTTTTCCGACGGGCTTGCGAAAAAGCTTGCCGACGATTACCGTTCGATAAAGCCGATTTATGATTTTCTTATGAAAAGCGAGAGTATGGTTTTAAAAAAATAACAAAGTGTTTGCGGGGATAAAGCAGTGAAAAAAAAGCCGAGCATCAGCAAGACTGTTTCAAATATTTCGATTATTGCGGTTTCTATCGCGCTCTTCATTACCCTGTTGAGCACCTTCGTTTATCGCGGTCTTATAAACGACTCGCTCAAAACCGAGCCGACGAAGACGCAATACTACCGCTATCATTTAGCCCTTGTTTCAAGTGAGTTTGACGACCCGTTTTGGCAGTCGGTTTATGCCGCGGCGAAGGAGGAGGGTGTTAAGCTTGACGCCTGCGTCGAATGGGTCGGAAACGGTCTTTCAAGCGATTTTACCCTTGCCGAGCTTATGGAGGTCGCGATTAATTCGTCGGTTGACGGAATTATCGTAAGTCCCGACGGTTCGCCTGAAATGGAGGCGCTTATCAATGAGGCTGTGTCCCTTGACATCCCCGTTATCACGCTTATGGCAGACCTTCTCGACAGCGACCGACAGGGCTTTGTCGGCATAAACAGCTATGATTTGGGAACGATTTACGGCGAGGAGCTTATTAAATCAGTAGAGGAAAAGTATGAGGCTTCCTTAAATGACGGCTCGGTGACGGGCAGGACAAGGGCGGTAATCCTTTTTGACGAGGACAACAATACCAACGACCAGAATATTATTTTTTCAAGTATATTTGAAGCAATCGAGCAGTTTTCCGCCGACTTTGACGAGGAGCAGGCAATCGTTCTTGACGTCATAAAAATCGACAGCAAAAACACATTCAGCTCCGAGGAGGTTATCCGCGAGTTGATTATGAACCGGGTATACGCGCCGGACGTGATTATTTGTCTCGACGCGACCAACACCATTTGTGCCTATCAGTCGATAGTCGACTATAATATGGTCGGCGAGATAACGATACTCGGTTATTACGATTCGGACGAGATACTTGACGCGATAAAGAAAAATATAATCCGCTCCACAGTCGCCGTCCATTCCGACGAGGTGGGGGTTGCGGGAGTCGACGCGTTGATGGAGTGTATTCAGTATAACCGAACGAGCGACTACACCGTCGTTGGGCTCAACCTCATAACCAAGCAGACCGTCTTCGACTATTCCTCCATAAAGACCGCAAAGGAGACGAAATAGTATGAAGTTCTTAAAGAAAATACGCGACAAATTCAACAACGCCTCCCTTCAAGCGAAGCTTACCTTCGTTTTTTCGGTGACGATGATTATGGTCGGCGCGATAAATATATATATGCAGATTAGCATAAACAAGGTTGTCGGCAACATAGACAAGGTGTACGAAAGCAACGTGAGCTTGAACGACCTGCTCGATTCCCTTGAGGACGTTCAGGACAATATGTACCGCTATTTAAGCACAAAAAGCACCGACGCGCTCGATTCCTATTATCGTGGGGAGCAATCCTACAGAAATCATATTGATATGCTCAATTCGGTCGCAACGGATAATCCTCAAAAGCTCAGCGAAAAAAATATTAAGAACCTTTCGGAAAAATATCTTTCTCTTACGGCTGGCGCGGTTTCCGCCAAGCGCGGGCGCGACGTCGAGCAGTACAACGAGCTTTGCAGCGAAGCGACGCGTATGTATAAATATCTTAATACATATATAAACGACCTCAACAACGGTCAGTTCAAGAACAACTCGGAAAACTACGGCGCTCTTCGCTCTTCGCTCAAATATATGCAGACCTTCAGCAGCATTATTTTGGTGTCGGCGATTATCGGTGAGTTAATTGTGCTTATAGTCTTTTCAGGTACGATTACCCGCCCGCTTACCACACTTGCCAAGCAGGCGGAGCAGGTTGGACGGGGCGACTTTGATATCGACTTTATCGACGTGAAAACGAACGACGAGGTCGGAATAATGGCGGACGCCTTCAACAAGATGATAAAGAGCCTTAATGGGTACGTTGACAGAATAAAGGAGCAAATGGAGGAGGAAAGCCGACTCAAGGAAAACCAGCTTCAAATGGAAAACAGCCTTAAAGAGGCGCAGCTTATCTTCCTTCAGTCCCAGATTAACCCGCACTTTCTTTACAACACCCTCAACGCGGGCGAACAGCTCGCAATGATGGAGGGGGCGGAGAAAACGTGTTTGTTTATCGAAAAGCTTGCCGATTTCTTTCGTTATAACGTCAAAAAAACCGGCGAGGTTTCCACACTTACCGAGGAAATTGAACAGGTTGAAACCTATCTTCATATCATAAATGTTCGCTTTTCGAGTGAAATATTGTATACTAAAGAAATCATGGGGAATATAGACAACATCGCCATTCCCGGCGTAGTTATCCAGCCCCTTGTCGAAAACGCGATTAACCACGGACTTCACGAAACCGAAGGCGACAAGAAGGTTAAGCTCACCGTTAAGGAGGAAGAAAATCGCTTCGTCGTTACGGTCGAGGACAACGGAAAGGGAATGAGCGCGAAGGAAATCGACGCCGTGCTTACCGAGGATAAGGACGCAGATAAAAAGCGGTCGAGGGGCACGGGACTGAAGAACGTTATCAAACGGCTTATAATCTATTACGGCGTAAACGACGTTTTCGAGATAAAAAGCGAAGGAAAAGGAAAAGGTACTGCCGTAAGCATACTTATTCCGAAAGGGGTGAAGTAAAATGTATAAAATATTGCTTGCCGACGACGAGGGTATTGAGCTCGACGCGATGAAGTTTATTTTGGACAAGAACTTTAACGGTATGTGCAACGTCGCGACGGCAAAGACGGGTCGCGGCGCGATTGAGCTTGCCGAAACCTTTCGCCCCGATATCGCGGTTATGGATATACGTATGCCGGGCATAAACGGCATAGACGCAATGCGCGAAATGCGTTCCATTCAGCCAAACATTATTTTTATTATTATGACCGCCTACGACAAGTTTGAGTATGCGAAGGACGCGATTAACATTTCGGTCTTTGAGTTTCTTACTAAGCCTGTCAACAAGGGGGCGGTCGTCGACACTCTACAGCGGGCAATGAAAAAGGTCGACGCCGAGCGAAGAATGAGAAACGACGACCTCAAAAACCGCGAGCGTCTTGAAAATATGCTTCCCGTGCTTGAAAACAGCTTTGTGTATATGATTTTGTCGCAGAGCGACGACCGTGAGGCGTACAAAAGAATTTGCGGTCTGCTGTGCGTTGATAAGCCCTGCGGCTCGGTTATGGTGCTTGAGCTAAGACATATGGGCGGCGGTGATTTGATTGACCTCGATTTTAAAGCCAACGAGGTTTATTCTGACGTCAGGGCGCTCATTAAAGAGTCGTTTTTGAGTATAGTCGGACCGCCTATGGCGAACCGAATTATTTTTGTTCATCCCGCTGACGAGCCGAAGGACGAATACTATGAGCGGCTTCTTCTTATTGAAAAGGGAAGAACCCTAACCCACAAAATAGAGGACAAAATCGGCGTGGAATGCAAGCTTGGAATAGGCGCGACGACCTCGATTGACGACCTTTGCCGTTCCTACGGACAGGCGGTAAAAGCAGTAAAGCTATGCAAGGGAATTGTCGCCCATTTCAACGACCTTCCGATGGTTCAGGGCTATGAGGACGGCTATCCGATTGACTGGGAGAATCACCTTGAGGAAATGGTGCTTAAGGGCGACGTCGAGCAGGCGACCAAGGACGCCGAGATGTTCTACGACTGGATGGTCGAGCGCTATGCCGATTATGATATGACTATACGGCTGAAGGTTCTTGAATTTGTTATGCGCTCGGAATATAACTTCTTCCACGAGGTCGGAACGAGATACAACTTTCTCGACCGAAGCGACTATATGCAGTCGGTGCTCGACGCGCGGAATTACGACGAGCTTAAGCAATGGTTTATCATAAAAATATCGGGCTGCGCGAGAGAAATCGCCAACAAAAGCGATGAGGAAGCGAGCAGCACCATCAAAAAGGCGAAGGCTTATATCGACAAAAACTACAATCACGAGCTTACTCTCGACGAGGTGTCAAAGGAGGTCTTCATAAGCCCATATTATTTCAGCAAGCTGTTTAAGGAAAAGACGGGCTATAACTTTATCGACTATCTTACAACCAAAAGAATAGAAACAGCGAAGCTTCTTTTGAAGGACGAAACGAAAAATATAAAAGAAATCTGCACGGCTGTCGGCTATGGCGACCCCAACTACTTCAGCAGGCTTTTTAAACGTATTGAGGGCGCGACCCCGACCGAATGGCGCGACGGAGTGCTCAAAGGAACAGGGGGACGAAGGAATGAAGGTAATGCTTAAAAAATTGACGGCGGTTTTCGCGCTGCTGTGCTTAGTATTGACGTCCGGCTGTCAGCACGGCGGCAAGGAGGTGGTCAATAACGACCGAAAGGACGACATTCTTATCGGTATGTCGTTCGACTCGTTTATAATCGAGCGCTGGCAAAGGGACCGCGACGTATTCGTTTCAACCGCGAACGACCTTGGGGCGGTGGTCAACGTCCAAAACGCCAACGGCGACCTTGACGAACAAATAGCGCAAATTGATTACTTCATACAAAAGAAGGTCGACGCCATTGTCGTCGTCGCCATTGATTGCTACGGGCTTTCCGACGCGGTCAAGCGGGCGAAGGACGCGGGGATATACGTTATTTCCTATGACCGACTGGTTATGAACGGCGACGTTGACCTTTATATATCCTTCGACAACGAAATGGTCGGTCAGATGATGGCGGAATCACTCGTCGAAAGCCTCCCGAAGGGAAGCAACGTTATAAGCATCTGCGGACCCAAGGCGGACCAGAACGTCGCGCAGGTCGGCAAGGGCTTCGACGCGGTCATAAACAACAGTACCCTCAATGTCGTCAAACAGGAGTACGCCGAAGGCTGGCTCGCCGAGGCGGCGTATGATTTTGTCAATCGCGAGATTAACGCGGGCACTGTTTTTTCAGGGGTTCATTGCGGCAACGATAACCTTGCCACGCAGGCGGTCAAGGCGCTTTCCGAACGCCGAATGGCGGGAACTGTCTGCGTTGTCGGACAGGACGCAGAGCTTGCCGCGTGCCAAAGAATTGTCGAGGGCACTCAGACGATGACGGTGTACAAACCCGTCGAAAAGCTTGCCAAGCAGGCGGCGGAGGACACCATAAAGATAATTAAAGGGGAATCGCTCAACGCGACAGATACTATTTTCGACGGAACAAGCGAAGTGCCGTATGTGAAGCTTTCGCCCATTAAGGTCACAAAAAGCAATATGGACCAGGTTATTATTGATGGCGGCTTCCACCGCCGCGAAGAGGTTTATCTCAATATTTCATAATAAACAGGCTCAAAGCTGCCCGACGGAATATTCCGTCGGGCGGCTTTTTTGTGTTACAGCTCTGAATAAATGTCGAAACGCCTGACTTTTATTGCTTTTTATAGCATTTTTTCAAGCAACCGCACATTTTTGTTGCGAAATGAGCAGAGCTCAACAAAAATATCCTGTTACCGTTTTGTTACAATTTTAACATCGCAAATTTAGGCGGTAAACTATTAATTTTCACTATTTTATGTTATCGACGGTTATGATATCTTGTATTCAATGCCGATAGGCAGACAACAAAAATACTTTATGGAGGAAACAAATGAAAAAGGTACTTTGCGTAATTCTCGCTCTTTGCCTCGCTCTTTCGTTGGTTGCTTGCGCAGGCGGCGGCACGAAGGTTGACGACAGCAAAAAGACAGTTGGTATTTCGATGCCGACACAGGACCTTCAGCGTTGGAACCAGGACGGCGCCAACATGAAGGAGAA
>CAYWQL010000016.1:0-38183 GCA_964460755.1 uncultured Oscillospiraceae bacterium | reverse complement strand
GTCGGGAACAACAGCACGTCTCTTATCGAGGCGCTATCGGTCAGGAGCATAACTAATCTGTCAAGTCCAAGTCCAAGTCCTCCCGTCGGGGGCATACCGTACTCAAGCGCGTTGATGAAGTCTTCGTCCACCTGCGCGTTGACCCCCTGCGCCCTGCGCTCGGCGACCTGCTTTTCGAAGCGTCCGCGCTGGTCAATCGGGTCGTTGAGCTCGGAGAAGGCGTTGCCCATTTCGCGAGCATATATGAAATATTCGAACCTTTCCGTGAAGGCAGGATTGCTCGGTTTTCTCTTGGCAAGCGGAGAATTTTCAACAGGATAGTCGTATATAATTGTCGGCTGGATAAGCTTTTCTTCAACACACTCGTCAAAGAACGCGATAAGCACATGGCCCTTTGTCGCCTTGTCGCCCTCGGGTACCTCGATGTGGTTTGCCTTGGCAACAGCTCTCGCCGCCGCGTCGTCCGCCCAGTCGTCATAATTCACGCCGGCGTATTTCTTAACAGCCTCAGCCATCGTAAGCCGCTCCCACGGAGCCGCCATATTAATTTCGACGCCCTGATAATTTATCGTTTCCGCTCCGCAAATCGACTTTGTTAGCTCGGCATACATCTTCTCGATAAGATTCATCATATCGAAATAATCGGCGTAGGACTGGTACATTTCTATCGAGGTAAACTCGGGGTTATGGGAGGTATCCATACCCTCATTGCGGAAAATGCGGCCGACCTCATATACCTTGTCGAAGCCGCCTACGATAAGACGCTTTAAATAAAGCTCGGTTTCTATGCGAAGATACATATCTATGTCGAGGGTGTTATGGTGGGTCACGAAGGGACGAGCCGCCGCGCCGATTTCAAGGGTATGAAGCACTGGGGTGTCGACCTCGACGAAGCCAAGACCGTCAAGATAGCTTCTTATCTCGCGTATAATCTGCGAGCGCTTTAGGAAGGTATCCCTAACCTCGGGATTCACGATAAGGTCAACATAGCGCTGACGATAGCGAAGGTCGGTATCCTTTAAGCCGTGATATTTTTCGGGAAGGGGTCGAAGCGACTTGGAAAGAAGCTTAATCTCTTTAGTATGCACCGAAACCTCGCCGCGGCGGGTACGGAACGCAAAGCCCTTTATGCCGACAATGTCGCCTATATCCCACGTTTTAAATTCAGCATAAGCCTCCTCGCCGACGTCGTCCTTACGAACATAGACCTGAATTTTACCCTGCATATCCGTCAAATCGATAAAATTAGCCTTGCCCATATCACGCCAGCTTGTTATACGTCCGGCTATGCTTACGTTGCGCGGCTCCTCTGCATCGTCGACAAAGTTATCTATTATCTCTTTGGAATGCGCGTCGACGTCGTAGGAGGTCACCTCATACGGGTTTTGATTATCGTCCTTAAGCTTTTGAAGCTTGTCCTTTCTTATTGCGACAAGCTGATTTTCACTAATCTCGGTCGTTTCGTTTATGTTTACCGCTTCATTGTTGTCCATATTATTCCCTCACACTTTATTATTCCCATATACACAAAGCGATTCTTCGCTATATTTCGCGCGAAGAATCACCGTTAACGATAAATTAATTAAGGTCTTGCTTGCCGATGCTCATAATCTTTATCTTGATTATTCCCGCGGGCGCATTCGCCTCACAGACATCGTTGACCTTATGCCCCAAGAGCGCGCTTCCAACGGGGGACTCGTCGCTTATCTTATTCTTAAGCGCGTCCGCCTCGCCCGAGCTCACCAAGGAATATTCCTCAACGTCGCCGCTTTCCATATATTTAACTTTAACTATGCTTCCGATTGAAGCCTTGTCGGTCGTAAGCTCGTCTTCGTCGAGAACCTTCGCGTTTTGAAGCATCTTTTCAATATCGACGATACGCGCTTCAATCATAGCCTGCGTGTTTTTCGCCTCGTCGTATTCGCTGTTCTCCGAAAGGTCTCCGTGAGAACGCGCCTCCTTTATAACTTCGGCGATTTCTTTTCGTTTTATAGTTTTAAGATACTCTAATTCCTGTTCGTATTCTTTTAATTTGGCTTTGCTCATCAAGGCTTCTTTAGGCATTGGTTTTCCTTCTTTCGTGGTCGTTTACAAGGATAAATTATAGGTTAAACGCGGTATCCTGTCAAGTGCGGTATATGGGATTTACACAAGCGAGCGAACAACGCTCATCGCCTTGTTGAACTGCGCGTCGTACGCCTCGTCCGGTATCGCCTTGCGGACAAAGCCGTCCGCGGCAGCGACGTCGAAATCGGGCACGACGCCCGAACCGTTAAATACGTTTCCTGCCGGAGTTTCGATAACCGCGACGGTTATATCTACGCCCGAACCGTCGTTGAGCTTAACGAGCTGCTGAAGCGTTCCCTTGCCCGCCGTAGTCCTTCCAACAAGGCGGCAGTTTGCGCTGTCCGCCATAACCGCCGCAAAAACCTCGGAGAAGCCCTTGGTATTCTCGTTGACAATTATGGAAATGGGAAGCGAAAAGCTGTTGTCGTCCGAGGTGTAAAGCACCTTTCGCTCTCCGCCCTCGTAAACGCCCGTTATAAGCTTTCCTTGCGGAAGAAGCATATCAAGCATATCGGCGGCTATTTCAAGGTTATATCCCCCGAAAAGGTCGCGCAAATCAATTATCACCCCTACGACGCCCTCGTTCGTGGCGGCGGCGTTAAGGGCATATTCAAACTGGGTTATCGTCGTGTTGCAAAAGGCATTGACGCGTATGTAGCAAACGTCGTCGACTATTGTATATTCGACCGACGGAATCTCCGCGGAAGCCCTCGTCAGCTCGGCGGACTGTTCCTCGCCCGCCTTGTTGTATACGACCGTCGTTTTCGAGCCCTCTATGCCGTCAAGCAGGAGCACCGCCGCGTCGTAACCGACCAAAAGCACGTCCTGACCATCAACCGACGTTATTACGTCGCCGACCTCTAAGCCGACCTTTTGCGCTGAGGACTCGTTATAAATCTTGTTGACGAGCATATAGCCGCTCGTGTCCTTTTCCACCTCAATGCCAACCGTGACCTTCGTGCCAAGGGCCGTGGCTTCCCTCGCCGCGATTTCCTCCGACGTAAGATAAGACGAGTCGGCGTCCTGCAAGCCGTTGATATACCCGATTGCCATATTGTCGGAAAGTGTCTCGTCGTCAATCGTGGTGTAGAAGTTCTGTCGGACGATGTTATCTATCTCCGACAGCTTTTCGTACATCGCCGCGCGTGCCTGAGCACTCAAAACCTTGCTGTCAAAAAGGTTCATAGAAAATATCATCGCCGCCGTAAAGGTAATCGTGACCGCGATAAGCACGAACGCCACCGCGATACCGACCGAAATCTTTTTGTTCATTTCTTCTCCTATATTACAGAAACACGCGCCTATTTTTTAACGTAATCGACAGGATTAAGTCTTTCGCCGTTTATACGAATTTCAAAATGAAGATGGGGACCCGTCGAGTTGCCCGTACTTCCGACATATCCGATAACCTCGCCCTGCGCGACATAGTCGCCCTTCGACACGGCAAGACTGCTCATATGTCCATAGACTGTGAACTGGTTTCCGCCGTGGTCTATTATAACATAGTTTCCGTATCCGACGTTAGTATAAGCCGCCGTCGTGACCTGCCCCGTGTTCGAGGCTATTATCGGCTTGCCATAAATATTCGAGCCCGCGATATCTATGCCGCCGTGCCAATTCGAAGCGCCATAAAGCGTTCGCCAACCATAACCTGAGGAAATATAATAATAGTTTGGAACGGGCCAAGCGTAATAGCCGCCGATATAAACGTCGGAATAGGCGCTCGAGTTAGTAAGCTTTGCCCATTCGTCGTTCATTGCGTTGAAGGAATTGAGTATTTCGGTATAATCCTCCTTCGTTGCGGTTTCGAGCGCCTTGGCGCTTGAAAGCTCGCTGTTCGCCTCTTGATATAATACGGCGAGCTCGTTGTATTTCGTGTCGAGTTCCGCCTTGTCATCTTCAAGCGACTGCAAATCGGACTCAATGACCGCCTTTTCCGCCTCGATAACCTTTTGCTGCTCCTCAAGCAAGGAAATAAGCTCGGTATCGTGCTCGGAAATACGCCGCAGCGTTTCGGCGTTAACAAGGAATTCCGAAAAGCTCGACGCGCCGAGCACCGCCGAAAGCGTCGACGTGTTTTTGTTCATATACATTGCGCGAACACGGCTTTTAAAAAGCTCATAAGTCTCGTTGCGCTCTTTTATCTTTTGGTCAAGCTGTTGTTGTTTTACAACAAGCTCGTCTTCTTTTATCTGAATACTTTCTTTAAGTACCGTGATTTGCTGTTCGACAATATACTTCCTGCTTGCATAGGTGTCGGTTTTTGCCTTCGCCGAATCTACGGTATCGCTTATTTCCGCAAGCTTTTTGTTTATAGCGATAAGCTGCTGCTGAAGCTGGTTTCGCTGGTCTCTTATCTCGTCAAGGGTCAGCGCGCTTGCGCTGTTCCCGCTCGGAGTAAAAGCGATAACACAGGCGATAACTGACAGCACCGCAATTATTTTTCTGAATTTCATAGTAACACCTCTTTCCGCCGCAAACGCACAAGCCTTAAACCTGAAGGTGCTTCCTCATTGCCGACGAGCTTCCGAACGCGCCGATAAGCGTTCCGCTTACCAAGAACCCGCCAAGCACGTAATACCACACGTCCCAGAAGGACGCAAGACTTCCCGAAATTGAGCTTATCCACGGCACCGCCGACTCACCTATCATACTCGCAAGACTTTGGTATACACCCATAATCACCGCGAAAGCGACTATCGCCGAAACTATACCGATGGTTATTCCCTCAACAATAAAGGGGAGCCGAATAAAGGGGTTCGTCGCCCCGACGTATTTCATAATGTTGATTTCTTTTTTTCTTGAAAATACGGTCAGCTTAATCGTATTGCTTATAACGACGACCGACGCGATTAAAAGTATACCGATAATTATCGCGCCTAAAATAATCATCGTCTTTTCAATTCCCGTAAGGGTTTCCGCCAAATTAGTCGGCGCCGAAATCGAATCAACCTTATTCATTACCTGAACCTTCGCTTGCACCTCGCTTAGCTTTTCAAGGTCGCTTAACGTGACGCGAAGCGAAGCGGGCAGCGGGTTGTCCTCCTCAAGCCCTTCGAGAAGATATCCCTGCGCGCCCATATAATCCTTTTGCTCCTCAAGCGCCGCCTCCTTGGAGATAAAGACGGTTGAAGCGACGTAATCAAGCTTTTCTATATCTGTTGTCAGCGTTTCTATTTCTGCATCTGTGGCGTCGTCCTCAATAAAAACGACCATCTCGTTTTGGTTCTCGACCGCAATGAACAAATCGCGCACGTTGAGGGACAAAAGCCCCGCTCCGCCCGTGATAATAAGGCAGGCGGTCAGAATACCGACCGACGCGAGCGACATAACGCGGTTTAACCAAACATTCGTTATTCCCTGTTTTACAAGGTATCCAAAGCTTCCACCGTTCATCTTAACACCGACTTTCCCGTGTCCGCGGCGACCTTACCGTTTTTGATGAGTATAGTGCGCTTGTTGAATTCGCGAACCATATCCTGCTCGTGGGTCACGACGACGACAGTTGTGCCAAGCCTGTTTATCTCGGTCAACAGCTCCATTATTTCATAGCTCAGCTCGGGGTCGATGTTGCCCGTCGGCTCGTCCGCGATAACAATCTGGGGATTATGAACAAGCGCACGCGCAAGGGCGACACGCTGCTGCTCCCCGCCTGAAAGCTGGTCCGGATACGCCTTCGCCTTGTTGGTAAGCCCAACAAGATGGAGAATATACGGAACCCTTTTTCTTATTTCCTTCGACGGTATATTCGTCACCCGCATAGCGAAAGCGACGTTTTCATACGCCGTCATGTTCGGTATAAGGCGGAAATCCTGAAACACAACGCCGAGCTGACGGCGAAGGTAGGGAATTTCGCGATTTTTCATTTTAACCAAATCGTAGTCGCCCACAAAGATGCGCCCCTTAGTCGGGCGCTCCTCACGCAACATAAGCTTAAGAAGGGTGCTTTTGCCTGCGCCCGAATGACCGAGCACAAAAACAAACTCACCCTTTCCTATGTACAAATCTACGTTGTCGAGCGCTACGGTGCCGTTTCCATATACCTTTGTGACACCTGTAAATTCAATCATACTTAGCTCCTTAAATGTGCTGTGCAGGGGAAAAAGCCACTCTAACCCCCATACACATAAAGGTGGAAAGCCGTCGGTCCTGTGTTGCTGGCAATTTAATACTTTGTGGGATTGGAATCGAGATACTTTCTAACCATAAGCGCGACCTTAAAGACAATGGCGTGGTCGAACTCGCGCAAATCAAGACCTGTCAGCTTTTTGATTTTTTCAAGACGATAAACGAGGGTATTGCGGTGAACAAAAAGCCCGCGCGACGTCTCCGATACGTTAAGGTTGTTTTCAAAGAAACGCTGGATGGTGAATAACGTTTCTTGGTCAAGGCTGTCGATTGAGCCCTTCTTAAAAACCTCTTTGAGGAACATCTCGCACATAGTCGTCGGAAGCTGATAGATAAGACGCGCTATGCCAAGATTATCATAAGAAATAATGGCGTGCTCGGTGTCGAAAACCTTTCCGACCTCAAGGGCAACCTGCGCCTCTTTAAAGGATGTCGCGAGGTCTTTTATTCCCATAACCGGCGTACCTATTCCGACAACCGATTTAATGTAATGCTCGCTTTCGAGGGTGTCGACGATTGAGCCCGCAAGCTTTTCTACGTCGCGAAGGTCTATGCCGGGTTTAACCTCCTTGACAATAACCGTGTCGCTCTCGTTTATGTTAAAAATAAAGTCCTTTTGCTTGTCGGGGAAAAGCTCTGAAATTATGTCGAGCGCCATAATCTCCTTATCGGAAATAATACGGACTAAAAGCACCACGCGAATGGCGTCGGTAGAAAAATGAAGCTCGCGCGCCTTTCCGTACACGTCGCCGGGAAGGATATTGTCAAGCACGACGTTTTTGATGAAATTCACCTTGTCGAACTTCTCGTCAAAATACTGCTTGACGTTCTGTATCGCGACGGCGACCATAGACGCATAGCGCCACGCCTGCTCGTCGTCGCCTTTTACGAAGACGGCGTATTCGTTCTTTTTATTTTCGCTGATGAAGTAATAGGTATATCCGTCCGCCTTTAAAATTCCGTCGGCGGGAGCGCTGTCCATAACCCCAACCCTTACCGTCTCGATTTTTGTTGCGTCACTGCACGCGATAACGGACGAGCCTTCATCAATAACGCCGACCTCACGGTCGATTGCGTCCTTCATCTGAGATACTATTCCTTGAAAGAGCTTGTTTGCCATAGCATTTTACCCCTTTTATAGTATTTTGCTTTTCTCCGCTAAAATTCGCTTTCGTCATTTTTACTAACTATTAAATCAATAATAAATATATCAAATATATATCTATATTACACAAAAGATTTGTATTTTGCAACATTTTTATACAAAATAAACGAGAAATCTATGTGCAGTTTTCCCCAAACAAAAAAACAGGACCTTCTCTTCGTCCATTTTTAGTAAAATTCTTTTGTTAAAATGCCGATAAAACCACCACAGATAGTGTGCCTTAACAAAGCTCGTCGCTTATTTGACAAAACTGTGAAAGGGTTATCCTTTCCGGACGTATATCGAGCGAAAGCCCCGCTTTTTCAATCGCCGCCGCAACAGCCTCCTTGTTAAGCGAAAGCCCCGCCGAAATGGAATTAACGGCAGTCTTTCGTCTCATACAAAAGGCGGCTTTTATAAGTGAAAACATAAATTTTTCGTTTCTCGGCGAAACGCTTGGCTCTTTCAAAACCTCAAGGCGAATAACGCTGCTTGTAACGTTGGGTATGGGGTAAAAGCTGCCGCGCGAAACGTCAAAAAGAATTTTCGGCTCGCTATAATACCGTACGGCCTGCGTGACGGCTCCCCCCTCGCGGCTTCCTGAGGGAGCGCAAAGCCTTGCCGCCGCCTCCTTTTGCACCATAGCGACAATCGACTCAATGGGAAGTCTCTCCTCCAAAAGAGACATAATTATCGGGCTGGTTATGTAATAGGGCAGATTTCCGACAACCGTGACGCGAAGCCCGGAAAATTTCTCTTTAATAAGCTCCTCGAGCGGCGTTTTTAATATGTCGGCATTAATTATCTCGACGTTGTCAGCACTTTTTATGTTTTCGCGAAGCTTCAGAATAATCGTCGAGTCGATTTCAACGGCGACGACCTTGTTCGCCCTCGCCGCAAGCTTTTTCGTAAGCGCGCCGAGCCCCGGCCCGATTTCGATAACGCCGAAGCCTTCGTTCGCTCCCGTCGCGGCGGCGATTTTTTCGCACACCCCGTCGTTAATCAAAAAGTTTTGCCCAAGCGCCTTGTTCGGGCGTGTTTTTTCGTTGTTCAAAAGCTGTTGCTCCTTATTCTTGTCCTTCAAAAAGGCTGTTCGGCATAACGGGAAGCGGCGCGATTTCGCCCATGGTGTGCTCGTAAACCTGCTTTCTCGTCGCATAAAAAACAGGGACGTCGAGCGAGACGCAAAGCTCGCTCATAACCTGACGGCATAAAAGGCAGGGCGCCCCGTCCCCGTCGAGGTCGAGCGCGACGCAAAGCGCCGTGAATTTTTTACAGCCGGCCGCCACCATGCCGAAAAGAGCGCACCGCTCGGCGCAAACCGTTCCGCCGTAGCTCACGTTCTCGACGTTTGTGCCGACGTATACCCTTCCGTCCTCGCCGAGGACAGCCGCGCCGACCTTAAAATTCGAATAGGGCGAATAGGAATTTTCGCGAACCGCCCACGCGCTTTCAACCAGTTTTTCCTTAGTTTGTCTGTCCATAAGCGTGCTTATCTCCCTTGCGACGACGATTTTTATAAAGTATACCATATATTCTTTTGTTTTAACATATTAAAACATTTGTCGGTAAAACTTGAATATTTGCTTTAAATAGCATATTATTTAAGAAACATTTCTGTTTACTACAATTTTAAGGAGTACAAAAAATGGAACGACGCGATAAGATAAACTACTATCTTGACATAGCCGAAACCGTTAGCCGCCGCGGAACCTGTCTTCACGAGAATTACGGCGCGATAATAGTCAAGAACGACGAGATAATCTCGACGGGTTATCTTGGCGCACCGAGAACGAGAAAAAACTGCACCGACCTTGGTTACTGCAACTGCGAAAAGGTGGGCGAAAAAAAGAGCGGCCATTTTGAATTTTGCCGCGCGGTACACGCCGAAGCCAACGCAATCGTGAGCGCCTCCCGACGCGACGCTATGCACGGCGCGCTCTATCTCGTCGCGACCGACGCGATAACGGGCGAATACGTCGAAAACGCCTACTGCTGCAATATGTGCCAAATGCTTATAATAAACGCGGGGATAAGCACCGTTTTCATAAGAAACAACCACGACGAATACACCTCTATCGACGTTGACGACGAATGGGTCGCCCACGACGATACAATCTGATAAGGGAACTTAAACAATGATACTTTGCGTTGATATTGGGAACACAAACATAGTGCTTGGCTGTTACGACGGCGAAAAGCTTGTTATGTTTTCGCGCATTTCGACCGACCGAAGCCGTATGGGCGACCAGTACGCCGTCGAGCTAAAGGACATACTCACCTTATATGACATTCTGCCCGACAGCGTTGACGGCGCGATAATAAGCTCGGTCGTTCCGTCGCTGACCGAGCCTATGGCGTCGGCTGTAACCCGCGCGGTCGGCGTAAAGCCGAAGATACTTAAAAAAGCTCTTTACAAAGACCTTATCATTTCGCTCGATAATCCTTCGGAAATCGGCGACGACCTTGTCGTTGCCGCCGTCGCCGCAAAGAAAAAATATACCCTGCCCGCGATACTCATTGATATGGGTACGGCGACGACGATTACCGCTCTTGACAAGGACGGAGTTTTTCTCGGCGGTGCTATTCTTCCCGGCGTTCGCGTCGCAACGGACGCGATTATCGCCCGCACCTCCACCCTCGTCGGCATTTCGCTTGAAGCCCCCGACAACGTGATAGGAAAAAGCACCGTCGACTGTATGAAGTCGGGCGCGATTTTCGGAACTGCGTCGATGCTTGACGGTATGTGCGAACGCATGAGCAGCGAGCTTGGCGGAAGTGTCACCGTCGTCGCGACGGGGGGACTTGCCAAGGTCGTCGAGCCGTACTGCAAAACAGACATTATTCTCGACGATATGCTCCTTATGGAGGGCCTAAAGCTTATATACGAAACCAACGAATAGACAAGCAGAAAGGAATTTAACTATGACAGACGAAAAAACGACAGACGCCGTTTTGGAAACGGACGCCCCAACCGTATCAAAAGCTCCTGTCAACTGGAAATCAAGCAAAACCTACTATATGGCGCGACTTGCCATTTTAACCGCGATAGTTATCGTTATGGCGTTCACTCCGCTGGGCTATCTTAAAATCGGCGCGGTTGAGGTTTCGTTTCTCACCGTTCCCGTGATTATCGGCGCCATTTGGCTTGGACCGTCCGCAGGCGCGATACTCGGCTCGGTTTTCGGTCTTACAAGCTTTTTTCAATGCTTTGGGCTTTCCGCCTTCGGCGCGGCTTTGCTTGAAATAAGCCCCATCAGCGCGTTTATAGTCTGCTTCTTTCCCCGCCTTCTTATGGGCTGGCTCGTCGGCGTTATCTTCAAGGGTCTTCATTTCGTAAAGCCCCTTCGTTTTTCCGCCTACACCGTGTCAAGCTTTATGGGCGCGGCGCTCAACACAAGCTTCTTTATGACCGCCCTCATCGGTCTTTACGGGCAGACAGATTACATCATCAACATGAAAAACTCCCTTGGCGCGAAATCAGTGCTTTCCTTCGTTTTCGCCTTTGTAGGTGTTAACGCCCTCATTGAACTCGTCGTTTGTACTATTCTCGGTATGGCGATTAGCCGCATTCTCGCCGCCGTCGACAAGAAATCGCTTGAAAAGGCAAAGAACCGCTCGGAAAAGGAAGCCGCTACCCTCGCAGAAGAAAACGAACAGCTTAAAAGCGACAAGGGCTCGCTTTCGGAAGCCAACGCCCTTTTAAACGACAACCTCAAGGTCGTCACAAACACAAAAAACGAAATAGAAGCCGAAAATAAGTCGCTTAAGGAAAAGCTAATGGACAAGCTCGACAAGGACGACAACGGCAAAATAGACCTTTTGGAAAAGAAACCGAAGAAGACAAAAAAAGCAAAAACAAACGAGGAAGAATAGCTTGGGATTCAAATATATCCTTTTTGATATGGACGGGGTTTTGGTCGACTCCGAGCGTCTCAGCCTTGAAATATGGCGGGATTTCTTCGAGCGGTCGGGCTACTCCTTCGGAGTTTCCGACTACGTTCGTTTTATCGGCGCGCAGGACGCTGCCATAAAAGCCATGACAAAGGAATTTTTTCCGAACGTCGACCTTAAAAAGCTTTATGAAACGTGGGAAAGCGCCTTTGAACAACACGTTAGCGAAAAAAAACTTCCCGCAAAGCGCGGCGCATACGAGCTTTTTGCCGAGCTCGACAAAAAGGGCATAAAACGCGCCGTTGCTTCGTCGAACTCCCTTTACTGGGTGAAAAAGAACCTCGCGTCGGTTGACCTTTTAGACCGTGTCGACGCTATCGCCACGGCAGACATTGTCGAAAGCTGCAAGCCCGCGCCCGACCTGTTCTTAAAGGCGGCGAAGCTTCTCGGAGCAAAACCGAGCGAATGTCTCGCCATAGAGGACTCGCGTTCCGGTCTGCTTTCGGCAAATGCGGCGGGCTGTAAGCTTGCGTTTATTCCCGACCTCGTTTCACCGCCCGACGAGGTGATTAAGCTTTGCGACTACGTTTTTGACAGTCTTCTCGACGTTATCGCGCTTATATAAAAAATTAGAGCCCCGATAGTCGGGGCTTTTTTGTTGCGGAAAACGCAAAGGTTATAATCCTAATATTTTAGTGGCAATGGTGAAATAAATCGTCAGCGAAATGGCGTCGACTATTGTTGTGATAAGTGGCGAAGACATAACCGCCGGGTCGAAGCCAAGCTTTTTCGAGAGAATGGGAAGGGTACAGCCGACCGTCTTGGCTGCCATTATCGTGAAAACGAGAGTCAGACAGACCGCCGCCGCAATGGGCACCGAATAGCCGTCGATGAAAATTATTTTTAGGAACATACACGCCGCAAGGGTAATGCCGCACATAACAGCCACGCGGATTTCCTTCCATATGACCTCGAAAACGTCGGAAAACTCGACCTCACCAAGAGCAAGTCCGCGAATAACCGTGACCGACGCCTGACTTCCGGAATTTCCTCCCGTATCCATAAGCATCGGGATAAAGGTGGTAAGGGCAATTTGAGCGGCGAGCGCCGACTCGAAATGCTGAAGTATAAGCCCGGTAAAGGTCGCGGAAATCATCATTATAAGAAGCCAGGGAATACGCGCCTTGTATATGTCGAAAACGCCTGATTTTAGGTACGGCTTGTCGGTCGGGGTAATAGCCGCCATTTTTTCAAGGTCTTCGGCGTACTCCTCCTGAATGACGTCGATAGCGTCGTCAACGGTGATAATTCCGACAAGGCGGTCCTCCTTGTCGACAACGGGAAGCGCCAAAAGGTCATATTTCGCGAAAACGTTCGCGACCTCCTCTTGGTCGTCGTGGGTGCCGACGGAAATAATGTTTTCCTCCATTATGTCCCCGACAAGCTCCTCATAGTCGGAAAGAAGCAAATCCTTGACAGAAACAAGCCCCAAAAGCTTTCGGTTGCTGTCGGTGACGTAGCAGGTGTATATTGTTTCCTTGTCTACCCCCGTTTTCCTTATTCGCTTAAACGCCGCCTCAACCGTCATGTTTTTCTTGAGGTCGACGTATTCTATGGTCATAATGCTTCCCGCGCTGTCGTCGGGGTAGTCGAGAAGCTGGTTTATGCTCTTGCGCGTATCGGCGTCGACGTTTTTAAGTATTCGCTTAACGACGTTTGCGGGCATTTCTTCAATAATGTCGACAGTATCGTCAAGGAAAATGTCGTCAAGCACCTCGCGAAGCTCTTTATCGCTGAAGGATTTGATAAGCATTTCCTGCGTATCGCCGCTCATTTCCACGAAGGTATCCGCCGCAATTTCCTTGGGCAAAATTCGATATAATAGAAGGAGCTCCTCTTTAGCTATATCGTCGCCCTCTAAAAGCTCTTCTATCCACGCCGCGATGTCGGCGGGGTTCTGTGTCGAAAGGAAGCTTTTGAGTTCAACTTTTTTCTTGTTCTGCAAAAGGTCTAAAATCTTGTCGGTCATAAGTCGCACCTCCTCTTAAAATATGAAACAAACAAAAAATCGTGCCACCTTAAAACGGTGGCACGATAAATCGTGTTAGTTAACGCTAAAGGGCTTTACGCCTCTTTGCCACCGTTCGAGCTTTAGCTTCGCAGGGCGATGAAGTTGCGTTAGATTATGCCTTGTTTTCGACATAACCTGCTGACCAGCTTATAGTGTCTCCACTATTTCGCGGCAGCAACCCGTATCCCTGTGGTAGCCTTGCCTACCGGATATTCTGTTGTTTGTTATTAGTTTATTCTATCACCCTTCTGTTTGTCAACACTTTTGCTGAATAAATCTTTTATTCCCGCAAGAATAATAAAAACAGCGAACGCCTTTCTTAGCCAATCGCCGTCGAGCGCCTTTGCCAAAAGAAAGCCGCCATATACCGTAGCCGCTCCTATTCCGCCGCATATAAGGGCGGTTTTAAAGTCAATAAGCTTGTTTTTAATATGAAATACGAGGGAAAGAATAATTATCGGGATAAAGAAAAAAAGATTTATCCCCTGCGCCGTCTTTTGCTCAATCTCCGTGAAAAGCAAAAGGTATACAAGAAGGATAAATCCTCCGCCCAAGCCCATAGAAGCGAGCACCCCCGAAAGAGCGCCTACAACCGTCGTTAAAATCCAACTCATTTTAAAAGCGTCACCACCCCTGACACGGCGATAACGCCGCCGAAAAGCTTGCGGAGAAAATCGGTTTTTATGTTTTTTAGAAAAATGCTTCCTGCCACCGCGCCCAAAAATCCGCCCGGAATAAACATAAGTCCCGTTTCAAAATCGACGTTCCCGTTGGCGGCATAAAGCCCGAAGCTGACTCCGCTCATAAGCAGCACCATAAGGGTCGCGCTTGCGTGAGCTTTTTTTTCGTCTCCGATAAGACCACGCAAAAACATAACGGCAAGCACACCGCCGCCGCTTCCGAAAAGCCCGTTTAAAAAGCCGCTTACTATTCCGGCAATTATCATTTTTATCTTCTTCATAAAAAACACCCGTGGCTATTGTGCCACGGGCGTTCTGTTTTTATGTGTTTAAATATTCGCTAATTTTTGAACGACGTATTCCGAAAGCAGGTATCCCGCGACGGGCGGAACGTAGGAAATACTCGCGGGGGTTCGCTCGCCCTGTGTTTTCTTAGGCTCCTTCAAATTAAAAAGAACCTCAACGCCGCAAATTCCGCGTTTTTTAAGCTCGCGGCGCATTACGCGTGCAAGGGGGCAGCCGCACCCCGCCGTGTCGGCAATATCGCCGACGACAAAGCCCTGCGCCGTCGTGCGGTTTCCCGTTCCCATACTTGATACCGCCGAAAAACCGTTTTTCTTTGCCGTTTCGATAATAAGAAGCTTCGCGGACACCATATCAACGGCGTCGATTATATAATCGGGCTTGAAGTCGATAAGAAGTCCCTTCGTTTCTTCGCTGAACGCCTCGCTATAAGCGACAACCTTAGCTTCGGGGTTAATCGACATTATTCTCGCTGCGGCGACCTCGCTTTTGCTTTTGCCGAGCGCTTCGCGCGTCGCGAGTATCTGGCGATTGAGGTTGGTTTCGTCGAACACGTCGAAATCCATAACAAATATATTCCCGACGCCCGCGCGAGCAATTCCCTCGAGCGCCGCGCCGCCCACCCCGCCAAGACCAATAACCGCGACCCTTGCGTTCGTTAGGGCGGCGGTCGCTTTTTCACCTATTAAGCTTTTTTGACGGGAAAGCCAATCTGCCATTTCTTCACCAAAAAATAATATATCCCCGCCTTGCCGTCTGCAGCCGGTTTAGAACCCGTCGCCAATGACGGTGGGTACATCAGCCCAAGAGGTTCATGCTCCCTTCTTCCCGTAAAGGGGAGGTCTGCAATCCGCTCGTGGAGACCAATTCCCAATTCTAATGCTTGTAGGATTAAAAAGAAGCTGCAACATATCGCACAAAGCAGGGGTAATATCGCGCTATTAAGTTTTACTCCGCGTCTCCGCTCTCGTCAAACTCGTACATATCGGAAAGCCTATCCATAAATATGTCGCTTATCTCTTCGAACTCGTCGTCGTCCTCGATAAGCTCAAGTATGTCGTCGCCGTCCTTCTCCTCGATTATTTTCATAATGACGAGGTTTCCGTCGTCCTCCAACATCTCGTCGGGGTTTTCCGCCGACGTCACGAGCGCGACGTAACTTTTTCCGTTGTGCTCAAGGGTGTCGACAAGCTCAAACTCATGGTCTTCGCCATCCTCGTCGGTAAGTGTAATGAGGTCCGCGGTAAATTCCATTTCCTCTTCGTTCGCTTCCGGAACGTTCTTGTTTTCTTTATCCATTTTAATCTCCTTAACGGGTTTTCTTCTATGTGTAATTCTACTCTCTTTTTATTGATAAAGTCAATTATAAAAGCGATTTCATTTATGGTATAATATAATTTATTGTTGGTTACGCTTATATTGCGTGCGTTAAATATAAATCAAGCGCTACAAAAAAAGAATCGAAAGAGAGCAGCCTATATGAAAAAACTGATTTGTTTTTTAACGATAGTTTTTCTGTCCTCCGTGTTTGCGGGCTGTACAGCGTCGTCGAACGGCGGCTCAACGACTCCGGAACAGACTACCGACCCTCCCGTCGTCGAGCCCCCCGTTGCGACCGCTCCCGCAGAGCCGACAGTCGCCATTCAAATGCAGACGCCCAAGTCGGGCGACTATATCGCCGTTATCGACACATCTATGGGCACGATAAAGGTGGTTCTCTATCCCGAATACGCCCCGAAAACGGTTGAAAACTTTCTAACCCACGCCGACGAGGGATACTATGACGGCCTTATTTTTCATCGCATAATCGAAAATTTTATGATACAGGGCGGTGACCCGCTCGGCACGGGAATGGGCGGCGAAAGCATTTGGGGCGAGCCCTTTGACATTGAACCAAGCGGGGCGCTTCACCACATTCGAGGCGCGCTCGCTATGGCGCGGCGCGGCAACACCACCGCGTCTCAGCGAAGTCAGTTCTATATTGTGCAAGGCAAGCCCGTCAACGAGGACTTAATCGCTCAAATGCGCTCCTACAGCGCCGAGGAAGGCTGGGGCGATGCAATCGCTAATGCCTACGCCGAGGTCGGCGGTGACCCCTCGCTTGATTTCAAATATACCGTTTTCGGTCAGGTATACGAGGGCATGGACGTCGTAGACGCTATCGCCGCAGTTGAAACCGACGGCAATAAAAAGCCGCTTTCCGACGTCGTAATCAATTCGATAACAACAGGAAAATACGAATAATACCAAGATACCCCCCCCCGGCTAATCCGGGGGGGGTATCTTTTACTCTGTGGGAAAAGCCGACGCGGGGATTTCTTCCCTAACGGCTTCACCGTCCTCGTCTGCAAGGGTTTGCTCATTCTCTACCGGAAGAAGGGTTTCTTCGGAGGGCTCGCCCTCCTCGCCTGCCGCTTCAAACAGCGGGTAAAGCTTGCCTTCCTGCACGTCGAGAAGATGCCCTCCGATTATTTCGCCGTCGCGAACAAGAAGCACGGCGCTGACGTTAAGCGCAAGGTCTGTGCGGTTGAGCACCGTATAGGTGCATTTCTTAACTGTCTCGCCTTTAAGCGACGACAGGTCAAAGCCGCATTTCTTCAGCATTTCGTTATATTCCTCGAACCGCTCGTCAAACTCGGTCGGCACTCCGACGTCGGCAATCGCGCTTGTATCACCAAGGGAATAGCCAAGGCTTGTAAGATATTCGCGTCTTTGCTCCTCGGTTTCTCCGTTAATTGAAACGCCCGACGAGTTACCTTTCCCGCCCCTGCCGACAAGTATAATCACCGCAACAAGCGCAACCACCCCGGCAAGGGTAAACAACATTCCTTTTCCTATCTGCTTTTTGTCCACCGACGCAGCATACATAATAAAACACCCCTCATTTTTTATTTAGTAGTGTTCTATGTATATGAACAAAAAAACGAAGCGATTACAAAACCGCTTCGTTTACTTGTGATATTTAATATTGTTGATAATGGTTATCGCTCTATAAAGCTGTTCACAAAGCATAAGACGAAAAAGCTGGTGGGGAAAGGTCATATCCGACATAGAAAGACACATATCGGCTCTTTTTTTAACCGCGTCGGACAGTCCGAGCGAGCCGCCGATAACAAAGACTATTTTTGAAGCGACGTTCATCGTTTTTTCTATATATTCCGACAGCCCCTTCGACGAAAGCTTTTTTCCCTCTACGCACATCGCGACGACCGCCGCGTTTTTCTTTTCAAGACAGCTAAGTATTCTTTCGCCCTCGGCTTCGATTACGACGCGCTCTCCCGTCTCGCCCGCGTCGTTCTGCTTGACCTCGGCTAACTCGACAACATTTATTTTCGCATACGGCGACGTTCTTTTTATGTATTCCTCGATGCCCTTTTTTATAAAGTCGGCGTTCACCCGCCCAACGCACAAAATCTCGACGTTAAGCATTTTTACACCTCAAAAAAGCCGCTTGTGTCAAAACGGGGCGCGACCGATACGGTGCAGGTTTGCTCGTCTATGCCGTAATTTTCAAGCGCCGAAAGGCAGTTGGTAAGCGCGATTTCCGGCTCGTTGTTTTCGCGGCTCAAATGCATAAGCACAAAGCGCCTCGTCCCCTTTTTTGCAAGCTCGACCGCCGCCGCCGCGCATTCGTCGTTACTCAAATGTCCCATATGCGAATGTATACGCGATTTCAAATAGTAGGGATATTTCCCCGTAAGGAGCATATTCTCATCGTAGTTTGATTCAAGTCCGACCGTTCGGCATCCGCAAAGGGCGGAAAAAACGTCGTCGGATATGTAGCCGAGGTCGGTCGCGACCGCCGCGCTTTCCCCCGAAGAAAAGGTGAACTTATAGCCTACGCACTCGGCGCTGTCGTGGCTCGTCTTAAAGCACTCGACCGAAATATCGCCGACCGAAACGGGCTGCGCCGTCTCGAGGGTGATAAGGCGCGCCCTTGAGGGCACAATGCCCCGTTCGCTGAGATACGCAAGGGTTCGTTTGCTTCCAAAAACGGGTACGTCGTAATGAGAAAGAAAGGTCAGAAGCCCCGAAACGTGGTCGCTGTGCTCGTGGGTTATGAATATGGCGTCTATGTCCGACGCCGCCACGCCCAAGCCGTAAAGCGCACCGAGCGTCCTTTTGCAGCTGCACCCCATATCGACGAGCAGCCGTGAGCTTTCGCTGCATACAAGGGTGCTGTTGCCCGAGCTTCCGGAATAGAGCGTCGCTAATTTTGCCATTTCTTTTTTCCTCTTCTCATTTTTAAAGGCGAAGAATTATCTTCTCCGCCCTTTTTCTTATTGAGCAAGCTCGACGTCTTCGTCGGGCCTTTCTATCCTCGTAATATCCGCGCCAAGCGCGCGAAGCTTTTCGACAATGTCCTCATAGCCGCGCTCGATATGGTAAATGTCCTCGATTTCCGTCTGACCCTTTGCGACGAGTCCGGCAATAATCATCGCCGCCCCCGCGCGAAGGTCGGTCGCCTTAACCGGAGCGCCCGTAAACTGTTCGATTCCCTCGACAATCGCGACCTTTCCGTCAACCTGTATGTTCGCCCCCATACGCCGAAGCTCATCGACATATTTAAAGCGGTTATCCCAAATTCCCTCGGTCACGATTGACGTGCCGTGAGCAAGAGACAAGAGTGTCGCCATTTGGGGCTGCATATCGGTCGGAAATCCCGGGTGGGGCATTGTCTTTACGTTTGTCGGGCGTACCTCGCCCGTTCGCCATATACGAAGGGATTCCTCGAACTCCTCAACCTCGGCGCCCGCGCGAAGAAGAAGCGAGGTAATTGATTCAAGGTGCTTTGGGGTGATGTTGTTGACCGTTATATCGCCGCCCGTCGCGACCGCCGCCGCCATATATGTACCCGCCTCAATTTGGTCAGGTATTATCGAATAGGAGGTTCCGCGCAAAAATGCGACCCCGTTAATTTTGATTACGTCGGTACCCGCTCCGCGGATATCCGCGCCCATTGAGTTTAAAAAGTTCGCCACGTCGACAATGTGCGGCTCCTTCGCCGCGTTTTCAAGAATAGTTTGCCCCTCCGCCTTGACCGCCGCCAAAATCGTGTTTATCGTCGCGCCGACCGAAACTGTGTCAAAGAATATCCTTGCGCCCTGAAGTCGTCCGTTACAGCTCACGTTAACCATCCCGTATTCGACGCCAACCTCGCAGCCGAGCGCGGCGAAAGCCTTCAGGTGCTGGTCTATCGGACGCGCGCCGAGATTACATCCGCCCGGGAGCGAAACCTTTGCGCGCTGAAACTTCGTAAGAAGCGCGCCGAGAAAATAGTAGGACGCCCGCATATGACGGGAAAGCTCGTGCGGCACCTCATATGAGGTTATGTGCCTTGTGTCAATTTCAAGGGTATGACTGTCAATCATCTTAATGGACGCGCCCATACCCGAAAGAATTTTTGTAATAATGGCGACGTCGCTTATCTTCGGCACGTTCTCGACCACACACACTCCGTCGCAGACAAGCACCGCCGGAAGGATAGCCACCGCGGCGTTTTTAGCGCCGCTTATATTGACGCTACCCTTTAGGCAAGCGCCGCCGTTTATAACGAATTTCTCCAAAGCCGCAACCTCATTTCGGTTTTTATAGAAAATACTACTCTTTTAGCCGTACAGGAAAGGCGCAGGGTCGGTCTTTTCTCCGTCAATTCTGACCTCGAAATGAAGATGGCAGCCTGTTGAGTTGCCCGTCGAGCCCATAAGCCCGATAAGCTGCCCCTTCGATACCGTGTCGCCTATGGAAACATTAAACGCGCTTAGATGTCCGTATAGCGTCTGCATACCGTTCTGGTGGTCGACGATTACATATACGCCGTAGCCTTGGTCGGTTATCGCGGTGTATGTGACGACTCCGTTGTCCGCCGCGTAAATCGGCGTACCATAGCTTGCGGCGATATCAATTCCGAAATGGTAGGACGACCAACCGCGGCTTATGGTATATATAGGTCCCGTGGGCCATGTGAGCGTTCCCGTACCTGTCGACACGGCGGCGTTGCCCGAAGGCTTTCCGCCCTTTATTACCTCGGCGTTTACCGCGGGCTTGGTTATCTCCTCGGACACAATGGTAGTCGAAACCTCAACGCCGTCGCGATATTCGATTTCAGCGGTGATAGTCTTTTCGCCCTCCTCGCCCGAGGTTACCATAAGCATATAGTTATCATAAAAACGAGAATCCTGAATAATGGTCGTGGAGAAACCGATTTTTTGGGTGTAGGTGGTGTATTTGACCGTCTTGACGCTTAAAAGCGGCTCGCCGCTCGCGACGAGAAGACGCTGTCCCACGGTAACGTCCATATCCGCTGAAGGATTGAGCGCAGTAAGCTGTTCAAGGGTAAGGCCGTTATTCTTGGCAATATCGCTCGCCGTTTCGCCCTCAAGCACGTCGTGATACAAGTCCTTGGTTTCCTTGGAATTGACAATGGCATTAAGCTCGTCAAAGCTCACAATATTTTCAACCGGATAAATACCCGATTTTAGCTCGACGTCGCGCGCGAACTTTACGGTAATGCCCTCGCCGATAGCGTCCGCCTCGGCTTGATAGGGGGCGATGATGGCGTTTACCGATTCTTCCAAAAGCGCTGACGCGGTTGTCGCGCCGTAAAACTCGCCTCCGACAAAAAGGCCCGTAGCCTCGGCTATTTCGTTCCCCGAAACATCGAGAAGCGACGCCGCCATAACGTCCTCGGAGGACAGGTCGTTTTCGTCAACAACGGCGATTTGAAGGGTTGCTCCGCGGTCCCAGTTGTTCGTTTCTTTGGAAATAATACGGCTTTTAATTATCTTCTTGGCGGAATCGTAAACCGCCTCGTCGGTGACGTAGCCTATCATCTGACCGTTGTAGTTAACCTCGAGCGCGTAATTAAGGCTCAGCATAGAATAAATAACAACTATACAAACAACAAGGCTCAATACGGGAAGCAGATAGCTCATAAACCTTCCGACAAGCTGTTTGTTCCAAAGCCAGCCGTATTTGAAAAACATACGAAGACGCTGAAGCTTCTGCTTGAAGGTTTTGTCCTGCGCGCTTTCCATAACGACAGCAAGGCTTTTTATGCTCTTGCGCGCCTTGTTGATGGGCTCGGTCACATCGCCCGTAACGGCGGCAAGTCCCTCGCCAATCGCGCCGAAAAACTTCTTTGAGGATTTCTTTGAGTTCTGCCTGAAGTTCTTGAACCATTTGCGAACCGAGCGGCCGCTGTTTCGCCGCGCGCGAACAACAGAAGAACCAAAATAATAAAGCCTGTCGCCTATTCCTCTGAAAAAATATGAAATTAAAAGATTAAAGCATATCTTCGCTCTTCTGTGCGGCTTTTCAACACTTCTTCCGCGCGCAAAAGACGAACTTTTTGCTATTTTTTTGTTCATAAAGAGTTTCCCTTAAAGTGTGTCGGTGGCTCGTTCTTCGAGCGCAAAGATAGGGTTATTATATATTATTTTTATTATTATTTCAACACTTGGGCATTAGGTCAAAATATTCCTCAAAGCTTTTCCCCCTCAATCAGCTTTAACATATCGTCGGGAAGTCGGCTGACAAGGCTTATGTGTTCCTCTTTAAACGGACAGATAAAGCTGATTTCAGCGCAGTGAAGGGCTTGACGCTTTATATATTTTTCGTCTCCACCGTAGAGCTCGTCGCCCGCAAGAGGATAACCGATTGAGCTCATATGAACCCTTATCTGGTGGGTTCTGCCAGTAAGTGTTTCAACCTCTAAAAGAGTATGCTCCTTAAATCGTTTTACTACACGAAAAACCGTCGAGCTCGGAAGCCCGTCAGGGGATACCTTTCTTTTTATTATTGAGCCGTCGGCAAGCCCTATGGGGCTGTCTATCCTTCCTGCGTCGTCAGCGAAAACGCCCTCGACTATGGCGTAGTATTTTTTCTTTGCCGACGCCGCCAGAGCAGGGGTAACAAGCCCGTTTTTCGCCGCGAGGACAAGCCCCGACGTGTTGCGGTCAAGCCTGTTCGTGGGGTGAAAGCTCCCGCGTTCGCCCCGCTCGGATAAGATGCGAGCGTAAACGTTCGCAAGCGTACCGTCCTTATAATTGCGGGTTGGATGGGTCGCCATTCCCGCGGGCTTGTCGAAAACTATGACGTCGTCGTTCTCAAAGACAACGGGAACGACCGCGCCGCACGGTGAAAGGTCGTTGTCCTCGGCTTTCGGAGAAATTTCTACCTCGTCCCCCTCTTTTACGATTTCGTTCGTCTTGGCGCGAGCTCCGTTTCGCCTTATGCCGTTTTCGTCATACTTCACGCTTCGGATAAGCGAAGAAGATATTCCCGCGCCCGAGCGAAGAAAAACAAAAAGAGTTTTTCCCTCATATTCTTTTTTGACGATGAATTTATAGCCCATATTTCAAAAGAAAAAACAAGGCGGACTGTTTTCAAGTCCGCCGTTTTTTGTTCCTTTAGATTTTTTCAGTCCAACCGAAGTCGTCCTTGATTTTGCCCCATTGGATACCTGTGAGCGTGTCGTAAAGCTTTTGGGAAAGCTCGCCGATTTTTCCGTCGTTAAGCTTCATAACGACATCATTGACCTTAAGCTCGCCGATAGGCGAAATAACCGCCGCCGTACCTGTTCCGAAGGCTTCCTCAAATGTACCGTCTTTATAGGCGTTCTCAAGGTCTTCGACCGAGATGCGCTTTTCACTTACCTTTACGCCCCAGCTTTTAAGAAGCTCGATTGTGCTCTTTCTTGTGATGCCGGGGAGAATGCTTCCCACCTCAAGCGTCGGGGTTACAACCTCGCCGTTTATCTTGAAGAAGACGTTCATCGCGCCGACCTCTTCGATATACTTTCTCTCGACGCCGTCGAGCCAAAGCACCTGGGAATACTTCTCTTTTTTCGCTTCTTCCTGAGCGATAAGCGAGCAGGCGTAGTTGCCGCCCGTCTTCGCCATACCCGTGCCGCCGCGAACCGCACGGACAAACTTGGTCTCGATATAAATCTTGACAGGGTTGAGTCCCTCTTTATAATACGCGCCGACAGGGGAAAGAATGATAATAAACTTGTAATTGCTCGCGACGCGAACGCCAAGATGCGGGTCTGTCGCGATAATGAACGGACGAATGTAGAGCGAGCAGCCGTCGCTGTACGGAACCCATCTTTCCTCGAGCTTAACGAGCTCCTTTAACGCCTTCAGCGCATAGTCCTCGTCAATTTGCGGAATGCAAAGACGCTCATTGCTCTGATTAAGGCGCTTGAAGTTCTCCTCGGGGCGGAAAAGCTGAATGCCGTTGGGCGTGCGATACGCCTTCATACCCTCGAAAACCTCCTGACCGTAATGCAGAACCATCGCGGCGGGGTCAAGCTCAATCGGTCCATAAGGAACGATACGTCCGTCGTGCCAGCCCTTGCCCTCGGTATAATCGAGCACAAACATATGGTCGGTAAAAAGCGTACCGAATGTAAGCTGTCCTTCGTCCTCGGGAAGCGGCTTCAACGTCGCCGCCTTCGTGATTTTCAAATCCATTTCTTTTCACTCTTTTCATATTATATTATGTTATTTTATATTATAATACTCGATTTTACCACGTCAAGGTTAAAATAAGCAAACTTTTTAAAAAAATAATACAAAATGGTTTCATTTAAGGCTAAAAAGCAATATAATGATAAAAAACCAATCGGCAAGGAGACGCCTATGTTATTCAACGTCAACGAGCTTCTTGAGAGAATCAAAAAGCTTCACTTTATAGGAATCGGCGGCTCGGGTATGTTCCCACTCGTCGAGATACTTTTGAAAGAGGGATATACCATAACGGGCAGCGACGTCAACGAGGGAAGCATAATCGACCTTGAACGCAAGCTCGGAATCGACGTAAAAATCGGGCATAACGCCGAGAATGTAGGTGATGCCGAAGCCGTCGTAGTAACGGCGGCGCTGCTTTCGGGCAACCCCGAGGTCGAATATGCCCATGCTCACGATATACCCATTATCGAGCGTGCCGAGCTTTTGGGCTGGGTCACGCGGCACTATGCGAACGCCATATGTGTTTGCGGCACCCACGGAAAAACGACGACGACCTCAATGCTCACCTCGATGCTTCTTGTGGACGGTATTGACCCGTCTGCGGTTATCGGCGGCAAGCTTCCCCTGATAGGAGGCTACGGACGTCACGGCGAAAGCGACGTGCTCGTATGTGAGGCGTGTGAATTTAAGGATACCTTTTTGCATCTCACCCCCGACTACGCTGTAATTCTCAACGTCGACGCCGACCATCTTGACTATTTCGGCTCTCTTGAAGGGGTTATAGCCTCGTTTAATAAGTTCGCTAAAATGACGACCAAAAAAATAATCGCGAACGGCGACGACGCCAATACCAAAAAAGCTCTTGAAGGGGTCGACAAGGAAATCATCTATTTCGGCGAGGGAGCACAAAACGACTTTGTCATAAGCGACGTCAAAAACTATGCCCGTGCCTTTTATTCCTTCGTCCTGTCGGACAAAAACGGAGTAATCGGCGAATTTAAGCTCTCGGTTCCCGGACGTCATAACGTTCTTAACGCCACAGCGGCGCTTTGCGCCGCCGTAGTCCTTTCAAAGGAAAGCGGCAAGGCGTTTGACCTTGAAAAATTAAAAGACGGTCTGTGGCAGTTTAAGGGCGCCGGGCGTCGATTTGAATTTCTCGGCGAGCACGGCGGTATAACGATAGCTGACGACTACGCCCACCATCCGACCGAGATTTCGGTCACCCTCGACGCGGCGAAGAAAATGGGGTATAATCGAGTTATCGCCGTGTTTCAGCCCTTCACCTTTACGAGAACAATGCTTCTTTTAAATGAGTTTGCCGACGCGCTCAAAAAGGCAGACTTAGTCGTTATGACGGAAATTATGGGTTCGCGCGAAATAAACACCTGCGGCGTATCAACTGCCGACCTCGCCGCTAAAATCGACGGCTCGGTTTGGTTTAACACCTTTGACGAGGTTGTCGACTACTGTTTATCCATCGCCCGCGACGGCGATTTGTTCATAACTTTAGGCTGTGGAGATATCTACAAAGCCGCGAAAATGATGGTGGAGAAATGCAAAGAATTTTAGAAATCGCGAAACATTTTAATACCGAAAGCGAGCCCGCGAGCGTAAGACGCTTTGGGCGCGGAAACGTCAACGACACCTATCTTGTCGGTCTTAAAAACGGAGGGAGCATTATTCTTCAAAAGCTCAACTCAAGCGTTTTTAAAAATCCGACGGAGGTTATGATTAACGCCGTTTCGGTAACAAATTATCTCGCAAAAAAAGCCGAGGCGAACGAGCCTGTTTTTAAGTTTTTCCTTACGCCAAACGGGAAGTTTCTCGTTCTGGACAACGGCGAATACTGGCGGGCGTGCAGCTTCGTTTCCTTCACCCATTCCCCCGATAACAACGCCTCCTTGTCGGAGATTGAGGACTTCGGGCGGCTTCTTGGGGATTTTCACGCAAACGTTGCCGCCTTCCCTGTCGACAAGCTGTATTTTACTATTCCCGATTTTCACAATACCCCGAAAAGATACGACGCCTTCGTCGCGGCGGCAAAGGCGGCTCCAACCGAGCTTTTAGCTTCGGTTAAAGGAGAGCTTGGCTTTATCGAAAGCCGCAAGACAAGCTGTTCGCTTATACTTGATATGAACCTTCCCGCAAGGGTTACGCACAACGACGTTAAAATGGACAACGTGCTTATCTCCGACGAAACCGACAGGGCGGTAAGCCTTATTGATTTTGACACCGTTATGCCGGGAGTTTACGCCTTTGACTTCGGCGACGCCGTTCGCTCAACCTGCTTTGGCTGCGACGAAAACGAAAGGGATATGACAAAGGTAAAGCTCGACGAGGAGCGGTTCGCGGCTTTTACAAGAGGATATATTTCCAAGGCAAAATCGGTGCTCACAAGCGACGAGCTTAAATCCCTCGTTATGGGTGTGCGTATGATTTCTTATGAGCTCGGAATGCGGTTTCTAAGCGATTATCTGTCGGGCAACACCTATTTCAAAATCAATTCGCCCGACCACAATCTTATCCGCGCAAGGATACAGCTTCTTATTTGCGCACAGGTTGAAAAAAACTACAACAAGATGTGCTCGACCCTCGTGGGCATTTACAAAAAATAATAACAAAATATAAAAGCCTTCGCTTTATGCGAAGGCTTTTTTCGTTTTTACCACTCGATTGGCCCGAGGGTCGTGCCGGGATAATAGTGCTCAAGAATTTTCTTGTAGTCCCAGCTGTTCTGCTTGGCGTACTGGTTCGCGCCGTTTTGGCTCATACCTACGCCGTCGCCATAACCCGTTGTCGCAATGCTCACGGCGCTATCCGTCCAAGAAAGGGTAAAGCACGCCGAGCGAAGAGAAAGGCAGTTAAACGCCAAATCATATCCGCTCACGGTAAGCTGCCCGTCTATGGATACGGTTTTCGCATATCCCGCTTGAGTCTTCTCGGTGATTGTCACCCATTTGCTTGAACTGTCCGAAAGGGTTATTTTGTAATAGCTTTCAATTCTCTCCTTAAATATATCCTTCGTAAGGTTGGTCGTTCGCTCGTATCCGACGGCGTTGTAATCGTATGTGCTCGCCACCGACGTAAGATACGGAAACGCGCCTATCTTATCGGAGAAAACCTCGTCGTACGCGTTTGTTTTTAACGCGGATATCGAAAAATACGGTGTGTATGCCGCCTTGTTGTTGTAATAAAGGCACTCGTTAATGACCTTCGCTACCGCCGCTTTAATCTCGTCAGTCGCGGTCTGACCCGAAACCGAGGGCATACCCGTGTCGTCGTAATTATATCTAAGCAGCGAAATGGCGGCTACCGCCTGCGCCTTTATCGCCTCCTCGGTGAAATCGCTCGAGGTGTCGTAAGCGACCATCTTGCTTACAATATTCAATGGCGTATCGGTTACCTCAACGCCGTTCATAATAACGGTAATCGCCGTTTCGCCGTCCCTCAGCGCAGAATTTTCGCTGCCATCGGCGGCGACGACGATAGTGTTGTTCGTAACCACGCCGTTTGCGACGCGTTCGTTCTCGGCAATCCAGCTTAAAAGCCTGTCGCGCTCATTCTGCTCGTTTACGAGCGAAACCGTTCCGAAAGCTGTGTGATATGCCTCGGGAAAGAGCGGCGCCATATTCTTTTTAAACGCCGTTGACGCGAGGGTGTATTCCGCCTCGGCATTCACCTGCTTCGCAACGACGACCAGCCGCGCGCCGTCCCAGTCGCCGGTTTCGGTAACCATGGTTAAAAACCTGTCGCCGTTGACAATGGGCAGGTCGACGTTAACGACCGAGCGTATTTTTAAGTCTACAACAAAATTCTTAAAATCGTCATAGCTTTCAAAATTACTTTTTAAATAAAAATCCTCAACCTCGCCGTTTGTCTCGTCAGCGTTCGCGTAAAAAACCGAAACAACCTGATATTTGTATCGGCTGTCCTTGGTCGCAAAATTAAAAAGATAATTCGACGAAACATAGTTGCTGTCGGTCATAAATTTGAGCGCGCCGAACATCTGCGCCGAATCCGAGCTGTTGCCGTATACGACGATATTGTCGGGCTGAGCAAAAACGTCGGTTTCCTCGCCGACATGAAGACAGCCGAGCGAGCTCGTGTTGCCGTTAAAATCTCTCGTTTTATAAAACTCGTCCGAGCGTCCGCCGACGACGACATTGTCAATGGCGAGCCCCTCCGACCAAAGCCAGCCGACCGTGTCGGGGTTGGTGCTCAAAAGAGCGTCAAAGCTGATTTCCTTGGTGTTCGACTCAAGAGAAGTCGTGCTAAAGGTGGTTTTTATGTCGTCATAGACGTTTTCGTCAAGCTTTTGCTTTATCGCGTTAATTCCAAGGTATCCGCTTCCGAGAATGGTCACAGCACAAAGAATGGTAAGCAGGGTGCGCTGAACGCCGAGACTGCTTATATTCTTCGGCTTTTCCCTGTCCAAATCAGCGAGCTGATTGTCGTCAAACTGCCTCGCGTCGTCGATAACAAGCCCTAAAACAAAGCGTCTTATCATATCCAGCGCGTTCTTGACGCACATTTCGCGTATGTACTGACGACCCCGCTCGGCAGGGAAATTAAACTTTTTAACTATGACGTGCTCCTCGTCGGCGAGGGCGATATAAACAAGCCCTACGGGCTTATCGAGATATTCTCCCGGAGTCGGCCCAGCAAGACCCGTTATGCCTATTCCGATATCCGCCTGTCCGTTTTCGAACGCGCCCTTCGCCATTTCCGCGGCGGCGACCGAGCTTACTGCGGTATATTTTCTTATAACCGCGGCGTCGACGTCAAGGCTCGACTCTTTGACCCAGTCGGCATATGCCGCCATACCGTATTCAAAGACCTGCGACGCTCCGTCGACCTCGGTTATCTTGGACGCCAAAAGTCCGCCGGTGCAGCTTTCGGCAAGCGACACCTTTATGCCCGTTTCCTTAAGCAGCTTTACGACCGTTTCATGAAGCTCGCTTCCGTCGGTGCAATAAACGCAGTCGCCAATGCGCTTTTTAAGTGCCTTAACCTCTTTATTGACAAGGGCCTCGGCGTTTGATTTCGTGTTGCTTTTCGCGGCGATATTGATATGCACCTCGCCCGTTTTCGCATAGAGCGCCGCTGTCGGATTCTCTCCGTAAAGTAAATCCTTAACCTCGATTTCAAGCTGAGATTCGGGTATTCCGAAAACGTGAACGGAGGTCGTTGCGATATGGTTCTTGTCGTATTTTTCAAGCTTTCCGACAAGCTCGTTATCAAACATCGGCTCCATTTCGCGGGGCGGGCCGGGAAGAAGGGCAATAAGCTTGTCCTTGCCCTCGATATAGAGTCCGGGCGCGGTTCCGTTGGGGTTTTTGAGTATCTCGCTGCCCTTTATTATCTGCGCCTGTTTTTTATTGTTTTCCGCCATAACGGTTTTTTTGGCATCGAAGTACTTCTTTATCTCTTCGAGCACAAGGGAGCTTTCGACAAGCTGGAAATCGAACGCCTTGGCGACCGATTCCTTCGTCAAATCGTCCTCAGTCGGTCCAAGACCGCCCGTTAAAACCGTAAGACGGCTTCGCGACACGGCAATACGCACCGCGTCGATAATATCCTGTTCAACGTCGCCGACAACGGTCTGGTGGTGCACCTCATAGCCCATAACCGCAAGACGGCGCGCAAGATAAAGGGCGTTTGTGTTTTCGCTCGCGCCCATAAGTAATTCCGTTCCAACCGTGATTATTTCAGCCTTCAAGGTGCTCACCTCCTTCGGTTTGTTGTTGTTAATCGTCAAAATGTAGCACTTTTACAGTATAGTTGTTCGCCGCTTCTTTTTCAAGCTCGCTGATATTCAGCTTGTTTTCAGCTTCTAATATTTCGCGAAGCTTCGGCTTTGTCTTGGGATGCTTGGGCGTAAACACCGTACAGCAGTCCTCATACGGCTCAATCGAGGTTTCAAAGGTTTCGATTTTTCTGGAAATCGCGATTATCTCGTTTTTGTCCATACCGATAAGCGGTCGCAGTACAGGAATATTTGCCGCCTCGTCGGTGCATCCGATTGCCAAAAGGGTTTGGGACGCAACCTGAGCAAGGCTTTCGCCTGTAATCATCGCGTCACAGCCCTCTTTTTCGCATATCATCTCGGTTATTCGCACCATTGAGCGGCGCATTAAAATCGTAAAAAACTCTTCGGGACAGCCGTTTTTTATCGCAACTTGTACCTCGGTGAACGGCACACAGAAAAGCGGAAGATTTCCGCAATATCGGCTGACGATACCCGCGAGCCGCACAACCTTGTCCTGCGCCCGCTCGCTTGTATAGGGTGGCGACATAAAATGCACACCGCACAAATCAAGTCCGCGCTTCGCCATCATATACGCGGCGACGGGGCTGTCTATTCCGCCCGAAAGCATAACCGCGGCGCGCCCGCTCGTTCCGCTGGGCATTCCTCCCGCCGCGTCAATTTTTCCGCTATGTACATAGGCGGCGAAATCGCGGATTTCAACGACAACGTGAAGGTCAGGCTCGTTCATAACAACCGAAAGATTCGGATATCGCTCAAGAATATATTCGCCAAGGTCGCGCCCGATTTCCATAGAGTTGAGCGGAAAGCTCTTGTCAGAGCGCTTGGCGCTGACCTTGAAGGTCCTGGAGCGGGAAAGCTCCTTATCCAAATACCCCACAGCGTCCGCGCATATTTTTTCAAAGTTTTTTTCCGTTATTATCGCTCTGTTTATGGCGGAAATGCCGAAAACGCGCTTTAACATTTCGCACGCTTTGTCGACGTCGCATTCGTTGTTCAAGGGTTCTATATATATCGTTGACTGAGCGCGGTAAACCTTAAAATTCCCCGCTGTTTCGACGCGCCGTCTTATTGTTTTCAAAAGAGCCGATTCAAAGGTGCCCTTGTTAAGCCCCTTTAATGCAAGCTCGCCGTATTTTGCCAAAAGAATTTCACTCATCTTTAGACCTTACTTCTTGTTATTTGTGTGGTGTGCCGTCGCCCTAACGAGGGTTGTCTTCGCTTCTTTGACCGCCTTCAAAAATGTGTCGACCTCCTCGAGGGTGTTCGCTTCGCAAAGGCTTATGCGAACGGCGCTGTCTATTCGCTCTCCCGAAAGGCCCATTGCCGAAAGAGTGTGGCTCTTTTCGCCCCTGCTGCACGCCGAGCCGCTTGAAACGTAAATTCCCTTTTCCTCAAAGAAATGAAGAAGCGTTTCGCTCCGATAGCCCAAAACCGAAATATTGAGTATATACGGGCTCGCGTCGGAGGGTGAATTAATCACAATGTCGTCAAGCGCCGAAAGCCCCTTCCTAAGGGCGTCGTTAAGGGCGCTCACTTTTTTCAGGCTGTCGTTTATGCTCGGCGCTGACTCAACCGCCTTCGAAAAGCCGCAGGCAAACGCGACATTTTCGGTTCCGCTGCGCAGACCCTTTTCCTGAAGCCCGCCGAAAATCACCTTTTCGATATTAAGGCTGCGTCTTATAAAAAGCGCCGCAATTCCCTTGGGCGCGTGAATTTTATGTCCGCTAACCGAAAGGGTATCAATACAATCGTGCGAAAGCTTATGCTTTAAAAAGCCCTGAACATTGTCGCAGTGCACCGCTGTGCGGGCGTTTATCTTTTTCACCCTCTTCGCGATTTCGTCGACGTCAAGCGTCGCGCCCGTTTCGTTGTTAATACGCATAACCGCGACAAGGGCGGTCGATTTGTTAACCTGCCTTAATATATCGTCGGGATAAATTACGCCCTTTTCGTTGGGCATAACCTTTATAACGCGAAAGCCCTCTTTTTCAAGCGCAAGAGCGGAATTGTTTACACTCGGATGCTCATATCCGCTTATTACGACCTCTTTACCCCAGCCCCTTCGAGCCCGCGCCGAGCCGAGAACGGCAAGGTTGTTGCTCTCGGTTCCGCTTGCGGTAAAATAGATTTCGTCCTCAAACGCGCCGAGCGCCTCGGCGACCGTCTTGCGCGCGCCGTCAAGCTCCTTTTGCGCCGTAAAGCCCAAATCGTAAAGCGAGCTCGGATTACCGAAACAGCTTCGAAGGATATCGTCCACCCTGTCGCAGACGGCGGGAGCTACGCTCGTCGTCGCGGCGTTATCGAAATAAATCATCGCTTGCTCTCCCCGTTTCGGTTTCACATAAGTATTCTATATTATATTACATAATTGTAGCTAAATCAACCAAGGGAAGAGATTGGAAGAGACGGCGTTTTTCCTATTTTACCCTTAGGTTCTCGATTTTCGACTCGTCAGGCGTAACGTAGGCGGTGTTGTAGCTTTCGTAATAAACCATTCCCGTCTTTTGCCCGACGGCTTTTTTAACATTTTTAATTCGCGTGTAATCGACGGGTATATTCTGCGAGCCGTTTAATGAGCTGTGGTACGCCGCGATTTCGGCGGCTTCGGTATACGCTCCTTCCGACGGCTCGGCGCCCGCCGCTTGAAGCACGGTGTGGCTTCCGCTTGCATTCTTTACATGAAACCAAAGGTCGCCATTTTCGGCGGTTTTTAGGGTTAGCTTTTCGTTTGCGGCATTGTTCCGCCCGACCAAAACAGAAAGCCCGTCGCTCGTCCTGTACTCGATAAACTCGCTCATCTTCCGCGGTCGCTTCTGCTCCTTATACTTGAACCCGCGAAGATATCCCGCCTCCTTGAGCTCCTTGCGAATAAGTAAAAAATCCTCCTCGGTTCGAGCCTCGGTTATCTCGTACTTTACCGATGAAAGATAGCTGATTTCCTGCTCGCCCTCTTCAATCAGCGAAACTAGCATTTTCGCGGCGGTCGTCAGCTTCTTGTATTCCTTATAGTATTTCTGTGAATTGGCGACGGGGGTTTTCGTCACGTCGAGCGGCACGTTGACCGTTTCGTTGGTGTAATAATTGAGAAGCACCGCAGATTTCATTCCTTTTGTAAGCGTGTGAAGGTTGGCGTTCACAAGCTCGCCGAAAAGGCGTTTTTCGGCGGCCTTTTCGGTATTGTTAAGCTCCTCCTTGCGCGCCGCCTGTTTTCTTACGGCGCGGTCGTAAAGGGAATTGACCTGACGGAAAAGGTCGGACGAGCGCGTCTTCATTCGCTCGGCCCTGTCCTTTTCAAGGTAGTAGCTGTCAAAAAGCTCATTTACGTCGTCAAAGCTTTTCGCTTCAAGGTTTTCATATTGCGTCAGCGAAACAAAGCTGAACTCAACCGGCTTTTTGTCGTCGTAGATTATCGAAAGACATTCTCCATCGCCTTCCGCGGCACGTTTAACAAGCTCGATGATTTCCACAAGCTTATTCTTTTCCGCACCGTTAAGGCTGTTTGCCTCAGCGTCGGTTTTCGTTACCCTGTACGCAATTTCGCGGCATACAACGGGGCCGATTCCCGCAAGTGTATCCAAAAGCGCCGCGGAAAGCGGCTTCGTAAGACTCGTTGCCCTGTCGCATATTTCTTTTGCGTTGCTCGATAAAAAGGGCGTTTTATTCTGCGCGGGCGGCATAGTAAATTCCACGCCCGGCACAAGCTGGCGCTTTTCCGATTGGTCGACGTCAATTCTTTTAAGCGCGTCAATAACCCTGTTTTTTTCGCTGACGAGCACCATATTGCTGTATCGTCCCATTATTTCAACCGACAGCACCAGCTTCACGCGGTCGCCCATTTCGTTCAGCGCGTCAAAGTCGATAAAAACTATTCTCTCTGCGTCAACCGTTCGCACATCGGTTATCCGTCCCGAGGAAAGATACTTTCGAAGAAGCATACAAAAGCCTTGCGGCACAGCGGGATTGTCAAAGCTTTCGCTTGTAAGATGTATTCTCGAAGCGCCCGAGCGCGCCGAAATAAAGAGCTTTTTCGCCCCGTTTTCCCCTCGAAGCGCAAAAAGAGCCTCGTCGCGCGTGGGCATAAAAATCTTATCCACCCTCGCGCCGATAAGCTCGTCTTTAAGCCTTCTTGCCGTGTATTCAAGCATTGCCGCGTCAAGCGCCATTGTCAGTCCTCCGCTAAATTATATATTCGTAAGGCGACACGCTCGTCTTTGAGACAAGGCATTCCGCCGATTTTCCTATCTTTTTTTGTACCGCTTTCGATAATGCCGCCATCGCGGGGCTTTCTGTTTCAAAATGTCCCGCCGCAACAACGCAAAGCGAAAGCTCCTTTGCCGCGACCGCTTCGTGGTGCTTAATTTCGCCCGTTATAAGCGCGTCAAAGCCCTCCTCAGCGGCAAAAATAATATCGTCGCCGCCCGCGCCGCCGACTATCGCGACACGCTCAACTGTTTTTTTCGGATTAATCACGCCGACCGACGTTAAATTAAGCCTTTCCTTCACCGTCTTCGCAAGCTCGCTTCCGGTCGTTTTATTAATTTTCACGCCGCGTCCGATATGGAAAACCGTTTGCGAAGAAAATCCGAGAAGCTCGCAAAGCGCGTCGTTAACTCCGCCCTTGGCGACATCGAAATTTGTATGTGCCGAAATAACTGAAACGCCCTTCTTGACGGCGTAAACATACGCGTCGCTTTCCGAAAGACTTTTTATCCCGCTGAAAATAACGGGATGATGGCTCACTATTATGCCACAGCCAAGTGAAGCCGCCTCGTTGATAACCTCTCTTGTCACGTCGAGTGCGAAAAGAATTTTTTCCGTTTCGTTTTTTAAGTCGACAAGTATTCCGACGTTATCCCAATCGACGGCAAGGGAAAAGGGCGCAATATCATCTATAATTTCGTAAAGCTGTTTCGTCGCTATCATATTAGCTCCTTTTCAATATATTCTATTATCGCCCTCGCCCGCTCTTTTTTTTCCTGTTCGCAGGGGGCGTTAAGCATCGTTTTTTGTACGTTGAGCACACGCTTTATATATTCAGCACCGTCCTGTGCGTCGGGCTTTATAAGACCAAGCCACGCGAAGCCGTCTGATATTTCTTTTTTATCGCCGGAGTATGCGGCGACTATTACGGTGTAGCTTTGGTCGTCCTCATATACCGCGCTTTCACCTTGGATAACAAAGCCGTTGGCATAAAGGTATTTTCGAACACGCTCGTGGTGAGAAGCGGGAACGAGCACAAGACGTTTGCTCGCGTCCTTTATCCAGCCGCAGGCGTCAATAATGCCCGCTATGGTATCGTACCCCACTCCCGCGATAACTACGTCGTCCGCCTCATCGCACGAAAGGGCGGAAAGTCCGTCGCAAAGAAGCGTTTTCGTTTTGTTCTCAATATTAAGCGATTTGAAAAGACTTTTCGCCTTCTCAAGCGACGGCGCGCTTATGTCGATTGCCGTGGCAAATTGAGCTTTCCCACTTAAAACTAAATAGGCGCACAGCTTACCGTGGTCGCAGCCGACGTCCGCAACCCGTTTACCCTCGCGAACAGCGTTCGCCGCGCGCTCAAGCCTTTTCGAAAGCCTTGTTTGACTCATCTTTCCACCGCAACAACATAAAAAGCGCCGAGCGAGCTAAAAAACTCGGCTCGGCAACTCTGTTTTTTCAAACTATTCGCCTATAAGCTTGTTAATCTTGTTTACAAGCGCGTCGGCGTCGGTTCCGTGAACCATGCACGCCTGCTCTATGCTTTCACCGCGAGCCGACGGACAGCCAAGGCAGTGCATACCGATTTCGAGAAAAAATTCCGCCGTGTCAGGATACCTGTCAAGCACATCGCCGATAACAGAGCTTTTATCTATACTCATTTTCATTTCTCCTTTTTTGTGGTTATAGTGTTATTATACCACCTAAACGGCGTTTTTAGCAACGCCTAATGTCGGCGCAAAAAAGGCGCCCGCAAACGGGCGCCTTCTACCATTCAATATAAAGCTAAAGCTTATTCAGCTTCCTTCATCTTTGCGAAGCAGTCGCTGCAATAAACAGGACGGTCCTCGCGGGGCTTGAAGGGTACCTTCGCTTCTGCTCCGCAGGAAGCGCAAGTGGCTGTGAACATTTCACGGTTGGAACGACCGGCATTCTTGCGAGCGTCGCGGCAGTTCTTGCATCTCTGGGGCTCATTCTCAAATCCGCGAGAGGCGTAGAACTCCTGCTCACCGGCTGTAAAAATGAAATCTGCTCCACATTCTTTGCATACTAGGGTTTTGTCTTCGTACATGTTTGTCTCCTCTTAAAATGGGTGAAAAAATAATGATTTGCCCTTGGACGGTACCGACCCGACATCTTTGAAATCAACGCTCTTCCATTGAGCTACAAAGGGCATATAAACAGCGGCATTAATCCCGCCGTTTTGGTTTAAGTTTTTTTCTCGCTCTTTGTAGTGCGTTGTCGACAGATTTCGCGGTGGTATCAAGTCGTTCGGCCAAAGCAGTATAATCGTACCCTCGGAGGTACAAGGCGAGAACATCCCTTTCGAAATCCGAAAGGTCGTCGTTAATCTTCTTTTGAAGGGCGTCGTACTCCTCCTTCGAGATTGCGATATCCTCGAGTGAGCACTCGTCCTTTAGCTCTATTCCGTCCTGTGTGCTCAAGGACAGGTAGCCATTTAACGGCAGATGCTTTTTTCGCGCCGCTTGCTTTACCGCAGAATTGATACAGTTGTTTATGCAGGTAATCGCATAGGTTGAAAACGCCGTGCCAAGTTGTTTGTCGTAACTGTCTATTGCCTTGAAAAGACCGATTAAACCCTCCTGAACGAGGTCGTCCTTCTCAAGTCCCGCCATTTTTATCGAGTAAGCCTTTTTCTGTATATATGGCATATACGCGGCAATTTGCCGCGCCAAAGAACTATCTGTTGTGTTTTTTATCTTATTTTCTCCTGAATTTTGGCATCCTATCATAAAATAATAGGAAATCGTACTGAATTATTATAACTGTTATACAAAAATAAGTCAACAAATTTATTTTATAATTCTCTTGTGACGTTTTTTATATAGTTTCCACGAAAAATTCTAATAAGACAAATCGTAATTCTTACAACAGTATCGCTTCTCAGACAAACAAACACCCATATCAGCGGCAGGTGCCATACGAAGCCCGCAAGGTAACCCATAATAACGCCTATTCCCCACGTACAGCCCGCGTCGATAGCGAAGGCGACCTTGGTGTCGCCCGCTCCGCGAAGAATACCCATTATGCTTGTTATTTCAATCGCGCTTCCGCACATTATGATTGCCATAACGCCCATAATCTGATAGGCGAGGTTTTTGGTTTCCTCCGTTACGTTATAGATAAGAAGCATCGGATTTCGAAGGACAAGGATAAGGCCGCAGGATACAACACCGACGCCGATGGAAAGCAAAATAAAGGTCTTTCCCATCTTCTTGGCTTTTTCTATATCGCCGCTACCGACCGTCTTGCCCATTATAACCGCGGCGGCATTTCCTATGCCGAACATCATAACCATAGCAAGCTGTTGAAGGACATTCGCTATACTGTTTGCGGCGACGAAGGTTGTGCTGAGGTTTCCGATAATCGCCGTCTGAACGAGCGCGCCCATACTCCAAATAAATTCGCTTCCGATAACGGGAAGGCTGTGGCGAATAAAGTCGGGAAAAAGCTCCTGCTCAATTCTGAAAATGTGTTTAATCCTAAAGCCGACCTTTTTCTCGATAAAGTTTCCATAAGCCATAACAATCGCGAACTCGCAAAACCTCGCGATAAGGGTTCCGATAGCCGCGCCGGCCGCGCCAAATTCGGGAAAGCCGAACTTGCCGAAGATAAAGCAGTAGTTGAAAAAGCCATTAACCAGAAACGAGAAGGTATAAACGAGGGTTGAAAGCTTGACGTTTTCCGTTCCGCGCATAGTGTTTAAATAACAGCTGCTTACCCCGCTGAAGAAATATGAAAAAATCACTATTTTCAGATATTTGGCGCCGATTTCAATAACCGCCTCGTCCTTGTTGAAAAGGCGCAGTATCTCACGCGGGAAGGTGTATCCGAGTATGGTAAAAACAATCGACACAACTATCATACAGCGTATTGAAATACCGATAATACGCCGCACCGCGTCGATGTTGCCCTTGCCCCAATATTGCGCGATAAGCACCGCGCCGCCAGAGGCTATTCCAAAGCCAAAGACGATGTAAAGGAAGAAGGGTTGGTTCGCGAGCGAAACCGCCGAAAGCGCATCGTCGCCAAGCGAGCCGACCATAACCGTGTCGAGCATCTGCACGGCAAAGTTGATAATATTCTGAAGCGCGATAGGTATAGCTATCGCGAGCAGCGTTTTGTAAAAGTCTTTTTCTTTAATTAATCCGTTTTTCATTTATGTTTCTCCGTTTTGGGCTTGTAACGATTAAGTATATCAGAATATAAATTAAATACAACCCTAAAAACGGTTTGTAATATTTTGAAACTACTTAATAAATATGCATCGCAATGAATAAAAGCCACCGCGCAAAAATACTGTACAAAATAAATTTTGTTTGATATAATATAAAAGCGTTTTTCGCCGGTGTGATGGAATTGGCAGACGTGCGGGACTCAAAATCCCGTGGTGGCAACACCGTGCGGGTTCGACCCCCGCCACCGGCACCAA